>CBFGIY010000005.1:0-56739 GCA_965648935.1 Caldifarciminota bacterium
AACCGGCGGCGCGGCCGGCCGGGCCGGCTCAGCCTTGGCCGGGTCGGGCTTGCCCGGCGACTTGGCCTCGGCTGCGGCCTCGGCCGCCCTGGGGTTCTTGCGCCACTGGAAGAACTTCAGCGCGACCTCCGGGAAGATCGCGTAGGAGATGTAGTCCTCGTCATGCTGCACCAGGTCGCGGGCCAGCTCCTTGCGCACCCTGGGCATCATCGGCTCCAGCAGGTCCGCAGGCCGGCCCTTGATCGGCTTTTCGTCGCCGAGAATCTTCAGGGCCAGCGACTCGCGGATCGGCGCAGGCGAACGGCCGTACAACCCCTTGACATAGTCCTTGACTTCCCTGGGCACGAGCTTGTAGCGCTCGCCGGCAAGCACGTTCATCACCGACTGCACGCCCACAATCTGGCTCGTCGGGGTCACCAGCGGCGGGTAGCCGAGGTCCTCGCGCACGCGCGGCACCTCCTCGAGCACCTCGGGCAGGCGCTTCTCGGCCTTCTGCTCGCGCAACTGCGAAAGCAGGTTCGAGGCCATCCCGCCCGGTATCTGGTGAATGATGACCATCGAATCGACGACCTTGGGCAGCGGCGCGCAGTAATTGACCGCAACCTCCTCGAAGTGCTTCTCGACCTTCTCCATCTCGGCGAGGTCGAGCTTCGGGTCGCGCTCCTGGCCCGCGAAACACGCCGCCATCGTTTCGCCCGCAGGCTGCGAAGTCATGAACGCGAGAGGCGCGGCCGCGGTGTCGATGATATCGCAGCCGGCTTCGGCCGCCTTCAGGTAGGCCGCGACCGCCATACCGCTCGATGCGTGACAATGGACCTGCACCGGCAGGCCGATGCGCTCCTTCAGGGCCGACACAAGCTCGAACGCGCTGCCCGGCGAAAGTATCCCGGCCATATCCTTGATACAGATGGAATCCACGCCCATGTCCTTCTGCTCCCGGGCCCGCTCAAGGTAATACTCGAGCGTGTGCACCGGGCTGATGGCGTAGCAGAGCGTGCCCTGGGCGTGCTTGCCGTTCTTCTTCACGCAGGCCACGGCGTGCTCGAGGTTGCGCGGGTCATTGAGCGCGTCGAATACGCGATAGATGTCCAGCCCGCGCTCGGCCGACTTCGCGACAAACTCCTCCAGCACGTCATCCGGGTAGTTGCGATACCCGACCACGTTCTGACCGCGCAAGAGCATCTGCAGCTTGGTGTTCTTGACCCGGGCACGGATCGCGCTGAGCCGCTCCCAGGGGTCCTCGTTCAGGTATCTCAGGCAGACATCGAATGTCGCCCCGCCCCACATCTCCAGGGACCAGTACCCGACCCGGTCGATGTGCTCGAGCACGGGCAACATATCATCAAGCTTCATCCGCGTCGCCCACAGCGACTGATGGGCATCGCGGAGCGTCGTGTCGGTGAAGCGAATCGGCACCGGCTCAGCCGCGGCGACCGGCTTCCTGGTCTGCTTTGATTCCATAATGCTTTCTAATCTCCTGACTTACGGCTTCCATCGCAATCGCTCGCGAACCTTTGACTAGGATTGTATCCCCTGACCTGATGATGTCAAACAGCGCCCCGGCTGCCTGCCGGCTGTCTGCGAACCGCCACAGCCGCTTAGGGTCTAGGCCGGCCTTCAGGGCCCCCTGCACTAAGTGTTCGACCTCGCGCCCGACCACGACCAAGCGGTCCGCGATGCCGGCAAGCTCCCGCCCCAGCGCCTCGTGCAGCATTGCGGACTGCTCGCCGAGTTCGAGCATATCGCCGAGGAAGACAACCCGCTGCGCCCTGGGTGCTGCCTGAACAAGCACGCCCAGCGCCGCGCGCACCGACTGCGGATTGGCGTTGTAGCAGTCCTCGACAAGCACCACTCGATCGAGCCGCTCCACCCGCAGCCGCATCGCCGGCGGCGCGAAACTCTCAAGCGCCCCAGCCATATCGTCCCAGCCCAACCCCAGAACCGATGCCGCAGCGCACGCGGCCAGCGCGTTACGGACATTGTGCCGGCCCGGCACAGGCAGCCGCACCGCGTACTCGCCCATCAGCCTGAACTCCACACCACCCAGACCATACTCCCGAATATCGCTTCCAAACACGTCACTCCTGACATCAATACCGAACGTGAGCCTTTTCAGACCTGGGAATCTCCGGCCAATATCCATTACCAGATGGTCATCGGCATTCAATACAGCCGTGCCGCCCGGCCCCAGTACGGCGAGCAATTCAGCCTTCTCTTCGGCAACGCCGGCACGGTTCTTCATCGATTCGAGGTGAGTGTCACCGATGTTGGTGATGATACCAACCTCGGGAGCGCAGATGCGGGCCAGCCGGTCGGTCCCGCCCAGTTCGTTCATCTCTATCTCGAACACGGCCGCTTGGGTCCCGCGCTCCAGCCTCAGCACGGTCAGTGGCAGGCCCACATCGTTGTTGTAGCTGCCCTGCGGTACGAGAACCCGCCAGCGCGTGCCCAGAATCGAGCCAAGCATCTCCTTGGTCGTGGTCTTGCCGTTCGAGCCGGTGATGGCGACCGCGCGCACCGGCGTCAGCCTCCGATACCACGCGGCGACGCGCCCCAGCGCGCGGGTCGTATCGTCCACGACCACGACCGCGCCCTCTGCCCCGGCCCGTGCCGCATCGTCCACCACGACGCCGCACGCCCCGGCCCCGACTGCCTGCACGCAGAACTCGTGTCCGTCCAGCCGCTTGCCGCGCAGGGCGAAGTACAGCTCGCCCGGCCTGATCGTGCGCGTGTCGATGGACACGCCCGGCACCGCGCGGTCTGCGCCGCGCACCAGTCTGCCGCCGCTCGCGGCAACCAGGTCAGACAGACGCTGTGTTTCCATCGTTACACTACACTATCAGCATCGCATCGCCGAAGGAGTAGAACCGGTACCGCTGCTCTATCGCGTGCCGGTATGCCCGCATTATCGCCTCGCGCCCGGCCAGGGCCGAAACCAGCATCAGCAGAGTCGAGCGCGGCAGGTGAAAGTTCGTCAGCAGCGCCGCGCACACCTTCCACTCATAGCCGGGATAGATGTAGAGATTCAGCTCGCCTGCGCCGGGCTCCACCCTGCGCCCGCCAGCGTCTGCTGACCGCGCCTGGCCTTCAAGCACTCGCACAGTCGTCGTCCCGACGCACACGACCCGCCGCCCCTCGCGCAGCGCCCGGTTGACCTGCGCGGCTGCGGCCTCGTTCAGCTCGAACCGCTCCGCGTGCATCGTGTGTTCCTCGACCCGC
The DNA here is from genome assembly GCA_965648935.1 of Caldifarciminota bacterium. Classification (GTDB taxonomy): domain Bacteria; phylum Hydrothermota; class Tepidihabitantia; order Tepidihabitantales; family Tepidihabitantaceae; genus CBFGJX01. Next base: position 3,220 of record CBFGIY010000005.1, read on the forward strand.
TCGGCCGCGACCGGCCGAAAAGTGCCCAGCCCGGCGTGTAGCGTGACGATAGCCGTCTCGACACCCGAAGCGCGCAGCCGGTCGAGCACCTCGGGCGTGAAGTGCAGGCCTGCGGTCGGCGCTGCGACTGCCCCCGGCTTCGCGGCGTACACGGTCTGGTAGCGGCCCGGGTCCGCGCACTTTCGTCTGATGTAGGGCGGCAGGGCCAGCTCGCCGCACGACTCAAGCAGCGCATCGACGCCCTCCGGCGAGAACCGCACGATGCGCATCCCGTCGTCCCGGCGCTCCAGGACCTCGGCGCGGTGCGTACCGAAGTCGAGCACGGTGCCGACCCGGGCCTTTCGCGCCGGCCGGGCCAGTGCTTCCCACCGGCCCTCGCCCAGGTCTGTGAGCAGCAGAAGCTCCGCCCTGCCCCCGGTCGGCAGCTTGCCGAAGACTCGCGCCTGCCTGACCTTCGTGTCGTTGAGCACCAGCAAGTCGCCCGGCTTCAGCCACTGCCCGATGTCGGCGAACTTCGCGTCGGTCAGCGACCCGTCCCTGCGGTCCAGCACGAGCATCCGCGACGCGTCGCGCTCACCCAGCGGCTGCTGGGCAACCAACTCCTGCGGCAGCTCGTAGTCGAAGTCAGCGACCAGCACTCAGCGCCTTGTCCTCAGTCCGGTTTCGTCATTCGTCATTCGAGCTTCGAGTTTGTCTGCGGGCAGCTACGCCAGCTCTTTGCCCGTGATGATGCGGTACGCCTCACGATAGCGCGCCGACGTGCCGGCGATGACCTCGGCCGGCAGGTTCGGCGCGGGCGGCGTCTTGTTCCAGCCGCTGGCCAGCAGCCAGTCGCGCACGAACTGCTTGTCGAAGCTCGGCGGCGACATCCCGGGCTGGTAGTCCTTCACCGACCAGAACCGCGACGAATCCGGGGTCAGCGCCTCATCGATGAGAATCACCTCGTCGTCGAGAACGCCGAACTCGAACTTCGTGTCGGCGATGATGATGCCGCGCTCAAGCGCATACGCTGCGGCTTGCTTGTAGATGTCGATTGCGACCGACTTGACGAATGCGGTGCGCGCCCCGCCCACCAGCTCCACCATCCGCGACTCGGGAATGTTCTCGTCGTGGCCGGTCGTCGCCTTGGTCGCGGGCGTGAAGATGGGTTGGGGCAGCTTGTCGGCCTGGCGCAGTCCTTGGGGCAATTCCACGCCGCAGACCTTGCCGCTCTCGCGGTACTCGTTCCAGCCCGAACCGGCAAGATACCCGCGCACCACGCACTCCACCGGCAGCGGTTTGGCCTTGCGCACCAGCATCGACCGACCCTGCAGCATCGCGCGATAGGGCGTCAGCTCGGCCGGGTACTCAGCCGGGGCAACGCTCACCATATGGTTGGCGACGAGGCCCCGGAATCGCTCGAACCAGAACGCGGAAAGCTGTGTCAGCACCTTGCCCTTGTCCGGAATCGGGTCGGGCAACACGACGTCGAACGCCGACAACCGGTCCGTGCACACTATCAGCAGGTGCTCGCCGACCTCGAAGATGTCGCGCACTTTGCCCTGTGCGACCCGCCTCACGCCGCCCAATTCAGCCTGCATCAAAGTCATCTGATCTCCTCCGGCTTCCCGATTCGGCCTCTGCCCTACTCGCTCGGCTTGAGCGCCTTCGACTTCCGCTCCACTTCCCTGGCCATCTTCACCCTGTGTGCCGCGAGCTTCTTTGCCAGAGCCGGGTCGGAAAGAGCCAGCATCTGCACGGCCAGCAGCCCGGCATTCACCGCGCCGGCCTTGCCCACGGCCACGCACGCCACCGGGATGCCTCCCGGCATCTGCACGGTCGAAAGCAGCGCGTCCAGTCCGTTCATGCCGCCGTCCAGCGGCACGCCGATGACCGGCAAGGTCGTGTTGCTCGCCACGGCCCCGGCCAGATGCGCGGCCTTGCCCGCGCCGGCGATGATGACCTTGATGCCGCGCCCGGCCGCCGCGCGCACGAACGCGCGGCACCGGTCCGGTGTCCGGTGCGCCGAAATCACCTGCGCCTCGTTGGCAATGCCGAAGCTGTCCAGCACACGCACCGCCTCGCTCATCACCGGCCAGTCCGAATCACTGCCCATCAGCACTGCAACCTGGGAAACGGTTTTCTGCCTCATACGCCATTCTAGGATTCGGGTCAGGCTTGTAAAGCAAAGTCCGGCTGTGATGGTGAAGAAACTGAAACGAGATGTGCTGACAGGAGCCGGCGCAGTGCTGCGGCAAATGAGGGCAACAGGACCGAAACGGGCACGGCGAATCGTGCCGGGAACGACGCGGGCAGAGGACAGTGAGCATCTCGCGCGGCGCGGACGCTGGCCTGCGAGAAGGCAGTGCAGAATGACAAGCACCCCCACGACAAGGGACTCCCACATCGGCTTCGGAGTGACGCCGCTGCGCGGAAGCGCCAGACCCCAACGCCCGGCATCCAGCGCCCGGCGTCTGTATGGCGGCCGCCGGGTCGCCGGTCAGCGTATCTTGCGGGCGATGCGCCGGGCGCGGTTGAACTGCTCTTCGTAGCCTTCGCCCGACAGCGCACCGGCCGCATCAGCGTCAATCTCCCGGTCCGTATCGACGAGCCTGGCCACCGCTTCAAGTCCCCGGCTGTCGCCAATCTTGCGCAGGGCAAAGGCCGCGGCGCGCCGGACCGTCTGCTCCCGGTCGCCGAGCAGGCGGATGAGCCCGTCAATGGCGTTGGCCGAGCCGATGCGGCCGAGGGCGTGGGCCGCGCCGGCGCGCACCTCGGGCCGGACCGAGCGCAACAGCCGCACCAGCGGTTCAACCGAGCCCGCGCCCAGCCCGACGAGCGAGTTCTGGGCCGCGGCCCCGGCCTTCTCGTCTTGTTCACGGCCGTAGAACTCGGCCAGCGGCTCGATTGCCCGGCTGTCGCCCAGCGGCCCGAGCGCGCGGGCCGCTGTCCGGCGAACGTCGGTCACGCTGTCCATCAGCAGTTCGACGATCAGCGGTACCGCGACCGTGTCCTGTTCGACCGCAAGCGCCTCAATCGCCGCGATGCGCTTCTGCGGGTCGGGGTCTTTGAGCTGCGCGCGCAGTCGCGCAAGATTCGGGCCGCAGCCAATCAGGACGCAAGCAAGCAGCGGGATGAGCGTGTTACGCATGGTGTGATTTAACCGTCCGGCGCGCGGCCAGTCAATGCCCTCCTGCCTGCCGGTCCACCGGCGGTTGACCCGGTGCCGCGCCGGCCTACACTGACGGTGGTGTTCAACGTCATCGTCACCGGCATCACCAGCCTGCTCACCGACCTCTCGACCGAGATGGTGTACCCGCTCATCCCGCTCTATCTTGCGGTGCTGGGCGCGCCGCCCGCAATCCTCGGCGTCATAGAGGGGCTTGCCGAAAGCACGGCATCCCTGCTGAGAGTGTTCTCGGGACGGTTGTCTGACAGGCTGGGCCGGCGCAAACCCCTGGCCATTCTCGGGTACGCCGGGTCAGCTCTGGGCAAGTTGCTTCTGTACCTCTCCTCATCCTGGGGCCTGGTGTTTGCCGGCCGGATGGTTGACCGCATCGGCAAGGGAGTGCGTGTCGCCCCGCGCGACGCTATCATCGCCGACTGCTCGGCGCCGGGCCGGCGGGGCAGCGCGTTCGGCCTGCACCGCGCGCTGGACACTCTCGGCGCCGCAGCCGGGGTCGTGGTCGCGATGCTGCTGGTCGCCGCGCTGGGCGGCGAGCCGGGCCGCGCCGGGTTTCAGCGCATCTTCCTCATATCGCTCATCCCGGCCGCGCTCGGCGCGGCGGCGCTCTTCCTCGTGCGCGAGCCTGCCGCGTCCTGCACGGGCCGCGACCTGCCCCGGCTGTCGTGGCGCGGCCTGCCCGGCCGTTTGCGCTGGTTCCTTCTGGTAGTCGGCCTGTTCGCGCTGGGCAATTCCTCCAACGCGTTCCTGCTGCTGCGCGCGCGCAACCTCGGGTTCACCGTGCTGGCCGCGCTCGGCGCTTACCTGGTGTACAACCTTGCCTATGCGCTGCTGTCGTGGCCCTTCGGCCGCCTGGCCGACCGAATCGGCCGCAAGCGCCTGCTCGTGGCCGGTTACGCGCTGTACGGACTGGTGTACTTCGGCTTCGCGCTGGCCGGCCGGCCCTGGGCCGTGTGGCTGCTGTTCGGGCTGTACGGCGTGTACTCGGCGCTGACCGAAGGTCTGGAACCGGCCGGGGGCGCGGCCCGGCCCCCGGCCGAGCACCGCGCCACCTTCATCGGCCTGCACTCGACCCTGGTCGGCATCGGCCTGCTGCCCGCCTCGCTGCTCGCGGGCGCGCTGTGGAGCCTCGCCGGCCCGACCGCGCCGTTCTGGTTCGGCGGCGCGCTCGGACTGCTGGCCGCGCTCGGGCTTGCCCTGGCGCTCTGACCTCATCTTGACAAGCCTCCCCCCGGGCCGATAATTGAATGCAACACTATGGACATAGTCGTCCTGCTGGCCGCATAACTCCCCGCACATATGAGATTTGAGCCGGGTCTGCTCGATGCTGCCCGATTGACCGCGGGCAACCCTTGCCCAGGCGCAGGCTAGACCGATGCGGCTGTTTCGCCGTTTCCGCGTGCTGCGAACCGAGCGGGCCACGCCGCGCTGGCTCGTGGTGCTGCGTGGCGTCACGACCTGGCTCGTGGCAATCGCGCTCCTGGCATTTGTCAGCCGGTACGGGTACCGGCTGGACTTCCGCGGCCCGGTCGCCTGGCTCCTGTCCGGCCTGAACGCCGCGGTCGTCCTTCTCGCGCTGCTTGACATCGTCCTGACCTGGTTCTACACGCCCTCGTGGCCGGCGTACTTCCGCCGCCGCTGGTTCGACCTGGTCCTGCTCGCCGCGATCGTCGCCCTGCTGGTTCTGGGCCTGCCCGCGTACGTGCCGGCATTCGTGCGCCAGGTGCTGGTGTGGCTGGGCAACTTCACCCGTTCCAGTCGCTTCTACGGGGTCATCGGCCGGCTGCGCCGGCACCCGGTGCGTACCCTGGCTCTGAGCTTTGTCGCGCTCATTGTCGCGGGCACTTTCGTGCTCACATTCCCGGCCGCGACCGCGGACGGCCGCGGCGCGTCGCCGCTCGACGCGCTCTTCACCGCCACCTCCGCGGCCTGCGTCACCGGCCTGACCGTGCGCGACACCGCGACCCATTTCTCCCGCTTCGGCCAGTATGTCATACTCCTGCTATTCCAGCTCGGCGGTCTGGGCATAATGTCGTTCTCGGCCAGCGTCATCGTGCTGCTGCGCCACCGCCTCGGCCCGGGCGAACGCACCGCGCTCGCCGTCGGGGTCGAGGACCAGCGCGAGCTCGACATCGCCAAGGCGGTGCGCTACATCCTGCTGTTCACGCTGCTTGCCGAATCAGTCGGCACGCTGCTTCTGTTCGGCCGCTGGCTGCTGCACTTCAGCGAGCCGGCCGAGGCGCTGTTTCACGCCGCTTTTCACTCGGTTTCGGCCTTCTGCAACGCCGGATTCTCGACATTCTCAGACAGCCTTGTCGGCTGGCAGGCCGATGTGTTTGTCAACGCCGTGGTCTGCCTGCTGATTGTCCTCGGCGGGCTCGGGTTCAGCGTGGTCCACGAACTGGTCAGCCGCGAGGCTCTGCGCCGGGGAATCTGGCGCACCTGGACCGGGCTTTCGACCCACGCCCACCTCGTCACCCGCGCCTCTCTCAGCCTCATCGTGTTCGGCGCGCTGGCCTTCTTCTTTTTCGAGTTCGACAACACGCTGGCCGGCCTGTCGCCGGTCGCCAAGGTTCTCGCCGCCGTCTTCCAGTCGGTGACCCCGCGCACCGCCGGTTTCAACACCGTGCCGCTCGACTCGCTGCGGCCGGTCACGCTGATGCTGCTTGCGGTGCTGATGTTCATCGGCGCGTCGCCCGGCGGCACCGGCGGCGGCGTCAAGACAAGCACGATGGCGGTGCTCTGGTTCACCCTGCGCAATGTGGTCGCCGGCCGGCCCGAGGTCGAGGTGCGCGGCCGCACCATCAGCCGGGACACGGTCTACCGCGCCGCGGCTGTCTTCGGCACCGGGCTGGCACTTGTCGCCTTCTTCCTTGGCATCCTGCTTGTATCGGAACGCCAGCCGTTCGAGCGGCTGCTGTTCGAAACCGTCTCGGCCTTCGGCACGGTCGGCCTTTCCACCGGCATCACCCCGGACTTGAGCGTGGCCGGCCGGCTGGCTATCATCGCCCTGATGTACATCGGCCGCCTCGGCCCCCTGACCCTGGCTCTGACCATGGCCGCACGCCGCCCGCGCCTGGCCGTTTCCTACCCGTCGGCCCGCGTGCTGGTCGGCTAGAGGAGGATAGCAAAATGAAGCAGTTCGCCGTCATCGGGCTCGGCACATTCGGCGCCGGCGTTGCCCGCACACTGACCGAGCGCGGCGCCGAGGTGCTCGCCATCGACAAGGAAGCAAGCCGGGTCGAAGCCATCAAGGATGACGTCACCCAGGCCCTCTGTCTCGACGCGACGGACGAGGAGGCGCTGTCCCGCTCGGGCGTGCTTGACGTTGACGCCGTGGTCGTCGCGATGGGCGAACACATGGAGGCCGCCATCCTGACAACCGCCATACTCAAGCGGCTCGGCGCCGGCCACATCGTCGCCCGCGCCGCGTCCGACCTCTACGCCCAGATTCTCGGTGACGTCGGCGCCGACCGCACCGTGCTCATCGAAGAACAGATGGCCGAACAGGTCGCCAAGACCCTCATCGCGCCGAACCTGCTCGACCAGATAACCCTGACCAGCGGCCACAGCCTCGTCGAGATGAAGCCGCGCCGCGACATGGTCGGCAAGAAGCTGGGCGAGCTCGACATCCGCCGCCGCTACCGGGTGAACGTCATCGCGGTCAAGAAGCGGGTCCCCGTCATCAACGAAGACGGCGAGACCAGCTACATCGAGAAGACCAACGACGTGCCCGGCCCGGATGACCGCATCGAGCAGGACGACGTGCTCGTGCTCGTCGGCGTCGACGAGGACATCGAGCGCCTGACCGCAAACCGCTAGCATGCCCAACGGCAACGGCCGGCCCGCGGTGCGCGGCCCGCGCACCATCAGCGGCCGCATCGCGGTCGGCATGCTCCTGGCCAGCCTGCTGGTCAGCCCGGTAGTGGTGCTGTCGTTGTTCTACAACAGCCTGATGAACCGCGCCATCCAGCGCACGGTCGACGTCGACCTCGAGCTGCTGCGCATCGCCGACCGCATCACGATCGGCTTCCTCACCGCGCGGCGGCTGGAGAAGAACTTCGTCATCTTCGACGACTCGCTCTACCTGTCGGGCGGGCGCGAGGCGCTCGACCGGGTCATCCAGCTCTGCAACCGCGGCCAGCGCATCGACCCGTCGCTCGGCGCCGATTTCGACTCGATCGCGGCCCAGGTCCGCCGCTACCAGGCCCTGCTCGACACGCTCGGCACCCTGCCCGCGGCCCAGCCGGGTGCCGCCTACCTCGAAGACTGGAGCCGCCTGCGCACGCGCCACCAGCTTCTGCTCGACCAGGCCTTCGCCGCGGAGGACAGCGCGCGCCGCGACTCGCTCATCGCCGCGGCCGCGGCCGTGGCCCGCGACATGGAACTGCCCCTGCGCGGCGGCCCGGCCGGCCGCCTGCTCGCCGCGCGGATGCGCACGGTCGAGGACGCCATATCCGCCCGCACCAGCGCAATTTCCCGACTCGTTTCGGACCGCGTGGCCCAGGGCCGCAGCCGCGTGCGCAGCCTCACGGCCTGGAGCCAGCGCAACATCCTGACAATGCTGGTGGTCGTCGCCATCGTGCTGGCCTGGCTCATCGCCACCACCCCGCGCCGCATCCTGCTGCCGGTCAAGCGCATTTCCAACGCCCTCGCCCGCGCCGAGGAGGGCGACCTCGACTTCCGCATCTCGGTGCGTTCCAACGACGAGCTCGGCAATCTCGCCCGCCAGCTCAACCGGGTCTTCGCGCGCCTGCGCGAGATTGACGAACGCAAGGTCAGCCGCATCCTGCTGCTTGAGCGGCGGTTCCGCCAGCTCTGCGCCAGCATCGCCGAGGGCGTGATCGTCGTCGACCGCACGCCCGCCATCATCTATGCCAACGCCGCGATTGAGCCTGTGCTCGGGGTGCGCGCCGCCGAAGCGACCGGCCACGACCTCGCCAGCTTCCCGCAGCTTGAGTTCCTGCGCGAGCCGCTCGAGCACACCCTTGCCGGCGCGGTCGGACGCCAGGAGTGCGAGATTCTGGCCGAGATGCCCGGCTCGGCGCTCTGCATCGAGGCACTGCGTGACAACACCGGCACGGTCGTCGGCGCGCTGGTCATCATAATCAACCCGGCACCCCCGGTCAGGGCGACTGAAGACGAGTCAGCCGACACCGGCGCAACCTGACGCTCCGGCCCGGTTGTAGTGAAGGGGTTCAGCCCGCGCGGGGCGGGTCGTGGCGCAGGTGCACCACGCGCTGGGGCAGCGGTATCTCGATTCCTTCCGACTCAAACGCCGCCTTGAGCCGCAGCCGCAGCTCGCGCTCGGCTTCCCAGTGCCGCAGCGGCAGCACCTTGACAACCACGCGGATGCGCACCCCGGACTCGCCCAGCTCCAGAAGGCCCTGCACCGTCGGCGGCTCCAGGCACAGCTCGGCCCGCTCCGCGTACCAGGCATCCGCGACCGCCTGAGCCCGTGCCATGCCGGCGGCCGCATCCTGACCATAGGCCAGGTCCACCGTCACCAGCGCGCGCATGAACCCGCGGTTGCGGTTGCCGAACCGGGTCAGCTCGCCATTGGGCACCACGAACAGCGTGCCGTCCCACGCCCGCACCCGGGTCGCCCGCAGCCCGACCGCCTCAACCGACCCGCTGATGTCGCCGACCACGATGAAATCGCCGACGCTGATGTCGTCCTCGAGCAGCAGGAAGAAGCCGGATATGAAGTCGCGCACCAGCGTCTGGGCGCCGAACCCGACCGCCAGCCCGACCACGCCCGCCCCGGCCAGTATCGCGGTGTAGTCAACCCCCAGCACCCGCAGCACCAGCACCAGCGCCATGAACGCGATGATGTAACCGGCCACGCTGTTGGCGAGGGTTATGAGTGTCCTGGCGCGGCGCTCGTGCGCCCGGCGCAGGAGGCGCCTTATCACCGCGCCGGCAATAACATAGGCCAGCACCGCCGCCGCGATGACCAGCACGACCTGCACCGCCCGGGTCAGGTGACCGGCCAGCTTCTCGGGCGATGTCAGCCGCTCGACCACGTGCCGCCAGATCTCGCGCCAGAACACGCTCACCTCACCTCGACCGCGCCGGCCGCCCCGTCCAGCGCCTCGCCCACTGCCGCGGCCAAAACCCCGGCCTCGGCACAGAGCCGGACGAACCGCTCGACCCGGTCCGGAGCCAGCGCCACGAGCAGCCCGCCCGAAGTCTGGGACTCCCACATCAGCTTGCGCCGGACGTCGCTCACGCCCGGGGCGAACTGGACGCGGCTGCCGAACGAAGTCTCGTTCATCAGCACCCCGGGATCTTCCAGACCCTGCTCGATGAGCTTCTCGACGCCGGGCAGCACCGGCAGGCTGGCCGAATCGAACCGCAGCCGCACGCCGCTCGCCTCGGCCATCTCCTGAGCGTGGCCGAGCAGCCCGTAGCCGGTGATGTCGGTGGCAGAGGACGTGCCGCACTCAAGCATCGCCCGGCTCGCCGCGCGGTTCGGGGTCGCCATCGACTTCACTGCCGCATCGTACAGCGTCGCATCGACCTCGTCCAGCGTCAGCATCGCGGTCCCGAAAACGCCCGCGCCCAGCGGCTTGGTCAGCACCAGCACCTCGCCCGGCCTGGCCCCGGCATTGGTGACGATGCGCTTCGGGTCGATGACGCCGGTGACCGCCAGCCCGAACTTGATTTCCTTTTCGTTGAAAGTGTGCCCGCCCGCGACCACGGCACCGGCCTCGCTCACCGCGTCCTGCCCCCCGCGCAGGATCTCCGCGAGCACGCGCTTGTCCATCGGAGCCGGGAATCCGACGATGTTGAGCACGGTCAGCGGCTCGCCGCCCATTGCCCACACATCGGACAGCGAGTTCGTCGCCGCGATTCGGCCGTAGGTGTAGGGGTCCTCAACCATCGGGGTCAGCAGGTCGACCGTCTGCACCAGCGCGAGGTCGTCCCGCACCAGGAAAACCCCGGCGTCGTCGGCTGTGTTGATTCCGACCAGCAGCCGCGGGTCGGTCGGGCGTTGCAGCCCTGAGAGTGCCTGCGCCAACTGCGCCTTGCTCAGCTTGGACGCTCAGCCGGCGCAGGACACCGTTGCGAGAATGCCTCGCTTGGGCATGCCATCACCTCGCTTTCTTGAGCACGCGGACCTCGCCCCGGCGCTGGGTGACGCCGCGCGAGTCAAAGTAGTTGAGCAGCGGTATGAGCACCTTGCGCGTCGTCTCCAGCCCCTGGCGGATTTCCGAAGCGGAAAGCTCCGGCTTGGTTTCGAACAGCCGGCGCACGACCGACTCGGCCTCTGCCACCGTATCGCGGTGCAGCACCACCGACTCGCCGACATCGACCAGCGTGCCCGACTCCAGCAGCGCCGTGCGCACGCGGTCGGCCAGCTTCTTCTCGACCCCGGCCAGCGCTTCGGCCAGCGCCGGCGGCGCGAGCCGGGCGTCGCGGTAGAGCGCGGCCACGCGGTCGAACTGCTTCTTCTCGGCCGGCGAAAGCTTCAGCTCGTGGCCGGACAGCCGGACCCGGTCGTCCTCGACCTTCACCTCGCCGGACTCGACAAGCCGCTCGAGCACCGCCTCGTACAGCGGCGCCGAAAGCCCGGTCGCGGCTTTGGCGCGCAGCTCCGGCCGCCTGAGCCCCAGCCGGAACGGATTGTCGGCATGAAACTTCGCGAGCGTGTCGAGCACTGCCTTGCGCGCGTCCGCGAACACGCTGTCCGCGACAAGGTAGTCCTTGCCGTCAATCGCGAGCACGCGGCAGCGGCCGGTGCGGACCAGCACCTCCAGCATCCGCGCCGCATCGGCGTCCGAGAGCGCGAGGTCGCGCGCCGCCGCGGCGAGCGTGCGGATGTCGAACCGGTGCTTGAGCAGGTACTGCTCCAGCACGCTGCCCGCCTCGCCGCGCTTGAGCGCGCGCAGCCGGGCCAGCGCCGCCTCGTCAAACCGGCGCTCGCGTCCCGGGTTCGATTCCAGCACCAGCCCGCCGCCGACTGTCTGCTGCGGCGAGTAGAACCGCACGACATAGTGGTCGTTCCAGTCGCAGACCACCGGCTCCTCGAGCCGGAACTGGACCAGCGCCTCGCCGCCCGGGGCCAGCTCCTTGCAGTCCAGAAGCATCACCCGGCACATCGTCTCGGCCGTGCCGACATGCAGCTTGAGCCGGGTCATGTTGCGCAGCGGCCGCTCGACCGACCTGAGCAGGTAGAGCGTGGCGTTGAGATACTCGGTCGGCGTGAAGTAGCCGGGCGTGGCCAGCACGTTGCCGCGCACGACCGTCTCGCGCTCTATCCCCTGCAGGTTGAGCGCGGCCCGCTCGCCCATCGCCACCGATTCCAGTTGCCGGTTGTGCTCCTGGATTCCGCGCACGCGCACCTCACGGCACTGGGGCAGCAGCTCGAGCCGGTCCCCGACGCGGCACGAGCCGGAAAGCACGGTGCCGGCCACGACCGTGCCGAACCCCTTGATCGTGAAACAGCGGTCCACGGGCAGTCGGAACACGCCGCGGTCGGTCTTGGGCGGCAGCTCGGCGGCCGCGGCCTCGACCAGCGCGCGCAGCTCGGGTATGCCCTGACCGGTAACGGCCGACACGACCGCCACCGGCGCGCCCTCCAGAAAGCTGCCCTTGACCAGCTCGGCCGCGTCCAGCTTGACCAGCTCCAGCCACTCCTCGTCGGCGAGGTCGGCCTTGTTGACTACGATTATGCCCTTGCGGATGCCCATCAGCCGGCAGATCTCGAAGTGCTCGCGCGTCTGGGGCATCACGCCGTCGTCGGCCGCGACCACCAGCAGAACCATGTCGATCGTGCTCGCGCCGGCGAGCATGTGGCGCACGAACCGCTCGTGCCCGGGCACGTCGATTATCGTTATCCGGTCGCCGAGGAAGGCGAAGCCGAGGTCGGTGGTCATCCCCCGCTCCTTCTCTTCCTTCAGGCGGTCCGGGTCGGTCCCGGTCAGCGCCTTGACCAGCGCGCTCTTGCCGTGGTCGATATGGCCGGCCGTGCCGACTACCGCGTGCACCCTAGAATCCCCGCCGCTCGTTCCGGCCCGGAATGCCCAGCTCGTCGCGGTACTTGGCCACGGTCCGGCGCGAGATGCTCACCCCGTCCATTTTCAGCCGCCCGGCGATCTCGTCGTCGCTCAGCGGCGAGGTCTTGCTCTCGCGCTCGATTATCTGGGCGACCTTCTCCTTGATGCTCGTGCGCGCCGTGTTGCCGGCTCCGGCCGTGAAGAAATGCTTGTAGGGGAAGATGCCGAACTGGGTCTCGATGTACTTGCCCGCGATCGCGCGCGACACGGTCGAAGCGTGAACCCCGAGGTACCCGGCCGCCTCGCGCAGCGTGGCCGGCTTCATGTGCTCGATGCCCTTCTCGAAGAAGTCGCGCTGGCGCTCGATGATCAGATCGGTCAGCTTGCGCAGGGTGCGGCGCCGCGACTCGATGGCGCGGAGAAACATCAGCGCCCGGTTGAACTTCTCGCGCGCGAACGCGACCTGCTCCTTGGTGAAGCCGGCCGGATTGCGCAGGATGTCGAGGTAGCGCTGCGACAGGCGCAGGCGCGGAAAGCTCTCGTCGGTCGGCACTCCGACCAGCTCGTCGCCGCGCCACTCGACCGAGTAGTCGGGCGCGACATAGCTTGTCACCGCGCCCGAGAACCGCCGCGCCGGCCGGGTTTCCAGGCCGGCGATGGTGCGCAGCGCGGCCTGGACATCGTCCTCGCTCACCGCGCACACCCGGGCGATGCGCGCGAGCTGCTTCTTCTTCAGCAGCTCCCAGAGGTCGCCGACCAGGCGCCGTTCCAGACTCTGCGGGTCGTAACCCGCCAGCTCGAGCTGCACGTCCAGCGACTGCCGGCAGTCGCGGCAGGCCAGCCCGCCCGGCTCGGTCCGCTGGATGGCATACACCAGCGCCCGGACGCGGCCCAGGTCAACCCCGCGCGCCGATGCTATCTCCTCCTCGGTCATCGTCAGGAAACCGTCCTCGTCCAGCGACTCGACAATGAACTCGGCAAGCTCGGCGTCCTCCGTGCTGAGCTGGTCGCGCAGCCGCGGCAGCAGCGTGTCGGCGAGGGTCTGCTCGGGCCCGGCCGCGAGCTCGACCCCGGTAAGCTCATCATCCTCGCCCGAACGCCCCGGGGTCGGGCTGAAGCCGTCGTCGGGCATCAGGTCCGCGACGGTGTAGTCGAAATCCGACTTGACCGCGTTCGCCTCGTCGGCCGCGCCGCCGACCTCCTGCGCGACGTCGGACTGGGCCGGGCCCGGGGCCTCGACCGCCGGCTCGGGCAGCTCGACCGACCCGGCCGGGTCAGCGCCCTCGCCCGCGCCGAGCGGCTCCTCCAGCGCCGGGTTGTTCTCCAGCTCCTCGCGCACCAGCGCCTCGAGGTCGAGGCTCGACATCTGCAGCAGCTTCATGTTCAGGATGAGCTGCGGGGTCAGCCGCAGTTCCTGCGCGAGCCGCTGCTCGATGCCGATTCTCATATACGGAACCTCTCCCCGAGGTAGACCTGCCGCGCGGTCTCGTCGCGCACCAGGTCATCGGACGTGCCCGACAGCAGCACCCGGGCATCGTACATGATGTACGCCCGGTCGGTTATCTCCAGGGTCTCGCGCACGTTGTGGTCGGTGATGAGTATGCCCAGGCCCTCGCCCTTGAGCCTGCGGATGATGTCCTGAATCTCGGCGCGCACTATCGGGTCGATGCCGGTGAACGGCTCGTCCAGCAGCAGGAACGCCGGCCTTGAAGCCAGGGCCCGCGCCATCTCCACCCTGCGCCGCTCGCCGCCCGACAGGGTCCCGCCCTGCTGCTTTCGCAGGTGGGCGACATTGAGCTTCTCCAGAAGCTCGGTAACCCGCGCGGCCCGCTCGGCCTTCGGGCAGCCCAGCATCTCCAGTATCGCCAGCACATTGTCCCCAACTGACAGCTTGCGGAAGATCGAAGGCTCCTGCGAGAGATAGCCCAGGCCCAGCCGGGCCCGGCGATACACCGGCTGGTGGGTGATGTCGGCGCTGCCGAGCATGATGCGGCCTGCCTCTGGCCGGACGAAACCCGTGATCATGTGGAAGGTCGTTGTCTTGCCCGCGCCGTTCGGCCCGAGCAGGCCGACAACCTCGCCCCGCGCGAGTTCCAGGCTGACGCCGTCGACCACCCGCCGGCCGCCGTAGCGCTTGACCAGCCCCTCGGCAGTCAGCTTCAACGATTCGACTGGGACTGTCGCCCCGGTCAGGTTCGCCGCCGCCTGCGGTTCGCTCAATTCTCTCCCGCGCTTCCCGGCCGGATGAGCTGGCCCGACCGCAACCCGCTGACCTCGACCCGGTCGACACCGCCGCCGACCAGGCCCAGGCTTATGGCCGTACCGGACACCAGTACCCGGTCGCCGCCCTCCGTGCGGTACTCGCCGGCCGCGTTGCCGATGATGTTGACGCGCTCAAGCGTCCCGCCGCTCACGTGGAAAGTCATCGTGTCGCCGGTCGCCTCGCTCTGCCGGTCGCGCACGCGCGGTCTGCCCCAGGCCACGCCCGAGTCGGGCCCCGAGTAGAACACCGCCGAGTCGCACTCAAGCTCGCTGTGGCCCGAGCTCACCAGCACACCGCCCCGGGCCACGGCCCGCGACGCGCGCTCCTCCCAGACCATCGTCCGGCTCGTGACCCGCGCCGAGTCCTCGCCCCGCCGCCACGACAGAACCGGCGCCGCCTCGACCATCCCGACGTCGTTGGCCATGTCATAGGTGCCGCGGTCTCCGCTCAGCCGGAAGTCGCGCGCCTCGTCGGTCAGCACCAGCCCGCGGTCGGCCCGGACCAGCCGTTCGGCCGTGCGGTACTCCAGCCACGGCGCGGTGATGACAAGCGACTCGCGCCGCACCCGCACCGCGCCGAAAAGCTCGGCGCGCCGCTCGTTCATGAAGTACAGCGCGGAGTCGGCCCAGACCATCGCGTCCGGGCTCTTGATGCGCACGTCGCCGCTGATCGCGGCGCGCCCGGCCCGGTCATTGAGTCGGGCCTGGAAAGCGTCAATCCGCGTGCCGCCGTCGGTGATGACCACGCTGTCCTCGAACACGGTCAGCTCGCCCTCGCTCGACCGCACGATCGCCATCTTCCGGGCGTAGAGCTCGGCCCCGGTCCCGACCGCGGCCAGCAGAAGCAGGGCGGCGACCGTCCTCATTCGCCCGCCTCGAACCGGTGCTGCGAAGTGCCGCGCACCTCGCTCTTCATCTCGATGCGCTCGAGCCCTGCGTCCGACTCAAGGCCGACGCCGCTGACCTCGCCCCTAGGCGTGGCGATCCTCACCGGCGCGTCGGTGTGAACCTTGCGGCTGCCGTTGCTCCAGACCAGCGAGTCGGTTTCGAGCACGGTGCTGTCGGCCGTGCGCACGACCACGCCGCCGCGCGCCACCAGGTCCTCGGTAAGACGGTGAATCGTGCCCGACTGCGCGGTCAACACCGAGAACACGCCGCCGCCGTAGTCGTAGAAAGTGACGCGCACGCCGGTCACCTGCACCACCTGCGAGTCCTCGTGGACCTCGGCGCGACCGGCATCGAGCGTGAACAGCCGCTCGCCGCTGGCCGTCTCGTTCAGGGTGAAGTCCTCGATGACCTGGTCAGGCAGCCGCTCTGCGGCTAACTCAGTGCCGCCCTCCGAACAGCCGAAGAACGCAAGCGCCAGCAGCGCCAGGACTGCGACCCGCTGTCCGCGAATCGCGGTCGCCAGTCCCCCGATGTCACCCGGCATTGCGCAGTCCGCATCCTGCAGTCTGGCCCGAGCCTTCCTGCAGCGCGCCGCCCTTGCCCCAGAACACCCATTCCTCGGGCCGCTCGCGCACGCGCTCGACCAGGGCCGCGGCCGCAACCGACTCATCACCCGCCGGGCATACGTCAACCCGCAGCCGGCCGCGTTCGAGCCGCGCGAACGCCGTCTGCAGGGTTCCTTGTCCGAGCCGGAAAGCCAGCGCCGGCATTCGCAGCCGCACGCCGCATGCCGCGGCCCAGACCGCGCCGCCCCGGCTGGTATTGTCAAGCATCAGCCCGGTGACGCCCGGTTGCGACTGCCGGGCGCGTGCCGCCCTCAAACCCGGCTTCACGCTCACCCCTGTCCCGCCGCGCAGGCGCTCGACCAGCCGCGCGAAAACCCTCCCGCGCTGACTGCCCACCACGAGCTGGACCGGACTACCCTGCCGGGCAAACCAGCCGGGCAGAAGCTCCCACAGCCCGTAGTGAAAAGAGGCCATCGTCGTATGCAACTTTCGTTCCAGCGATTCAGGTGTCTGATTGTGACTGTAAACCCTTGCCGTGTCAATCATTGTATCGATCGGGCGGGTCCCGAGCCGGGCCATCAGGGCAAGGTTGCGGCCCAGGATCCAGGCATTGCGCAACCAGAACCAGCCGGGCCTGCGCCCGGTCAGGAGCCGGTAGTTGCGGCCGGCTTCGGCCCGGTAGTCAGCTCGAAGGAACAGGTAGGCGGCAACGGCCAGCCGGCACAGGCCGACCCCTGCCTCAAGCGGCAGGCATCTTGCCAGGACGAGCAACGCCGCGGCTGAAATCATGTGCCGCCTTGACAAGCCCGGCGAAAAGCGGGTGGGGCCGCAGGGGCCGCGACTTGAACTCCGGGTGAAACTGGCAGGCCACGAAGAACGGGTGGCCGCGCAGCTCGACAATCTCGACCAGCTTGCCGTCGGGCGAACGCCCGCTCGCGGTCATGCCTTTCGCCTCGAGCCGGGGAAGGTACTTGTTGTTCAGCTCGTAGCGGTGCCGGTGCCGTTCCGACACCGTGCCCCGGCCGTAGCAGCGCCGGGCGACCGTGCCCGCGCTCAGGCGGCACTCGTACGCGCCCAGGCGCATCGTGTGGCCCTTGCGCTTGAGCCCGCGCTGGCCCGGCAGCAGGTATATGACCGGGTGCGGCGCGCGCGGGCTGAACTCGGTCGAATTGGCCCCGGCGAGGCCGCAGACATTGCGCGCGAACTCGATAACCGCGACCTGCAGCCCGACGCACAGCCCGAGGTAGGGCACGCCGCGCTCTCGGCAATAGCGCACCGCCGCGATCTTGCCCTCCATACCGCGCATCCCGAATCCGCCCGGCACGACCAGCCCGGCCAGACCGCGCATCTGCTCGGCCACGGTCGCGTCGCTCACTTCCTCGGCGTCGAGCCAGCGCAGCTTCACGTTCAGGCCGCGGCCCGCCGCCGCGTGATGGATTGACTCGACGACCGACTTGTAGGAGTCGTGCAGCCCGACATACTTGCCGCACATCCCGATCTCGATGGTTTCGTTGGCCAGGGACTGGCTGTCCACGAACCGCTGCCACGCGCCGAGGTCCGGCTTGCGCGTGCGCAGCCCTAGCCGGCGCACGATCAGGCCGTCGAGGTCCTGACGGTGAAACACCAGCGGAATCTGGTATATGTTGGCCACGTCGACCGCCTCGATCACCGACTGCGGCGGCACGTTGCAGAACAGCGCGATCTTGTCGCGCGCGTCCTGAGCCAGCGGCTGCTCGGCCCGCACCATCACGAAGTCGGGCTGGATGCCGTAGTTCTGCAGCTCGCGCACCGAGTGCTGGGTCGGCTTGGTCTTGAACTCGCCCGAGGCGCGGATGAACGGCACCAGCGTCAGGTGGATGTAGACGACGTTCTGCCGGCCCTCCTCCAGCGCGAACTGGCGCGCCGCCTCGATGAACGGCAGGCCCTCGATGTCGCCGACCGTGCCGCCGATCTCGGTGATGACGATGTCGTTGGAATCGGCCAGCCGGCGGATGCGCGACTTGATCTCGCCGGTGATGTGCGGCACGACCTGTATCGTGCGGCCGAGATACTCGCCGCGCCGCTCCTTGTCGATGACCGCGGAGTAGATCTGGCCCTGGGTCACGTTGTTCGCCTGCGAGAGATCGAGGTCGATGAAACGCTCGTAGTGGCCGAGGTCCAGGTCGGTCTCGGCGCCGTCGTCGGTGACAAACACCTCGCCGTGCTGGAACGGGCTCATCGTGCCCGGATCGACGTTGATGTACGGGTCGAACTTCAGCGGCACCACCTTCAGCCCGCGGCTCTTCAGAAGCAGGCCGATCGAAGACGTCGCGATGCCCTTGCCCAGCGACGACACGACGCCGCCGGTGACGAATATGTACTTCGCCATCAACACCCCCCGGCAATCGCCGGCCGCACGGCGCCGGCGCGATACCTGCCTTCGACCGCTGTCATTCGCGAATCCCCCGGACGCGGGACGCCGGACCGCCGGTTGCACCCGGGGTCCGGCGCTGCCTGGCTGGCCGTCTGGCTAGCCCTGGCGCTGCTTGTGCTTTGGGTCACGCTTGCAGATGACCCGGACAACGCCCTTGCGCTTGACGACCACGCAGTGAGCGCAGCGCTTCTTGATTGAGGCGCGAACTTTCATCGCTCTGCTCCCTTACTTGAAACGGTAGATTATCCGGCCCCGCTCCAGGTCGTACGGCGAAAACTCCACCGTCACCCGGTCGCCGGGCAGGATTCTTATCCAGTTCAGCCGCATCCGGCCCGAGATGTGGGCGAGCACCTTGTGCCCGTTGTCCAACTCGACCCGGAAAGTCGCATTGGGCAGCGACTCGACAATCGTGCCTTCGAGCTGAATCAGGTCCTTCTTAGACATCCTCTGTCAGTATCTCCGGTTCTTTCTCGGTCACCAGCACGGTATTCTCAAAATGGGCCGACGGCCTGCCGTCCACGGCAACGACCGTCCAGCCGTTATCCAACGTCTTCACCTCGAACCCGCCGGCGTTCACCATCGGCTCGATCGCCAGCGTCATCCCGGCGGCGAGGCCGAGGCCCTGGCCGGCCGGACCGAAATTCGGTATCGACGGCTCCTCGTGCAGCTCCAGGCCCACGCCGTGGCCGCACAGCTCGCGCACCACCGAATAGCCGCGGGCCTCGACCAGCTCCTGCACGGCGTGGCCGATGTCGCTCACCCGGTTGCCCGGCCGCGCCGCGCGGCAACCGGCCCAGAACGCCGCCTCGGTCGCCTGCGCCAGCGCCCGCTTCTCCTCGTCCACCCTGCCCACCGCGAAAGTCCGGGCCATATCGGCGACGAAACCGTCCCTGGTCACGCCGACGTCAATCTTCACCAGGTCGCCCTCGCGCAGGCGCCGCTCTGACGGTATGCCGTGGACGACCTCCTCGTTCACGCTCACGCACGCCGCGGCCGGAAACCCGCGATAGCCGAGAAAGGTCGGCACCGCGCCCTCGGCCTCGATGGCCGCGCGGCACGCGCGCTCCAGCTCCTTCAACGACACGCCCGGCGCGCACGCCTGCCGCGCCGCCTCAATGGCGCGGGCCGCGATCCTTCCCGCCGCCCTGATGCCAGCTATCTCCCGCGCCGACTTCAGGTGCAGGGCCAAGAGCCGGCCTAGCTCGCGCGGGCCGCGGTCACGAGCTTGACGATTTCCTCGTACACCCGATCCCGGCCCAGCGCGCCGTCAAGCCGCACGAGCTTGCCCTGTCCGCCGTAGAAACCCAGTACCGGCTCGGTCTGCCGGTGATACACGCTGAGCCGGTCGCGGATGACCTCTTCGGTATCGTCCTTGCGCTGGTACAGCTCGCCCCCGCACTCGTCGCACACGCGCTCGACGCGCGGCGGGCTGAAACTCAGGTTGTATATCTTCGAGCACTTCCGGCACTGGCGCCGCGAAGTCAGCCGCTTCACGACCTCCTCGTCGGCCAGGTCCACCAGCACCACGAGATCGATGCCGATGCCGTTGTCGGCCAGCACCGCGTCCAGACCCTCGGCCTGCGGCACGGTGCGCGGGAAACCATCGTAGAGAATCGACTTGCCGGCATGCTCGGCCAGGAAAGCGTTCACGACCTCCAGCACCACCTCGTCCGGCACGAGCTTGCCGGCGACGACATACTCCTCGACCTCAAGCCCCACCGGGGTCTTGCGCGCGATGTGGTCGCGAAACACCTCGCCGGTCGAATAGTGCACGAAATCCTGCCTGCTGCGCAGCAGCTCGGCCTGCGTGCCCTTGCCCGAACCGGGCGGGCCGACGAGAACGACATTAAGCGCTTTCATCTCAATTCCTTCAGGTTGCGGTAGTCTATCAGCCTATCAAGTAGTGTCAAGCTAACGGCGCAGAGACGGCCCGGCGGCCTGGCAGGACTCACAGACTCGGCCCGGTTTATCGGGATATGCCGAACCCCTGATTATCCTGCCGGGCTAAATCGACCGATACCAACAGAAGCAGGCTAACACCCGGTGCCGCCGCGGGTTGCGCACTCGGCGGCACAAACACCTCTCTCGTCCCCCCTGCGGTCATTGCGCCGGCCTGCCGAAGCCGGTCGTGCGCCGTCTTCGCGGCCGCGCTCGACCCGCTATCGACCGCGCCCGGATGCCTCGCGCCGAAGATACTGCCCGAACCGTGTCGGCCTTCGGCGGTTTGACAGGCCCGGCCGCGCCGCTACACTGGAACCCTAAGGAGAACTGAATGATAGCATTGATTATCGTCCTCGCGATCGTCGGCCTGCTCGCCATCGTCGCCATCAGCATCTACAACTCGCTGGTGATCAAGCGCAACCGGGTGAAGAACGGCTGGCACCAGATTGACGTCCAGCTCAAACGCCGCATCGACCTCATCCCCAACCTGGTCGAGACGGTCAAGGGCTATGCCGCGCACGAGAAGGCGATCTTCGAGCGCATCGCCGAGGCGCGCTCGCTCGCCATCAACGCCAAGGGTCCGGCCGAGGCGGCCAAGGCGAACAACGCGCTCACCGACACGCTCAAAACCCTGTTCGCCGTGGTCGAGAACTACCCCAACCTCAAGGCGAACGAGAACTTCCTGAAGCTGCAGGAGGAGCTGACCGGCACCGAGAACAAGATTGCCTTCGCCCGCCAGTTCTACAACGACGTGGTGATGGACTACAACAACTCGCGCGAGGTGTTCCCGGCCAACATCTTCGCCGGGCTGTTCCGGTTCGAGTCGGCCGAGTTCTACTCCGTGCCCGAGGCCGAGCGCGAGGCGCCCAAGGTCAAGTTCTAGCCTTGTCCGAGCGCCGTCACCTCTACCAGCTCATCGCGGCCAACCGGTTGCGTACGGCGCTGTTCATAGTGCTCATCTCGCTGCTGCTGGGCGCGGTCGGCTGGGCCCTGGGCTGGTACTTCGGCTGGGGGATCGAAGCTTACGCCTTGTTCGGCCTGTTCATCATCGGCTACAACCTGATCCTCTACTATAACTCGGACCGGCTGGCTCTCGCCGTGAATCGGGCGCACCCGGCCGAACCGGAGTCCTATCGCCAGCTCCACAACATCGTCGAAGAAGTCGCCATCGCCGCCGGCATCCCCAAACCCCGGGTGTACGTGATTGAAGACCCCGCGCCCAACGCCTTCGCGACCGGGCGCAGTCCGAAACACGCCGCCGTTGCGGTCACGCGCGGCCTCCTGGAGATGATGAACCGGGACGAGCTGCAGGGCGTCATCGCCCACGAGGTCGCCCATATCCGCAACTCCGACATCCTGCTGATGACCGTGGTCGCCATCGTCGGCGGGCTGATCGTCCTGTTCCGCGACATCTTCCTGCGCTGGGGATTCTTCTTCGGCGGCGGTCGGCGCGACCGCCGCTCATCCGGCCGCGGCGGCGGCCAGGTCGGTCTGGTCATCGCGCTCGTCGGCCTGGCCCTGGCCATCCTCGCGCCGCTGTTCGTCGCGCTCATCCGCGCCGCGGTCTCGCGCCAGCGCGAGTATCTCGCCGACGCCTCGGGCGCGCTCATCGTGCGCAATCCGCACGGTCTCGCCTCGGCGCTCGCCAAGCTCGGCGCCTACCCGGAAAGGCTCGCCGCCGCTTCAAGCGCGACCGCGCACATGTGGATCGCCAGCCCGTTCGGACGCAAGTCATCGGTCGCCAGCCCCTTCGCGACCCACCCGCCCATCGAGGAGCGCATCGCCCGTCTCGAAGGACTCGTCATCCCGCCCGACGGCGGCGACGAGCGCGCCTGATTCTTTCTCAGCGAAAGTCAGGGCCGAGGTTTGCCCGCCGGCCGGTTGCGCGGCCCGCGGCGCTCGTTGCCGTTGCACGCGGGGAGCTCGCCTCTGACCCGCACCGCCTCGGTCCCGACGAGCTTCTGCAGGTCCGCGATGAGCGAGTTGTCGATGGCGACGCGGTATTCGCGCAGCAGCCAGTCGCGGGTCAGGCCGCCGGCCTGGCGCAGCCGCAGCCAGGTCACCGCCTCGCCCGGGCTGGCCGCGAGCCGTTCTTTGACCTTTAGCAGCGTCAGCTCATCGGCCGCGGCCTCGTCGCACTCGATGACGAGTTGCTTGAGCCAGCGGTTGCACTCGGCCAGCGCGGTCACCCGGCTGGCCCATACCTGGGGCACGCCCGAGCCGGCCCCGCCGTCCCCGGCCCGCACCTTGACCACGCCCTGCACCACGACGAGATTGTCCAGCTTCAGCGCAGCCCGGCTTGCCTCGAGCTGGTCGGAGAACACCATCACCTCAACCGCGCCCTCGAAATCCTCGAGCGTGACTATCACGTACTCGCGGTCGCGCTTGTCCTTGCGCATCCGGCGCTGGGTAATCACCCCGCCCAGCGCGACAGGGGTGCCGTCGCGCAGATTCTCGATCGCGCCTATCGGCTGCAGCCCGAGCGCGTCGTACTCGGCCCGGAACGGCTCAAGCGGGTGCGATGAGAAATAGAAACCGAATGCGTCCTTCTCGTAGGCCAGCAGCATGTGGGTGTCGAAAACCGGCCGCTGCGGTTCCGCATCGGGTTCGGCCCCGCCGAACAGGTCGGCCTGCCGTTCGAGGTACTGCAGCCGCTCCGACCCGGCCCGCGCCAAGTCGGCTTCGAGCCCATCGAGCAGCGCCGAGCGGTTGGGGTCGACCCAGTCGAACGCTCCAGCCTTGATCATCGACTCGACCGCCTTGCGGTTCACCGCGCCCCTCATCCGGACAAGGAAATCGAGCAGGTTCGCGAACTCGCCCCGCTCCGAACGCTCCTTGACTATCGCCTCGCTCGCGCCGACACCGAGATTGCGTACGCCGGCCAGCGCGAAGCGGATTGCGCCGGCCTCGATGCTGAACCGAACCTCGCTCCGGTTAGCGTCGGGCGGCAGCAGGCGCAGCCCCATCCTGCGGCCCTCGTGCACGAACTTGGCCAGCTTCTTGGAGTCGCCCAGTTCGCTGGTCAGGGTTGCGGCGAGGAACTCGACCGGGTGGTTGGCCTTCAGGAATCCGGTGATGTAGGAAAGGTAGGCATAGCCCGCGGCGTGCGACTTGTTGAACCCGTAGCCGGCAAACTTCGCCAGCAGTTCGAAAATGCGCTCGGCCTGCTTCGCCGGGATCTTGTTGTGCTTGGCGCAGCCCTGCACGAAAGTCTCGTGCTGGGCCGCCATCTCCTCCGGCTTCTTCTTGCCCATCGCCCGGCGCAACAGGTCGGCCTTGCCCAGCGAATACCCGGCCAGGGCCTGCGCCGCCTGCATCACCTGCTCCTGGTAGATCATGATGCCGTAGGTCTCTCGGCAGATCGGCTCGAGCAGCGGGTGCTCGTACTCGATCTTCTCGGTGCCGGCCTTGCGCGCGAGGTATGTCGGAATCAGGTCCATCGGCCCGGGCCGGTACATCGAGATGATGGCGATGATGTGCTCGAGCCGGTCCGGCGCCATCTTGCGCGCCAAGTCGCGCATCCCGGCGCTCTCGAGCTGAAACACGCCCACGGTCTCGCCCCGCTGCAGGAGCCGGTAGGTCGGCCCGTCGTCGAGCGGGATGGAGTTGGGGTCGAAGTTGCCGCCCGCCTGCCGGATTAGCCGGGTCGCCTCCTCGACCACGGTCAGCGTGCGCAGCCCGAGCACGTCCATCTTCAGCAGGCCGACGTCGTCCAGCGAGTACATGTCGAACTGCGTGCACACGTCCTCGTCCGAGGACTTGTACAGCGGCACGAGGTCCAGCAGCGGCCGGGGGGCGATGACCACGGCCGAGGCGTGCAGCGAGGCGTGGCGGTTCAGACCCTCCAGCTTGCGCGCGATGGCGATCATCTCCTCGTACTCCGGCTTCTCCTTGACAGCCGCGCGCAGCTCACTGACCCCGGCCAGCGCCTTGTCCAGCTCCATCGTCGCCGGGATGAGCTTGGCGATGCGGTCGACCTCGCCGATCGGGATGTCCAGCACGCGGCCGACGTCGCGCACCGCGGCCCGGGCCTGCATCGTTCCGAATGTGATTATCTGCGCCACCGAGTCGGCGCCGTAGCGCTGGCGGATGTACTCGATTATCTCGGGCCGGCGGTCGTCCGCGAAGTCGACATCGACATCGGGCAGGGTAACGCGCTCGGTCGTCAGGAACCGTTCAAAGAGCAGCCCGTAGCGCAGAGGATCGATGTCGGTGATGCTCAGGCAGTAGAGCACGAGGCTGCCCGCTGCCGAGCCGCGGCCCGGCCCGACCGGTATGCCCCGCGTGCGCGCGAAATCGATGATGTCCTTGACGACGAGAAAGTAGCCGGCGAACCCCGTCTGCCGGATGACATCAAGCTCGCGCGCCAGCCGCTCCTCCAGCGCCGGGGTCGTGCGGCCGTAGCGCCGGCGCAGGCCCTCGCGGGCCAGGTGCGCGAGGTACTCGTCGGGCCCGGCAAAACCCGGCGGCGGCTCGAAACGGGGCAGGTGAAACTGAACGTGGCTGAAATCGAACAGGAGATTGCACCGGTCCGCCACCTCGCGGGTCCGCTTGACCGCGTCGGGCATATCGGCGAACGCCTCGGCCATCTCGGCCGGTGTCCGGAAGTGCAGCCGCGCCTGGGTCATCCGCAGCCGGTTGGTGTCGGTCATCCGTTTGCCGGTCTGGATGCAGACCAGCGCGTCGTGCGCCTTGACGTCCTCGGGCCGCAGGTAGTGGCAGTCGTTGGTCGCGACCAGGGGAATGTCGAGCGTGCCGCCGATTTCCTTCAGGCCCGGGATGATCCGCTCCTGTTCCTCGAGCCCGGCACGCATCACCTCGAGGTAGAAGTTCTCGGCGCCGAAAATACCCTGGTAGGCTGCGGCGGCCTCCAGTGCCCGTTCCGAGTCGCCCCGCCGCAGGTAGAAGCCGACCTCACCCTTCAGGCACCCCGAGAGCGCAACGAGCCCGGCCGAGTGGCGCTCGAGCAGCTCCTTGTCCACGCGCGGCTTGTAGTAGAACCCCTCGAGGAAACCCAGCGACACCAGCTTGATGAGGTTGTGCCAGCCGGTGTCGTCGCGGCAGAGCAAGGTCAGGTGGAAGCTCGACTCGAGGATGTCCTGGTGGACCTTGCGCTCGCGCCGGTCGCCGGGCGCGACGTAGACCTCGGCCCCGATAATCGGCTTGACCCCGACCTTCTGCGCCGCCTTGTAGAACCTTATCGCCCCGAACAGGTTGCCGTGGTCGGTTATCGCCAGGCTCGGCATCCCGTACTCGGCTGCCAGCTTGACCATATCGTCGATCGGCGAGGCGCCATCGAGCAGGCTGTACTCCGAATGGTTGTGCAGGTGCACGAAGTCGGCGACCGGGGTTTTGCGGGGCACAGACCTCTTTACAGCAGCGCCGCCGCGCTGTCAACAGCGGCGGCAGCCGAGAACGCAGACTAGGGTTTCTGCTCGAACTCCAGGTGCAGCTTCAACCTCGGACCGGTGAACTCGGCCGGCAGCGGCGGCAGCTTCTCCGTGACCTTGACCGCGCGCTCGCAGGCAAGGTCGTAGGCCCGGTCCGATGAAGACTTCTCGATCACCACGT
The DNA here is from genome assembly GCA_965648935.1 of Caldifarciminota bacterium. Classification (GTDB taxonomy): domain Bacteria; phylum Hydrothermota; class Tepidihabitantia; order Tepidihabitantales; family Tepidihabitantaceae; genus CBFGJX01. Next base: position 29,026 of record CBFGIY010000005.1, read on the forward strand.
CGCGGATCGTGCCGTCACGCTCGACCGTGAACATGATGGTCGCGGTACGGGTGATTGACTGGCCCGCGTAGGGATTCAGCCAGTTTGAGTTGATCATCTCGAGCATGCGCACGAGGTAGTATGAATAACCCAGCGCCTGGGCGCCCTCGATGTTGACGCCCAGTCCGAAACGCTTGACCTGGGTATCGGCCTGCTTCGGCTGTTCCTTCGGCTTGGTCTCGGCACTCTTCGGCGTCGGCTGGGGCTGAGGTCTGGGCTTGGGCTCGACCACCTCCGCCCTCTCGGTCTTGGGTTGAGGCTGCGGCTGGGGCGTCGCGCCGGCGGGCAGCTGGACCGCGATGACCGCGGGCCGGCGCGTGTCGCGCTCCACTACTCGGCTGGTCGCGAACGCGAGGGCGACGAGAAGCAGCGCGTGACCGACCGACGAAAGCAGCAGCTCGCGGGTCAACGCGGCAGCGCGACCAGCCCGATATTGGTGATGCCCTGCTCGCGCACCGCGCCAAGCACCGTCATCACCGTGCCGTAATCAACGCGCTTGTCCGAACGCAGGTATGCACGGTCGTAGTTGCCCTTGGCGAGCTCATCGCCCAGCACGCGGCTGAACGCTTCGAGCGTCGTCTGCTTGCGGCCGACGAAGACCTCGCCATTAGCCCGGATGCTGATATCGAGACCTTCTTTGGGCTGTGGTTCGACCGTGGTTGTGCGCGGCAGGTCGAGGTCGATGCCCTGGTTGCGCGAGAGTGCTGTGGATACTCCGGCGATGAGAAATATCACCATCAGCGTGAAGCTGACATCGGCCAGCGACGAGATGTTCATCTCGGCCATCAGCTTCAGCCGGCGGCCGCCGTGCCGCGTCACTGCCCGCTCCGGTCGGCCTGCGACTCGACCATCTCGCGCCGGATGATGCCGGTCAGCTCCGAAGCGAACCGTTCCATCTCCGACTGCAGGTCGGCGACGCGGCTCACGAAGTAGTTGTAGAACAGCGCGGCCGGGATGGCGACGAGCAGGCCCATAACCGTCGTGACCAGCGCGTCCGAGATGCCCGGCGCGATGGTCTGCAGCGTGGGCATCTGCGCCCCGCGCAGACTGAGGAATGTCCGCAGCACGCCCTGCACCGTACCCAGAAGCCCGAGGAACGGCGCGACCATCGTCGTGATGGCAAGAAACGGCATCGAAGTCTGGAGCTTGTCGCTTTCCAGCGAAGCGGCCCGTTCCATTGCCTCTGTGACATTGGGCATCAGCTGCTGCAACAGCTCGCCCGCGTTTCCCGCGCTGCGGAAGTCCTCGCGCAGCGCCAGCCACTCGCGCGTCCCTGCCAGAAGCAACGCCGACAGCGGCGACCGGCTCAACTCCTCGGCGAGACGGGCGTAGTCACCCAGGCGCCGCCGATAACCGAACGCGGAAAGAAACCGGCGCGTCTGACCGCGCGCCCGTCGCAACTGACCGAGCTTGCGCAACGCGATTGCCCACGATACGACCGACATCACCAGCAGGATGACGATTATCGCCTGGGCAAACAGGCCGGCGTTGACGAAAGGTCCGAACAGGCCGCCATTCGAAGCGTCGACCGGCGGCAACTAGTCCTCCATGGACTGAAGCTTGTCAGCGGCGAGCCGGGCTTCGTTAGTTCCGGGGTACTTGGCCACGACATCGGCGAACCGCCGACGGGCCTCGTCGCGGCGGCCCTGGGCCAGATTCACGACGCCGAGCTTGTAGGCCGCTGACGGCACCTTGTTACCGTCTGGATACTCCTCGAGAACGCGGCGGAACTCGACTTCCGCCTTGGCCAGATCGTTCATTGAGTAGTGGCACTCGCCGATCCAGTAGCGGGCGTTATCAGCGTTGTCGCTGTCCGGAAACTGGCGTATGAAGTCTTCGAATCCGCTGATCGCGACCTCGTACTTGCCGCGCGTGAAATCGTAGTAGGCCGCATCGTACATCTTCTGGGGGTCGGGGCCGCTCACTTGCGGAATCGGCGCCACAGCTCCACGGTCCGTGGTCGGTGCGGGTTCTGCGGCCGAAAGCTTTGGCTTCGGTGCGGTATCCGCGGGCGCGGCCTGCGGAGTCAGATTGCCGCGGCCCAAGCCGAGGCGCAGACCGATGCGCCCGAGCCGGTCGGACGTTTCCTCAAGTCGCGCGGAAATCTGGTCGAGCCGGTCGAGCGTCTGCTCGAGTTGTGTCGAGACTTCGGCCCGCAGGACCGAAACCTCCTCGCGTGCCCGGGCCTGGTCACGCTCCATCCGCGCGACGCGAACAGCCAGCGAATCAATGAGCTGCCCGCGACGCACGTAGTCGCGGTGCAATGTGCAGCCGCTGGTGAACAACACGGCCAGCAGGCACCCGCACGCGCCCAGCACTGTGCCGACGCGAACTGAGAGCCTGCTGGCCGCCATTCGCGGTCAGAGTGTTGTGACTGCTACCGGGCGACCTTGAACTCTACCCGGCGGTTCAGACCGAAGTCGGCTTCGTTCTGCGTCACGAGTCGCTCCTCGCCGTAGCTGACGGTCGCGAGCTGCGACGCCGGCACGCCCAGCTTAACGAGGTAGGCCTTGGCCGCCTCGGCCCGGCGCATGCCCAGAGCCATGTTGTACTCAGAAGTACCCACCGGGTCACAGTGACCCTCGACATTGACCATCGGGTTGCCCGCGGCGCTGAGCTGGCTCGCGTTGCTCTGCAACTTGGCCGCCTCGGACGCCCGGATGTCCGACTTGTCGAAGTCGAAGTAGACCGTCTGCAGGTCCAACATCGACTTGCTGCCGCCCTCGACCGGAAGCTCCGTGACCGTCTCCAGCGGCTCGGGCGGCGGCACCGGCTCAATCGGCTGCACGCACTTCTTGGGGCAGCCTGTGAGCGTGAGCGCGAACGCCACGCACACCAGGACGCTGAGGACTCTGGCAGTGTCTGTCATCAACACTCCTCCTTCTGTGAAGGACACAAACGCCGGCTGCGCTGCAGTACGTTACCGGGCGACCTTGAACTCGGCTCGCCGGTTCAGCTCGTACTCCGCTTCGTTCTGCGTGACGAGCCGCTCCTCGCCGTAGCTGATGGTCGCGAGCTGCGACGCCGGCACGCCCAGCTTCACGAGGTAGGCCTTGGCCGCCTCGGCCCGGCGCATACCCAGAGCCATGTTGTACTCCGAAGTCCCGATCGGGTCGCAGTGGCCTTCGATGGTGACGAGCGGACTAGTCGACGCGCCCTTGATCTGATTGGCGTTGGCCTGCAGCTTCGCCCCGTCGCCGGGCCGGATGTCGGACTTGTCGAAGTCGAAATAGATCGTCTGCAGATTCTCGATGCCGTGTGGGGGCGGAGCCGGCTGCTCAACAACCTCCTCGGCCGGCGGCGGCGGCGGCGTGTCGACGACCACCTTCTTCTTGGGGCAGCCCGTGAGCGTCAGCACGAACGCCACGCCCAGGAACATTCCTAGGACTCGTGTGCCGTTTCTCATTGATACTCCTCCTGTAGGTTGCTCGCTAACAGCCGAGCCCTGCAGATTTCCGTTCACACAGGACTGGCTGTACGCTTACGCAGTAATCTAGCCGCCTTCTCCCGCAATGTCAAGAACTTGCGTCGAGTTCCGGGCGAACTCTCTTGACTCCGCGCATCACCGGTCTAACATCCTCAGCCGTTTCTACCAGACGACTACTATGAGCGACAAGAGCCCTCGACTGGACGACCTCAGCGCACTTGGCGCCCGCCTGCGCGAGCTGCGCCGACGAGTCGGGCTGTCCCAGATGAAGCTCTCGGAGAAACTGGGTTTCAATCCTGCCCATGGCTACAAGTACATCCTGCGTCTCGAAAAGGGCCAGGTTCCCAATCCTACCCTGCGCACCATTGCCGCCTTTCTCGCATCCTGCGGTGCCCATTGGGCCGATGTCGCTGATGTCCTGCCGCGCGTCCGGGGCATCGCGCCGCATCAGCCCAAACCCAGGGTCAGCCGCGTACCCAAGCACGCCCCGAAGACCGAAGCTGAGCCCCCTGGGGCTGCGCAGGCCGCACCGCTCGTCAGCCAGCCCAGGCGCCGCGACGGCCGACCGGTACGAGAGATGCTGCGCCAGCAGCGCCTGGAAGAGAAGGCCCGCAGGGCCGAGCTCTTCTGGAACCGAACACGCCAGGCAGAACAGCGGATTCACGATCTTCTGGACCGACTCCACGTCCCGCCGCCGGCCCGACCCGGCTACATCGACTATGCGCGCAGCCAGTGCCGGGTGTTCTTCGAACGGCAGGCATCGCCGGCCAGCCGTTCGGCAATGTCCGACCCGGCGGCTGCCCGAACCGCCGGCCTGGACAGCGCAATCGTCGCGTCAGTCAAGGCCATCTGCGAACAGACCTGGAGCCAGCCGTAGACCGGCCGTCCCCGCCCGGCATCCTGCTCTGCTTCCTCTTGCTCTTGTCTTGGCACACGCTTGCATTGGCAGACACCGCCGCCGCGCCGCTGCACTACCACATCACTGCCAGGCTCGACCCACAGTCGTCCTCGGTCACAGGCCACGCGACCATCAGTTTCGCCAACCCCGGCACTGATACGATACGCGCTGTTGACATCGCGCTGAGAACCTCCAGCCGTTGCCTTTGGCGCCGCACAGCCGTGTCCGCCATCGACCGGCTCGCTCGGCACGATACCGGCCGTGAAGATGAGCCCAGCTCTGTGACGCTTGACCCGGCATTGAAACTGATGGCCCGGCGCGGTAATGACGGCGACACCGCCACGCTTGAACTGGCTCAGCCTGTTCCGCCGGGCCAATCGGCCGTCGTCGAGCTGGGCTTCCGACTGAACCTGACCCGGAATCGCGCAGGCGAACACAGGGTCCTCTACATTCTTGCCGACTGGTACCCGCGCATCGTCGGATTCGTGCCCGGGCCCACACCAGCCGCGCCACGGCGTGCTGACTACGCTGTCGAACTGACTGCCCCGGCCAGTCTGACGTTGATCTCCTCGGGCGGACTCGTTGGCTGGCCCGAAGCAGAGGACTGGCTCGCCCTTGATCCCCACCTGCGGGTAGACGCCGGCGAGAGGACAGCCGCTCTTGCCGCGAAGAACCTGCCCGGGTTCGCGATCGTTGCCGGACCAGGACTACAGCTATGCCCAACTCAGTCGCGAGAACGACGCGTTAGGGTGCTCTGCGAGCCGGCCGCACTGAACCTATGGCATGACCTCGCACTCGCGGCTGAGTCCGCTGCGGCCGACTTCATCCGGGCATGGGGCGAGCCACCTGCACCAATCACCTGCGTCGTCGACATCGCCGGGTTCGGCGGAAGCGACACCAGCCTGCCGGGAATTGTCCTGCTCGGCAGGCCTGGTCTCGCCTTCACCCGCATCCGCGAGGCGCGTCTGTATCGCCAGCTCGCGATGCAATGGTTCGCGGTAGCGGTCGGGCCTGACCATCAGACTGGCGCGTGGCTTGCCGACGGTCCCGCGGTGCTGGCTGAAACCCGCCGGATGGCACAGCGCCACGGCCGTGCCGATTTCGTCGACTTGCCGCTGCGTCTGCGCCTTCTTGACGGATTCACGACCGAGTACTTCCATCGCCTGATGTACTACTCCGCCGCGACGAACGAGTTGCTTGAGCCCATCGGCCAACCGCCGCGCCGGTTCGCTGAGAACACGGTGAACCTTGCTGAGGCCCGGTTCTCTCAGGCCGGGCTGTTCTGGTTGGCGCTTGAGCGCCGGCTCGGCCGCGCTACGCTTGATGCTACTCTGCGCTCATACGTGCACGCTGGAACCGATGCGCCCACCGCCTCTCAGGACCTAATCGAGGCGGCCCGCAGTGCATCTGGCGTTGACCTGTCGCAGACTATTGAACCCTGGCTCGACATCCGAGGAATCTGCGACTACTCGATAAGCAGAAGACACGAAGCTGTGCTGGTTCGCCGCATCGGCCGTGTAGCCGCGCCGGTTGATGTCGAGCTGGCGTACGTCGACGGCACCCGCGACAGAGCAACCTTCTCCGGGACCGTGCGCGACACCCTGCTCAGCCTGCGGCCGGGCGCGCGCCTGCGTCGGGCAACGGCCGATCCCGACCGCTTGCTGGTCGAACCCGACCGCTGGAACAACCACTGGCCGCGCAGGATCAGCATCCTGCCCGTGGTCGCCCTGCCCGACTTCGAAGCGTACCAGGTCTTCTACGGTCCGTACGCCTGGTGGGACACCTATCACGGCATCCGCTTCGGAGGCTGGCTCAACGGCCGTCAGTTCATCGATGCCGGACCGTTGCGCGGCCGCCACATGTGGTCGCTCGCCGAGACCTACAGCGCCGGTCTCGACGAATGGCAGACCGGGTTCTCCTACCAGACGCCGCTCCTCTCGGCAACGCGAGAACTCCGGTTCCGCGCCCTGGGCAAATATGCGGTACTCGAGTCTGACGCGCTTGTCGGACTGGAATACGGCCTGAGCCCGGTCTTTCGCCAGTCAGGCAGTCTCGCCCGGCTCGAGTATCTGCTCCTCGACGTCAGCGACGTGCGTTCGCGTGACCCTCGTGCCTGGGAGGTCGCGCGCACCTCTGAGGTGCGCTTCACCAGCAACTACACCCGGCGCACTGAGTATTCCTTCAGCAACGGACAGGTCTACCTTGGTCGCGGCATCGCCGGGTTGGGCGGCAACTTCGACTACTGGAAGGTCTCTGCCGACTGGCGGCAGAGCGTCCGCGTCGCCGGCCCGCTCGGGCTGTATGCCCGCCTCTTTGCTGGAGGCATCAGCGGCCAGACCCCGCGCCAGAACCTGTTCTACCTCTCGGGCGGCCTTCTTCCCACCGAGAGCGAACCGGTGAACCTGGGGCACGAGGGATGGGCCTCGCCGCAGGTGCTCTGGCACTTCGAAAGCGACGCCAACCTCCGCGCCTGGGCTGGTGAGTTCGAGAACGGCAGAATCGGCTGCGCGGTCAACATCATGCTGACGTTGTATCGATTCTTCGGCGTCTTCTACGACGTGGGCAATGTCGGCGATGGACTCGACCGTAACTTCGCCCGGGTCCGCATGAACGCCGGGGTCCGGCTGCGGCTCGGCCCGGCTTACGCCGACCTGCCTCTCTGGCGCTGGCACATCGGCTCTGCCGCAGAGTTCGCCCCGCGGGTGATGTTCGGCCTGAATCTCTCCGGTCTGGGCGACTTCTAGAACGCGCTGCTGCATGCTTGACAGGCGTGTCTGGCCATCTATACTTAGTGCGACGGGGCCAGTGGGATGACTCCCGAAAAGAAAAACTGTCGTCAGCCTGTGTCAACGACTCTGGTTTGTCTGTATCGGGACACCACTGCGTAGAAACTTACGGCCCGAGTCACCGTGTCAGCCATCGAACGCATTGCCCGCAGGCGCGCTGCGCTAATGCTGATCGCTCACTATAGTAACCTGTAGCGACGAGTCCCGGTCCGGCTGTAGCCGCCATAAGGAGACAGGCATGAACCAGGAAGACCTGAGAAGGATGAAGATGTCCGAGCTCTTCGACCTCGCCGAGTCGCTGGGCATCCAGGACTACCGCGACAAGAAGAAACATGGCCTGGTGATGGCCATAATGGAAGCCGAGTCACGCAAGCAGCGGCCTGACGAAGAAGGCGTTGAGGTATCCGGCGTGCTTGAGATACTCGAAGAAGGCTTCGGCTTCCTGCGCTCGCCCGACTACAGCTACTTGCCCTCATCCGATGACATCTACGTCTCTCCGTCGCAGATCAAGCGCTTCGGTCTGCGTACCGGCGACACGATCGTCGGCCGCGCCCGGCCGCCGCGCAACAGTGAGCGCTATTTCGCTCTGCTCAAGCTGGACACGGTCAATGGCACACCGCTCGACGGCGACCGCAAGCGAGTCCCGTTCGATGCGCTGACGCCGCTCTATGCCCAGGAACGCATCCGGCTTGAAGTCAAGGACAAGAACGACTTCGCGATGCGAGTCAACGACCTGTTTGTGCCCATAGGCAAGGGTCAACGCGGCCTCATCGTTTCGCCGCCCCGCGCCGGCAAGACCATCCTGATGCAGAAGATCGCCAACTCAATTACCGCCAATCACCCGGAGATAACGCTCATCGTCCTGCTGATTGACGAGCGACCCGAGGAAGTGACCGATATGGAACGCTCGGTGAAGGCTGAGGTAATCAGCTCGACCTTCGATGAAGTGCCCGAACGCCATGTCCAGGTTGCCGATATGGTACTGGAGAAGGCGAAGCGTCTGGTCGAGCACAAGCATGATGTGGTGATCCTGCTCGACTCCATCACCCGGCTGGCCCGGGCTCACAACCTGGTCGTACCGCACTCCGGCCGGACTCTTTCCGGCGGCCTTGACTCCAACGCCCTCCAGAAACCCAAGAAGTTCTTCGGTGCTGCCCGCAACATCGAGGAAGGCGGCAGTCTGACCATCATCGCCACCGCACTTGTCGAAACCGGCTCTCGAATGGATGAGGTCATCTTCGAGGAGTTCAAGGGCACGGGCAATATGGAGCTGATTCTCGACCGCAAGCTTGCTGACCGCCGGCTCTTCCCGGCCATCGACCTGCAACGGTCCGGCACGCGCAAGGAAGAGCTGCTGCTTTCCGAGTTCGAGCTCAACCGCATCTGGGTGATGCGCAAACTGCTTGCCGAGCTCAACCCGGTCGAGATGATGGAGTTCGTCCTTGACAAGATGCGGCTCACTCGCAACAATGAGGAGTTCCTCAAAGCGATGAGCGAAGGCTGAAACTAGCGAAAAAGAAGAGATGAAACCCAAGATTCACCCCAAGTACGTTGAGGCCACAATCACCTGCGCCTGCGGCAACGTCGTCAAGACACGCTCGACCAAGCCCGAGATTCACGTCGACCTCTGCTCTGCTTGTCACCCGTTCTTCACCGGCAAGCAGAAGCTTGTCGACACGGCCGGCAGAGTCGAGAAGTTCCGGCGCAGGTACGGCCAGGTGGCCGGGACGCCCAAGAAGTAGCCCAACTGATGGCAGGCGGCGCCCACCGGCAGGACCGGCCGGAGTTCGACGCGCTGGCTCTCCGGGCAGCACGCCTGCGGGAGTTTCTTTGACCTGCCCGGACTCCGCTCCGAGCACGCCCGGCTGAACGAGAGAAGCACACAGCCCGATTTCTGGCAGGACGCACGCTCGGCGCAGGCCGTGATGCGCCGCATCGCCGAAATCGGCGAGTTGCTCGAACGAATCGATAGGCTCGAAACCGGCATACGCGACACTCGCGAGATGTATGACCTCTTCGGTGAAGACAGCGATGCAGCCGCACTTGCTGAGTTGCGTTCAGGCTACGAGCACCTCTGCACGGAACTCGCTGCCTTGGAGGAGAGAGCTGTTTTCAACTCCGAAGAGGACTCGCGCGGAGCCATACTCTCGATCCACCCCGGCGCCGGCGGGACCGAATCCTGTGACTGGGCCGAGATGCTGTTGCGCCTCTACACCCGCTACATCGAACTGCAGGGTCTCAAGTACTCGATACTCGACCATCAGCCCAACGACGAAGCGGGCATCAAGGATGCGACGCTTGAGGTCACCGGCAGCTACGCCTACGGTCTGCTGAAGTCCGAAGCGGGCGTTCACCGGCTGGTGCGCGTATCTCCGTTCGACGCGACCGGACGACGCCACACCAGCTTCGCGGCGGTTTCGGTCCTGCCTGAGGTCGACGAGATCGAAGTCACCGTCGACCCGGGCGACCTCCGGGTCGACACGTTTCGCGCCGGCGGCCACGGCGGCCAGAACGTCAACAAGATCAGCTCGGCCGTTCGCATAACCCACGTCCCGACCGGCATTGTCGTCGTCTGCCAGAACGAACGCTCCCAGCTCCAGAACAAGGTCAACGCGCTGAAGATTCTGAGGTCGCGGCTCTATGAGTTCGAGCGGCGCAAGCGCGACGAGAAGCTCGAGAAGCTGGAAGCGGCCAAGACCGAGATTGCCTGGGGCCACCAGATCCGCTCTTACACCCTGTTCCCTTACCAGCTCGTCAAGGACCACCGCACCGGCTTCGAAACCCATGACGTTGACGCGGTGCTCGACGGCCACATTCAGCCGTTTGTCCACGCCTGGCTCACGAGACCGGCAACCACCGCTAGCCGACCTTGACATCCGGACTTGGAGGAGTATTGATGAGTCTGCAAACAGGCCGACGCCGGTGACGCAAGCGCCGGCAACCAACGGAGGTAAGTCGTGAAAGCATCTATCGACAAGGAACTCTGCACCGGCTGCGAGCTCTGTGTCGGATCCTGCCCGGATATCTTCGAGATGGACGGCGACGTCGCCCGGGTGAAGGTCGACATCATACCGGATGGCGCCGAGGAATGCGTCCAGCAGGCCGCCGAGGACTGCCCCTCGAGCGCGATCAAAGTCGAAGGCTAGCCGCCGGTCGTCAATTGCCCGCCGGCATCACTGCCGGCGGGCTGACTGTAACCAGCCGATGCCAGAAGGGAGCAGAAGAATGCCCATGCTCAGTCCAAATGTGGCCAAGGCAGCCGCCGAACGGCTGGCGAAGCTGCCCGGAGAAGTCCGACTCGTCGTCTTCACGCAGGAGATGGAGTGCCAGTTCTGCCGCGAGAACCGCTTGCTCGCCGAGGAAGTCGCGGCTCTCTCGAGCCGCCTCCGTCTCGAGGTCGTGAACCCGCTGACCGAGCCCGAGGCCGCGGCACCGTACGGCATCGAACGCGTGCCGGCACTCGCCATCGTCGGGGCACGTGACCATGGCGTGCGATTCTACGGCGTCCCGGCCGGCTACGAGTTCACTTCGTTGATCGCCGCCATCGAGCTGTGCGCTGCCGGCGACAGCGGACTTCAGCCGCAGAGCCGTTCCCTGCTCGCCGGCCTCTCAGGGCCGACCGATATCACGGTATTCGTAACGCTGACCTGCCCGGTCTGCCCGCTCGCGGTCAGCCTAGGCGTTCGCGCAGCCGTCGAGAGCGAGAAAGTCACTCTCAACGTCATCGACGCTGCCGAGTTTCCGCAACTTGCGAATCTGCACGAGGTGATGGCTGTGCCCAAGACAGTGGTCAACCGCAGCCGCTCTTTCGAAGGCGCACTGCCGGAAGATAGATTCATAGAGGAGGTCGTCAAGGCAGCCGCGCCGGCTGCGTTGCAGTGACCCGGGCGGGAATCAGCCTTTCCGGCCCAGGCGCGCCGCGATGTCCTTGCCTGCCCGTGCCAGGTCAGGCTCCATACCACGGACAGTGAGTTGCAGCGTATCGCCGACCGTGTGCTCGTCGAGCACATCGCCGCTGCGCCGCACCAGACCAATCAGATCGCCCCGGACCGCGGGTACATCGAATTTCCTTGTCACCATCCTAGCGCGCACATGCTCGCACAACGCGGCCCTGAGGCTGTCCAGCCCGTCGCCTGTTATGCCCGAAACGAACAACGCGCCGCCGTAATGCCGGGCAAGCCGCTCTGTAACCGAGTCGTCTGCCAATCGGTCGCACTTTGTGAACACGACAATGACCGGCTTGCCGGCCGCCCCAATTGCCGCGAGCGTATCGTTCACCGCGTCAATCCTTCGGTCGAGCTGCTCGTCGGCGGCGTCGACCACGTGCAGAATCAGATCGGCCCCGCTGATCTCCGACAGGGTCGAACGAAAGGTCGCGATGAGCTGTGACGGGAGGTCGCGTATGAAGCCGACCGTATCGGTCAGCAGCACCTTCAAGCGCTGATCCAGCGCCAGCATTCTGGTGCTGGCGTCGAGCGTCGAGAAAAGCTGCTGGGAGACCCGGGCCGAGGCGCCGGTAAGCCGGTTGAGCAGAGTCGACTTGCCCGCGCTCGTGTACCCGACGAGGACCGCCCGAAACTGCCCGTACCTTCTGTTGCCCTGCGTCCTGCGCTCGCGTTCGACTCTGTCCAGGCCGCGTCGCAGCGCAGCGATGCGTTCCACGATGCGGCGCCGGTCCACCTCGAGCTTCGTCTCGCCCGGCCCGCGCGTACCGATGCCGCCCCCGAGCCGCGACAACTCGCCGCCGATTCCGGTCAGACGGGTCCGGCGATACTCCAGCTGGGCCAGCTCGACCTGTATCTTCGACTCCGCGGTTCGTGCATGGATGGCGAAAATGTCCAGTATCAGAGCCGTGCGGTCAAGCACCCGAACCTTAAGGTCGTCTTCCAGATTGCGCTGTTGGGTAGGCGTCAGTTCATTGTCAAAGACCACGAGGTCTATCCTGTGCTGGCGCGCCAGCGCCGCAAGCGACCTGACCAGCCCCCGACCTATGAGCGTCGCCGGATCCGGGCGCGGTCTGACTTGAATGACCTGCTGCACGACATGACCGCCCGCGGTATCGACAAGCGCCTCCAGCTCGAGCAGCGAATCGGCCCTTGCCCAGCGAACGCGATTCGAGCGGGCGATGCCGACAAGCAGCGTGCGCTGGCTCAACCGCTGCTGTCCTGACGCAGGACGTGGACGATGCGCTGTCCGAGCGTCCACAGTGTCCCGCCCGCGATGATGCCCAGGGCAAGAGGCATCAGCCGTCCCGCACCAATGACCGCGCCTGCCGCCAGCGCGATCAGCCGAACCGGCCTTTCAAACAGCCCGATGCTGCTGCCGCGCCCGAGCCCCTCGGCTCGGGCCCGAACGTAGCTGACCAGCAGTGACAGCACCATTGCCGCCACCGCCAGAAGGGAGAACAGCGGCCGCTCATGCACGTAGTTCCACGCGATGCCGGTGAAAACCGCTGCCTCGCTCACCCGGTCCACGGTCGAATCAACAAACGCGCCGCTGGCCGACGACCTGCCCAGACGGCGGGAGAGCTCGCCGTCGATACTGTCACACAATCCCGCGGCAATCAGCGCGACCCCGCCCAGGACAGAACTGCCGCGGCCGAACAGCCATGCCGCCAGACCGCTCAGCGGCAATGCGGCGATGGTCACGGCGTTCGGATGGACGCCGAGGGCCCCGAGAACGCCTACCAGCGGCCCGAGCAGACGGCGGCCGGCCGCCTTCAACTCATTCCTCACGGCCCGCCACCACGACGACAACTTCACCCCTGAGCTGCCGCCGCGCCAGCGCGTCGGCAAGCTCGGAAAGAGTGCCGCGAATCGTCTCCTCGAACTTCTTGGTCAGTTCCCGGCAGACCACGGCACGGCGCTCGCCCCACAGTTCCAGCATCTCACTGAGCAGGTCGCGTGTGCGGCGCGCCGACTCGCAGAAGACCATCGTCCTGTCCTCTGCGGCAAGGCTGGCGAGCCGCTTGCGACGACGCCCTGCCCGTTTGGGCAGGAATCCCTCGAAGGCGAATCGGTCAGAGGGCAGACCCGACACGACCAGCGCCGCAAGCAATGCCGACGCTCCGGGTACCGGCCGCACTGCAAAGCCGCGTTCGATAGCGGCTCGAATTAGGTAGAAGCCAGGGTCGGATATCCCCGGAGTGCCCGCGTCCGTGACGACTGCGGCCGACTTGCCCTGCGCCAGAAACGCGAGAATCTCGGGTGTCCTCTTGAGCTTGTTATGCTCGTGGTAGGACACCAGCCGCTGCTTGATGCCGAAGTGCGCCAGCAACATACCGCTGTGCCGGGTGTCCTCGCACGCGACCAGGTCCACGGCGGCAAGAACCGCGAGCGCCCGGTTTGAAACATCGCCGAGGTTGCCGATCGGCGTCGAGACCACGTACAGCCCCGGTTCGACTGCCTGCGCCGCGCGACTGACTGACTGCATCAGAGGTCCAGGAACTCCACGGTTCCCGACTCGGTGTCCAGCACGGCGACTGTCGCTCTCCCCGACAGGTAGCCACAGGCCTCGCCCGGATTCACGACAAGCGGCGGTCCCGGAACGCACTTCATCTTGTGGGTGTGGCCGTGCAGGTAGCAGTCGCAGTCCGGCGCCTGTGCGAGCGGCTCATGAGTGACCACGAAACGCCAGCCTCCCGCCTCAAAGCGCACGGGTCCCGGGGCGATGCCGAAGCCGTACTCGCGCGCCCGAGCCTCCAGCGAGCGCCGGTCGCCGTCGCAGTTGCCAAACACCGCCGTGAGCGGGACCTTCAGTCGCCCGAACTCGGCGAGCACGAACTGGGCGATGATGTCGCCGCAGTGAACCACCCGGTCCAGACCCAGCGAATTGAAACGGCCGACCGCGGCTCGCACATTGATGATGTTATCGTGCGTATCGGATATGACCCCGACCCGGCTCACTGCAGCAGGTCCCGCAAAGGCTCGAAGCGGCGCAGCCGGACCGGGTGACGCAGTTTCTTCAATGCCTTGGCCTCGATCTGGCGGACCCGCTCGCGCGTGATATTGAATATCTGGCCGACCTCCTCGAGCGTGCGGGGACAGCCGTCGCCCAGGCCGAAACGCAGCCGCAGCACCTTCTCCTCACGCTTGGTCAGCACCTGCAGCGCCTCCTCCAGCTTCTCGCCCAGGAGCGACACGCCCGCGGCGTGCGACGGCGACGCGGTCTTTTCGTCGTAGATGAAATCGCCGATGAAACTCGTCTCGTCGTCATCGACCGGTTTGTCCAGCGATACGCCGAACTGCGATATCTTGGTCAGCGCTTCAATCTTCTCCTTCGGCGTGGAAAGCCGCTGGGCAAGCTCGGCGACGCTCGCCTCCCGGCCGTAAAGCTGCATGAACTTGCGCTGGATCTTGGCCACCTTGTTTATCGCGTCGATGATGTGCGCCGGCACGCGCACCGTGCGCGACTGATCCGCGATCGCACGGGTTATCGCCTGCTTGATCCACCATGTCGCGTAGGTCGAGAACTTGAAGCCCTTGCGGTAGTTGAACTTCTCGACCGCCTTGATGAGTCCGACGTTGCCCTCCTCGAGCAGGTCGGCGAACTCGAGTCCCCGGTTGGCGTAGCGCTTGGCAATGGAGATTACCAGCCGGACATTGCCCTCGATCATCTTGTCCCGCGCCGCCAGGATGCGGTTCTCGCACGCCGCCATCTCGGCGAGCGTCTTCCTGATGTCGGCCGTGTTGCGGCCGAGGAATTCGTGGCACTCACGCAGGCGCCGGCGCAGGTTGGTCGCTTCCTCCGTGTTCTCGCTGCCTTCCTGCTTGGCCTGGGCGATCTGCCGGGCAAGCTCGATCCCCTCGCGCGCCTTGGCCTTGAACTCGTCGATGAAGTTGTTGATCAGATGATGCTGCAGCGACAGCGATTGAACCCGACTGAACACCTTCTTGCGCAGCTCGGCGATCTTGCGCTCACCGGCCGCTGACGGCTTGCGCGCCTTTATCTGGGTTATGCTGTCGGCGGCGCGGCGGATTTCGCGCAGGTAGCGGATGAAGCGCTGCCGGTCGCGCCAGAGCGCCTTCTTGTCGAACAGGCACTCGAACTCGACCCGGGCCAGCTGGTCAAGCGAACGCGTGCCGTCCTCGACCGACTTGCACTCCTCGACCAGCCGCAGCATCATCGGGACCGGATCGAAGAGGAACTTGATGATGCTCTTATAGCCCTCCTCCATCTCGCGCGAGTAGTGGATCTCCTCTTCGCGCGTCAGGAGCGGCAGCTTCGACAGCTCGCGGAAGTACGACTTGGTCGGGTCCTCGGTGCGCTGAATCGTCGGCTTCGGGCCCCGGCGAATCGTCGCGGCCTCCTGTTCTTCCTCGCGTGCGTCGGTCATCTTGATCCCGTTCCGGGCCAGGTCAGCGATGACCTCCTCGAGCCGCTCGGTCGACATCAGCACTTCGTCAGGAACAAGGTCCTCAAGCTCCTCGTAGGTTATCTTCTTGCTCCCGGCGGCCTTCCGGTACACAGTCATCAGCCACTCGGCCCGCTTCTTCGGACGCCCGACCGAGCCCTTGGGCCGTCCGCGCTTGCGCGGTGCCAGCAGCTCGGCTTCGATGTCCGCCTGAGCGGACTTGCCCTTCGGACCGCTGCTCTTCATAGTCGACCACTCCTTTCGCGACTCACGTCCTGCATCAGTCGGCCCTTCTCGGCGCTCAGCTCGCCGGCCCGAACCTCATCGCCCGCCCGGCAAGCCTCGTCGATTCGCCGCTGCAGCCACCTGGCCCTGAACCGCCGCAGCAGATTGCGGTATTCGTCCGCGCTCGGCAGGGCGTTCTCGTCGAATGTCCACTGCGCCACCCGGCGGCGCAGTCCATCGTCCCCGATGGCGTCCATCACATAAGCCGGACCGAAACCGGTCTCGCCGCACCCCGCGGCCACCGCCCCGGCCACGCGCTTCAGTTCCGGATCGTCAACCATCTCGGCCAGCCCGATCTCGCTCGCCAGTTCGGCCAGCTCCGGGTCGCGCACGGCCGCGGCGACGAGCTTCTCCTCCATTGTCTGGCGCTCCGCGCCCGACCGACCTTTCACAGCCTGACCATCGCGCCGTTCGCCGAGGGCCCCGCGCGCGCCCGTGTCCGCCAGAATGACAGACCGGTCAATGGCGAACAGCGCGGCGACGCGGTTCGCGTAGAGCTGGCGTGCGGCCTCGTCCGGCATCAGTCGTATCAGGCCGGACAGCTCCCGCAGGGCCTGCCTCTGCTCGCTCACCGCAGCCTGCTCTCGCGCGCCCGCGACGAAGCGGATGAAGTCCAGAGCCCGGCGCAGCAGCCTGTCCAGTTCGGCTCGGCCTGCGGCCCGCACGAACGAGTCCGGATCGGTCCCGTCCGGCAGGAGCGCGACCAGCGGCTCGAGGTCGGCGCGGAGCAGCGGCTCCAGCGAGCGGCGACAGGCAGCCCGGCCGGCGCTGTCGCCGTCGTAGAGCAGAACGACCTTCGAGTTGTAGCGCCGGAGCAGCGCGGCCTGTTCCGGCGTGAGTGCGGTACCCAGCGGCGCGACCACGTTGTTCAGTCCGGCGTCGGTCAGGCTCAACAGGTCGAAGTTCCCCTCGACCAGCACCGGCACGCTGTCGCGCAGGTATGCCCGCGCCTGAAACAGACCGTAGAGCATCGAACCCTTGCGAAACAGCGGTGTCTCGGGCGAGTTCAGGTACTTCGGCTCACGGTCATCCAGCACGCGCCCACCGAAGGCCACAACCTTGCCCGAGAGCGAGAAGATCGGAAACATCAGCCGGCCGAAGAAGTAATCGGCCAGACCTCCATCGCGTCGCGCCAGCAGGCCGGCCTGCACCAGCGCGTCCTCGGACCAGCCCCGCTTCCTGGCCTCGCCCCGCAACAGGTTCCCGGCCTGGGCGAAGCCGAGTCGGAACCGCCGCACCGTCTCGGGCTTCAGCCCGCGCTTTGCCAGGTAAGCCTGCGCCGCCTCGGAACGCTGAAGCTGCGCCTCGAAGAACAGCGCCGCGTTCTCGCACGCATCGTACAGCGCCTGGTTGCGGCTGTGCCCCGTGTCGCTCGCCACCTCGATACCCAGCCGCTTGCCCAGCAACCGCACTGCGTCCGGAAACTCCAGCTTCTCCTGGGCCATCACGAAGCTTATTGCCGTGCCGCCCGCGCCGCACCCGAAGCAGTGGTACGACTGCCGCTCTGGGTTGACATAGAACGACGGCGACTTGTCCGGGTGGAACGGACACAACCCCCGGAAGTTGCGTCCGACCCGCTTCAGCGGCACGTAACTGCCGACCAGCTCGACTATGTCGACCCGCGAGCGGATTTCCTCTATCACTTCGTTCTTTATCACACCGCCGCCTTCAGGCGTACGCGCGACACGCCCTCGCCGCCTTCGGCTGCCTCGGCGAACCTGACATCCTCTACGCGGCCGTCGTGGCGCAGCTTCTCCCACACGGCCCGCCGCAGCACGCCGGCGCCCTTGCCGTGGAGAACGACAAGGTCACGGCATCCGTTGAGCACGGCGCTGTCGATGAAACGAGCCAGCGCCGACTCCGCCTCATCTCGGGTCATGCCCAGCACGTTGAGCTGCGGACTGAAATCATCAACCTCGACCGGGTCGGGCGGCGGCGGCGCTGCACTGACCTTGCGCAGGTCGGCCGCCGCCAGCTCGAGTCTTATGTTACCGAACGCGACCGTGGCCCGCGTGCCGGCCAGCTCCACCAGCAGCCCCTGCCTGCGGAAAGTCATCGATTCGACTGTGTCGCCCGCGGCCAGCTCATCAGGCGGAACGGTCGGCGCGGGCTCGGCCGGCGCGTCTGCGACGACCTCGGCAAGGCGCTGCTCCACCGCCGCCTTCGCCGCGACGACCGACTCGTGGTCCGCGCCGCTCTCGCGAATCCGGCGTACCAGGTTCTCGATGTCGCGGCGCCGCTCACGCAGGAAGCGCTCCTCCTCGAGCCGCTGCCGCTCGCGGGCATCGGCAAGCTCGGCACGGGCTGCGGCCAGCGCCTCTGCTGCGGCGCGCCGCGCCGCGCCCAGTCGCGCCGCCTCCTGCTCTGCTGCGCGCCGGGTCCGGCGGGCCGATTCGAGCTCGGCATCCAGCGCATTCAGCTTCGACTCGAAATCCAGCCACTCACGGCCCATCCTCTTCCGCGCCCGGTCCAGCACCTCGTGCGGCAGGCCGGCCGCAGCCGCCGTGGCGAAAGCGCTCGACTCGCCCGGCATCCCCATCCGGAAGCGATAGGTCGGACCGTCGCGATACTCCATCGCCGCGTTGATCATCCCCGGCTCGCTCTGAACAAACACCTTGAGCATGCCGAAGTGCGTCGTGACGACGGTCTTCACCCGGCGCCGGCGCAGTTCCTCGAGCACGGCTATGGCCAGCGCCGCGCCTTCCTCGGGCGAGGTTGAAGAGCCGATCTCGTCGACCAGCACGAGGCTGTCTTTGTCCGCGGCGACGAGCAGATCGCGCAGACGGCCCAGGTGCGCGGTGAACGAAGAAAGGTCTTCATCCAGCGACTGCTCGTCGCCGATGTCGGCAAAAACGCGACCGAACAGCGGCAGGGCTGTCCCCGGCCCGGCCGGCAGGTGCAGGCCGCTCGCCGCCATCAGCGCGAACAGGCCGAGCGTCTTGAGCACCACGGTCTTGCCTCCGGCGTTGGGCCCGGAGATCAGCACCACGTCGGTATCCGGGTCCAGCCGGAATCCCAGCGGCACGACCGCCACCTGGCGCTGTACCAGCAGCGGGTGACGCCCCTCGACGATCGCGATGCTGCCGTCGCGGGTCAGACTCGGGCGGGTGCAGTCCAACCGGCGGCAGAAGCGGCGCTTGGCATTCAGTGCATCGAGCTCCGCTGCTGCCGTCATCGTTCTGGTCAGAGCGGGTTCTGCCGCCCCGACCTTCTGGGACAGCTCGCGCAGTATTCGACCGACCTCCTCCGCCTCTGCGTCGCGCAGCTCCTGCAGTTCGTTACCGTCCGCGACCATTTCAAGGGGCTCGACGAACAGCGTCTGGCCGCTGCCCGAGCTGGCGTGAACCACGCCGGGCAGGCTGCCCCGCCGTCCGAGCAACAGCGGCAACACATACCTGTCTCCCTTGACCGTGACTCCGCCGTTGAACCAGTCCGGGTTCTCGCCGGCCAGCCGCTCGAGCCGCGCGACCAGCGCGTTGCGCCGCCGGCGCATCTCGACCCGGACCCGCGCCAGCTCCGGGCTGGCCGAGTCGCGCACGGCTCCTGACTCGTCAATCGCCGACTCGATGGCGCGCGCCAGTTCAGGCAGGACCGCCAGCCCGGCCGCAATCGGCCACACCCGGCTCAGCCGCTCGCGCTGGCGGGCGTAGAAGTCGCGGCACTGCTGCGCCGCGACCAGCGCACGCTGCACCGAGAGCAGTTCAATGCCTTCAAGCACGCCCTCTGCGCGCAACCGTTCAAGCAGAGGCCGCAGGTCGGCGAGCGCGCCGAACTGCGGCTCCTCGGCCAGAGCCAGCAATTCGTCGACCCGGTCAAACTCGGCCTCGACCGCGGCCGCGTCGGCCATCGGCTCGAGTCCGAGCATCCGCTCGCGGCCCATCGGGGTCTGGCACATCCCGGCCAGCCACTCGCGCAGACGAGGGTAGTCGAGCACGGCCAGGCTGTGCCCGTCGCTGTGATTCATCAGTTCGGTCCTGCGGCCGTGATCCCTAGTAGCTGTCCTGATGCCTGCGGCGACTCGCGCGGCGGCGCGACTCGGCCTCACGCCGCTTGCGCTTCTCGCTCGGCTTCTCGTAGAACTCGCGCCGTTTCACCTCACGCAGTATCCCGGCGTTCTCACACGCCCGGCGGAACCGGCGGATGAAGCTCTCGTACGACTCGCCTTCCTTGACGATAATACCGACCATTTCGCGTTAACACCTCCTTTCGTTCGATTCGGTTGTGCGGCCACTGCTACCCGAGATCGCCCAGCATCTGCAGCGCCATCGCTGCGAGTGCGACGGCCGCGGTCTCGGCCCGCAGCCGCCTCGGTCCCATAGTGAAGGACTCAGCGCCGCCTGCCTTCAGGCGCGCCACCTCGGCCGGCGCAAACCCGCCCTCAGGCCCGACAACAAGGAGCACTGAGCCGGCACGGCGGTCAAGCAGCTCCCCGAGGCCGGGCCCGGTCTCCTCCTCGTAGGCAACCAGCGCCTGATCAAACTCGGCCAGCCTCGCGGCCAGCCCGTCCACGCCCAGCGCGCGTGCCTCGATCACCGGCAACCGCGTCCGGGTCGACGACTTTAGCGCGCCCAGGCAGACCTTCTCAAGCCGCTCGTGGCGGGCCTGGCTCCAGCGGCCTACTGTCCGCTCCGTGACCAGCGGGATGAACCGGGCAACGCCCAGTTCGGTCGCCTGGGCCCAAGCCTGGGCCAGGTGCTCGCCCTTGAGCGCGGCCTGCGCGAGGCATACGCTGTGTGCCGGCTCGCGCCTGCCCTCACGCCGCGCCAGCACCCGCCCGGTCACGCCCCGCGGTCCGACCGCGGTCAACTCGACATCGAACTCGAACCCCTGACCGTCGGTCACGCTGACCCGGTCGCCGGGGCGGTGCCGCAACACGCGCGCGATGTGCCGGGCCTCGGCCGGCGGGAAGGACACGGTGCCGTCATCGGCCGGTCGGGCGAGGAAAAGCTCCATCACTCAGGCCTGCGCGGCCCGGGCACCGGCTCGGCGCGCCGTTTCTCCAGTTCCTGCAGCAGCTTCTTCTCTTCGCGCGACACCCGGTGCGGCACGTGAACCAGGACCCGCACCAGCTGGTCGCCGGTGCCGCCGCCCTGCAGGCGGCGAATCCCGGCGCCGCGGATGCGCAGCACCGCGCCCGGCTGGGTCCCGGCCGGTATCTCGACGTCCTTCTCGCCCTTGAGCGTCGGCACCCTGACCTTTCCGCCCAGCGCCGCGGTGGTAACAGACACGGGCAGGTCGACGACGATGTCGTCATCACGGCGCACGAACAGCGGGTGCGGTTTCTCGTTTATCTCGACCACGACCGAACCGGAACCGCCCGGCCCGTAGTGGCCTTCGCCTTCAAGCGTCAGATAGTTGCCCGAACTCACGCCGGCCGGGATGCGCACCTTCAGGGTGCGCGACTTGCGCACGCGGCCGGTCGCATCGCAGTCCGGGCAGCGTTCCTTGAATGAGCTGCCCGCGCCGCCGCAGTCCGGGCAAGGCGCGACCTGAACAACCTGGCCGAACAGCGAGCTCACCCGGTGCCTGACCCGGCCCGTGCCCGAGCAGCCGCGGCACGCGACTTCGCCGGTGCCGCCCCTTCCCGAACACCTGGGACACGCCTCCCAGCGCTGGAAACTGACTTCCTTGGTCACGGACTCCGCGATCTCCTCCAGAGACAGCTGCATCGCGATACGGATATTGCCGCCGGTCGCGGGCCGCCGGGAGACACCGTCGCCGAACAGCAGGTCGAAGAGTCCGCCGCCGCCCCCGAAACCGCGCAGCACGTCGCCGAAAACGTCGCTCAAGTCCTCCGCGTGGGTGAAGTCGCGCCGGAAGTCGAATCCCCCCGGCCCGAACTGACGCGATACGCCCTCGTGACCGTACTGGTCATAGAGCCGGCGCTTGCCCGAGTCAATCAGCACCTCATAGGCTTCAGAAAGCTCCTTGAAGCGCTCCTCGGCCCCGGCGCGGTCCTGCGGATTGCGGTCGGGATGGTACTCCTTGGCCAGACGCCGGTAGGCCGACTTGATCTCCTCGGGCGCGGCGTCGCGGCCGACTCCGAGGACCTCGTAGTAGTCGCGCTTGGTCACCGGCATCACGCACCAGCCCTTTTGATACTGCCCAACAGCGTCAATCTGCCGCCCGTTCCCCCGGGCCTGCGCAACAGCCAACGCCGGACCGCTCCGGCGTTTGGCTCTGCTCTGCGGGCGTCGGCAGTCTTACTTCTTCTCTTCGTCGATAACTGTATAGTCGGCGTCGACCTTCTTCCCGGACTCGGGCTCGCCGCCCTGCTGGGTTCCGGCGCTGCCCGCCTGTGTTTCCTTCTGCCGGTACATCTCTTCGGCGAGCTTGTAACTCACCTTCTGCAAAGCTTCGATGGCCGCTTCAATCGCCGGCTTGTCCTCGCCCTTCATCGCGCTGCGCAGGGCGGCGGTTGCCTCCTCGACACGCTTGCGGTCATCGGCCGAGACCTTGTCGCCGAAGTCCTTCAGCGTCTTCTCGGTCTGGTAGATAAGCGTATCGGCCCGGTTACGGCTGTCAACAAGCTCGCGCCGCTTGCGGTCGTCAGCCGCGTGCGACTGCGCCTCGCCGACCATCCGATCAACCTCCTCCTTGGACAGGCCCGAAGAAGCGGTGATGCGGATGCTCTGTTCCTTGCCCGTGGCCTTGTCCTTGGCGGTCACGTGCAGGATGCCGTCGGCGTCGATGTCAAAGGTCACCTCGATCTGCGGTATGCCGCGCGGCGCCGGCGGGATCCCGGCCAGTTCGAACCGTCCCAGTGTCCGGTTGTCCGCGGCCATCTCGCGCTCGCCCTGCAGCACGTGCACGGTCACGGCCGGCTGATTGTCCTCGGCCGTGGTGAAAGTCTGGCTCTTGCGGGTCGGGATGGTGGAGTTGCGCTCGATTATCTTCGTCATCACGCCGCCCAGCGTCTCGATGCCGAGCGACAGCGGCGTCACGTCCAGCAGCACCACGTCCTTGACCTCGCCGGCGAGCACCGCGCCCTGGATTGCCGCGCCGATGGCCACGACCTCGTCCGGGTTCAGGCCCTTGTGCGGCTCCTTGCCGAAGAACTCGCGCACGAGCTGCTGGACCCGGGGCATCCGGGTCTGGCCGCCGACCAGTATGACCTCGTCGATGTCGCGCGGCGTCACCTTGGCGTCGGTCAGCGCCTGCTTCACCGGCCCGAACGACCGCTGGACCAGGTCCTCGACCAGCGATTCGAGCTTGGCCCGGGTCAGCCGCAGGTCGATGTGCATCGGACCCTTGTCCTTGTCCGACCAGATGAACGGCAGGTTGATGCTGGTCTCCATCGAAGTGGACAGCTCGCACTTCGCCTTCTCGGCCGCTTCCTTGATGCGCTGCAGCGCGGTCTTGTCTTTCGACAGGTCCACGCCGTGCTCCCTGCGGAACTCCTCGATGATCCAGTCCATCACCCGCTGGTCGAAGTCGTCGCCGCCGAGGTGGGTGTCGCCGTTGGTCGACTTGACCTCAAACACGCCCTCGCCGATCTCCAGCACCGAGATGTCGAAAGTGCCGCCGCCCAGGTCGTAGATGGCGATGCGCTCGGACTTCTTCTTGTCCAGGCCATAGGCCAGCGCCGCCGCGGTCGGCTCGTTGATGATGCGCAGCACGTCCAGCCCGGCGATGCGGCCGGCGTCCTTGGTGGCCTGGCGCTGCGAGTCGTTGAAGTAAGCGGGCACGGTTATGACCGCCTTGGTCACCGCCTCGCCGAGGTAGGCCTCGGCCGCCTTCTTGAGATACTGCAGCACCATCGCCGACACCTCGGGCGGCGAGAGCTGCTTGCCCTCGACCTCGACCCGGGCGTCGCCGTTGTCGGCCTGCACCACCTTGAACGGCACGCGCTTGATCTCCTCGGTCGCCTCGCTGTAGCGCCGGCCCATGAACCGCTTGATCGAGTAGACTGTCGACTCGGGGTTTATCACCGACTGGCGCTTGGCCAGCGTGCCCACGAGACGCTCCTTGCCGAAGGCGACAACCGACGGCGTCGTGCGGCCGCCTTCCGGATTGGGAATCACGACGGGCTGGCCCCGCTCCATCACCGCCACGCAGGAGAAAGTCGTACCCAAGTCAATGCCGATCACCTTGGCCATGCAAAACCTCCTTGGTCAAATCGCAACCCGTTCGGGCCGCGCAATGTTCGCTTCACTCACCAATCACAGCGCCGGGTTCGGCCGCGCCCGCGGCGGCTTCGGCCTTCGGCTTGGCCACGGTCACCTTCGCCGGCCGCAGGACCCGCTCGCCGCAGGCATACCCCGGGCAATGCTCGGACACAACCGTGTTCGGCTCGTGGTCTGCGGTGTGAACAAAACCTATCGCCTCGGCCCGGCGCGGGTCAAACTCCTGCCCGAGACAGGAGTACTCGCTCAGGCCGTGCCGGCACAGCGCATCGCCCAGCTGGCGCCGTATCAGCTCCATACCCTTACGCACCGACTCGACAGTCGCGCCCTCCTGCGCCGCAGCCACTGCCCGCTGGAAGTTGTCCATCACCGGCAACAGGTCCAGCATCAGCGCCTCCAGGGCCAGCCTGCGGCTGACATCAAGGTCGCGCTCCACGCGCCGGCGGTAGTTCTCAAAGTCAGCCAGAGCCCGCACATAGTCGTCGCGCAGCTTATCGCACTCCGCAGCCATTGCCGCGGCCTGCTCGGAAAGCTGCGTCACCGGGCCTGTCTTGTCTGGCTTACTCATTGGAGTTCTATAGGTTAGACAGCCGCGCGCGGGTTCGGGATTCGCCCCGCCAGCCTGACCGGCGACAGCCGGTCACAGGCCTAAAAGATTGCCTGCAAGCGAGTTATGTTTCAGAGAAGACGAGCGGCCAGCTCTCTGTAGAAATCGACAGTCGCTTCTGCCACTGCGGTCCAGCCAAAACCCTCCAGCGCGACCCTGCGCCCGGCCGCGCCCATCCGCGCGCGTTCATCCGGACTGCGGCACAGCTCAACGATGCGCCGCGCCAGCCCGGCCCGGTCCGCACAGAGGAAACCGGTCTCGCCGTCGCGCACCAGCCGCCTCACACCCCAGCGTTCCAGCGCGACCACCGGCAGGCCGCAGGCCATCGCCTCGAGCACGGCGATGCCGAATGACTCTCCCCTGCTGGCGAAAGCAAAAATGTCCAATCCGC
The DNA here is from genome assembly GCA_965648935.1 of Caldifarciminota bacterium. Classification (GTDB taxonomy): domain Bacteria; phylum Hydrothermota; class Tepidihabitantia; order Tepidihabitantales; family Tepidihabitantaceae; genus CBFGJX01. Next base: position 53,938 of record CBFGIY010000005.1, read on the forward strand.
ACAGGAAATCTGCCACGGCCGACTCGGCCAGCGGCTCGGCCAGGGTGATGCCGCTGTCCGGCGCGGCGGCACGCCGGGCGAGTCCTTCGCGCAGCGGACCGGGCCCAACAAGGACCAGCCTCACATCCGGGCACTCGCGCCTGACCAGTTTCAGAGCCTCGACCAGCTCGAGCACGCCCTTGTTGCGGTGCAGCCTGCCGGCATAGCCCAGCGCGACAGCATTGCCGTACCCGCGCGCCTGCCGCTCGGCCGCGCGCGCGGCTGCCGCAGGCGCGAACCGTTCCGTGTCCACGCCGTTGCCGATTACGCGCTTCGGCCCGCCGAACCAGCCGGTTTCCTCGGCGCAGTCCTCGCTCACGCTGATGACGCCGTCGGCCAGCGGCAGCAGCAGCCGCGTCAGCCCCATCACCAGGGGCCAGGCAGCGCGCGGTTTGTTGCGCAGCATCGAATGCCGGGTCAGCGCGGTCGGGATGCCGCGCCGCCGCGCCAGCCACAGCGCGCCGTAAACCAGCAGCGACGCTTCGCCCTGACCGTGCACGACGTCAAACCGCTCGGCGTCCAGCAACTGGCCGAACCCCCGAAGCATCGTCGGGTCCACCGCGATGTCGTGGTCCCGGAAAACCATCACCCCGCCATCCAGTCGCACCACGCGCACGGCTTCACCCGACCCGGCGGACCGGCGCCCGGGTTCCGGCCTCTGGAGTTCGGAATTGACTTCCTTGTGCGTCACCACCGTCACCCCGTGCCCCAGCCGCGCCAGCTCACGGGCCAGGTTGTGGGTATGATTCTCGACTCCGCCGATGCCGGGAAGGTAGGCATCGGTCACCAGCGCGACGCGCAGCGGCTTGGCCACAGGCTATCCTAATGCGGCGGCGCCGCCGGTCAACCCGGCAGCGCCGCTCCTCTTGATCCTGTCTTGCGCCGCGGCTACTTGCCGCCCTCGCCGACCCGGCGGCGCAGCTCGCGCAGCTCCTCGCGCAACTCCTCGAGCTCGGCGCGCAGCGAATCCAGCGCCTCGTCGGCGCCGGCCAGCGAACCCCGCACGCCCGGCCCGATGTCCTTCAGCGCGGCCCGCGCGCTGCGCATCGCCTCAAGCGGCACTCCCGGCCAGTTGAAGCCGAGGTCAACCCCGGGCTCGGGCCGTTCCCTTGAGCCGAGCTTCACCGTGACCCGCCGCTCTCTGCCCCGGCGCCGGAGCGCCACGGTGACGCTCTTGTCCGGCCGCGCGCGCACGATCGAACGCAGGTCGCCCGTGCGCTCGAGCTTCTCTCCGTCCACCGACAACAGCACGTCGCCGACCTCGATGCCGGCCGCGCTCGCCGGCGACTCCTCGGCCACATCGGTCACAAGAACGCCGTGGCCGATGTCCAGCGCCGCAAGCATCGGCTTGGACAGGTTCTCGGTGTAGACCCCGAGCCAGCCTGACCGCTCAGGCTTCGTGGAAACATCCGGCTCTGCCGGCGCGACCCCGGCCGCGCCGATGCAGGCCAGCACAACCATCATGACACGCGACATCTATTCATCACCTCCTGCCGCCCCGATAGAAGCAAGCTTTCTCTAACCTGCAACTCCGCCCGCGGTCCGCATCCGGCAGTCTCACTTGCGGTCCACCTCGATGTCGCCGCAGACCGTGCGCACCTCGATCAACGGCCCGCCCCGGCCCTGGCGTCCGCTGACCAGCCGCGCCTGCCCGTCGTCGCTGACCACGATGGGCCGCGGCGCCCTCGCACTGCCCTGCTCGGCCTGACCGACCAGCTCGAAGGGCAGACCCCGGCCCAGGACCAGCCGCACGTCGCCGCAATGCGACACCAGGTCCAGGCCTGAAACCCCGGCCTGCTCGACCAGCGCGACCACGTCGCCCCAGCGATTCGCCACGCTCACCGCGCCGCTGCCCGGCACCACCACGACATCGCCCCACAGGTTGGCCACGTGCGCGTGCCGCCGGCTGTCGCGCACCTCGACCGAGCCGAAGCTGTGGTCGACGCGCGCGCTGTCGCCGGGCTCGACCAGCACCACGTCGCCGTAACTGCTGTTGACGACCAGCCGGCCCCGGGTCTGTTCCAGCCGCACCCGACCGTAGCGGCTCGTGATGGCGCAATCGCCCACCCGCGCCGCCTCCACGTCGCCGTGCCGGTTCTCCAGCCGCGACGCCCCGGCCACGTCGGCCAGCCGCACGTCGCCGAACGAATTGCGCACCGCCACGCCCGAACCGGCAGGAACGGCCAGGTCAAGGTCGGCCCAGAAAGCGAAAGCGGTGTCCCCGCGCGGCGCGGCCGGATAATGGGTCGTCACGATCAGCGTCTCGCCGCGCTCACTCGCCGCCAGCCGCACCGCATCGGCGAACGCGCCGGCCGCGGTCTCGCTTGAACCCTGAACCTCGACCCGCGCGGCCAGCCGGATGTCCGGCCGGTCCGAACCGCTCACGCTCACATCACCGTACCGATGCACCACCATCACGACCGGGCGCGGCTTCAGCGCGCGCTCGAGTGTCCGCACCGCGGCCGCCGCCTCAAGCGGCAGGGCCGCGACCAGCAGCAGGACCGCCAGCGCGCGCATCAGTCGCCTCCCGAAACCAGCCGGTCGTATGACGCGACCCGGCTCGCCTGCGCCGACAGCAGGGCCGAGCGGACCCGCGCATTGCGCGGGTTCTCGGCCAGCGCCGCGGCGCACTCGTCAATCGCCTGGTCAATCCCGTCGAGATACTGCCCGAAGTCGGCCACGCTCGCCGCGGCCAGCTCGACCGGGATCTCGCGCGCCGCGGCCCGGCCCGGCCCGGCACCGTCGGGCCGCCCGGCCAGAAGC
>CBFGIY010000006.1:0-52577 GCA_965648935.1 Caldifarciminota bacterium
CTTCCCGTGGACGCGGTACAGCAAGACCGGGTATCAGCCCGAAACTGGTCAGCAGGCTGCGATAGTAGCAACCATTGCGATAGCCCATCCGTCTGGGTGTTCGCTGATACCGTCGCGCCATCAGTTGTACGACCATGTCCTGGCGCAGAACCCGTTCCAGCAGCTTCCGCAGGGCATCGGTCATCGGACGACGCAACGTCTCTGCCTCATCGTCCTCGAGCCAGTCTTTGCTCTCCTGCATCCGGTCGATATACTGTCGCTGACTTAGATGTCCGTAGTAGGGCACGGGCGGTCCTCCTTTAGGTATGCCATTACCAACAGGATACAGGACTCGCCCGGCCCTTCTCTCTCTCGCCAAATCTACACACACATCAGGATACTACCCCGGCTTGACAGCAGTTGACGCCCTCCTATAATCGCAAGGCTATGTCAGAAACCGTCCAGCCGGTCATCGCCACGGTCAGGCTGAACAAGCTCTACCGGTCGGGGTTGCGGATGCGCCGGGTGGCCGCGCTCAACGACGTGACGCTGTCGGTCGAGAAGGGCGAGATCTACGGCTTTCTCGGTCCCAATGGCGCGGGCAAGACTTCACTCATCAAGATACTCATCGGGCTCTCGCGGCCGACGAGCGGCACGGCCGAGGTGTTCGGCCGCCCGCCGCACGACGCCGAGGCGAAGAAGCGACTGGGCTTCCTGCCCGAGCAGCCCTACTTCTACGATTACCTGACCGCCGCGGAGTTCCTCCGGCTGTCGGCGCGCATCTCGGGCGTGCCCGGCGAGGAGATTGCCGGCCGGGTCAACGGCCTGCTGCGGCTGGTGCGGATGGAGCATGCGGCCGGCAGCCAGATGCGCGGTTTCTCGCGCGGCATGCTGCAGCGGATGGGCATAGCCCAGGCTCTGGTCGGCGACCCGGAACTGGTCATTCTCGACGAGCCGATGGGCGGACTGGACCCGGTCGGCCGCAAGGAGTTCCGCGACCTCATTGTCGATCTGCGCGAGCGGGGCAAGACGGTGTTCTTCTCGACCCACATTCTTTCCGATGTCGAGCTGATATGCGACCGGGTCGGCATCATCATCGGCGGCCGGATCGTCGAGGAGGGCCGGCTCGAGGATATCCTCGGGTCGGCCGCCGAGTCGATCGATGTGACGGTCAGGGGCGCGACCGGCAAGATCGTGAAGGTGCTGGAGCGGGTCGCGCGTCACTCGATCAAGTCGGGTGACGTTCTGCTGCTGACCGTCAGCCGCGAGGAGGACGTCGACAAGATCGCGGCCATCGCCCGCGAGGCCGGGGTGCGCATCCAGTCGATCGTGCCGCGGCGGGCGACGCTGGAGGACTACTTCATGGCTCACGTCGAGAAGCAGAAGGGGGCGGCGTGACCGGGCGCATCGCCGGCATCGCCGTGAACACTTTCCGCGAGTCAATCCGCGACAAGGTCCTGGTCACCCTGCTGGTGTTCGCGGTGCTGGTGATGGGCAGCGCCCGGGTGATCCAGCCGCTGGCGCTCGGCGAGGAGAGCAAGGTCGTCAAGGACCTCGGCCTGGCCTCGATCACCTTCTTCACCGTGCTCATCGCCATCCTCGTCGGCGGCCGGATCGTCTACAAGGAAGTCGAGCGGCGCACGATCTACATAATGCTGGCCAAGCCGGTCCGGCGCTGGGAGTTCATCGTCGGCAAGTACGCCGGCCTGATGGCGGTGCTGCTGGTGAGCCTGGTCGTGATGACCGCGGCGTTCTACCTGATGCTGCCGATAATCGGTGTCAAGGTCTCGGTCCTGATGCTGCTCGCGGTGCTGATGACTTTCTTTCAGCTGGCGATTCTGACCGCGGTCGCCGTGTTCTTTTCCACTTTTGTAACGCCGATCGCGAGCGCCATCTTCACTTTCGCGGTCTACTTCGTGGGTCACCTGACCCGCGACCTCAAGCTGCTGGCGGCGATGAGCCAGTCGCCGGTCGTGAAGATCGTCAGCGAGTTTCTCTACTATGTTCTGCCCAATCTCACCAACTTCAACCTGCGCGCCGAGGTCGCGCGCGACGCGCTGATCGACCCGGCGTCCGTGGTGCTGGCCATCGCGTACTCGATAGTCTATTCGGCCACGCTCCTGTTCCTTTCCGTCGCGATCTTCCGCCGCAAGGAGTTCTAGGCCGGTGGTTGAGGAAATCCGGCCCGCGATACCGGGGCCGCGCGGCCCGGGTGCGTTCGCCGCGCTGCTGCCGGCCGTTCTCGTGGTGTGGGGCTTCGTTGTCTGCTACCTGCTGCAGATCGGCATCGACCGCGCCGGCGAGAAGCGGATGCGCGAGAAGGCGATCGAGGAGCTGATGTACTTCCCTTCGGGCCAGTTCATCCGGCAGGCGACGATCGAGTACCAGGTCCTGGCGGCCGACTTTGTCTGGCTGCGGGCGATCCAGTACTACGGGCATCACCTGATGACCGACCGCAAGTACGAGTGGCTCGGGCACGTCTTCGAGATACTTGCCGTGCTCGACCCGAAGTTCGTCGGAGCCTATCACTTCGGCGCGATAACCCTGGCCTGGGACGCGCGCAAGCCGCAGGAGGCGGTTGACTTCCTGATCAGGGGCATGCGGGCAAACCCGGTCAGCTGGGAGCTTCCATTCGACGCCGCGTTCATCAGTTTCATGCAGCTGCGCGACTACGAGCGCGCCGGGGTGCTTTTCGACATCGCTTCCCGCTTGCCGGGCGCGTGGCAGATAACGGCGCGCTGGGCGGCCGTGGCCATGTCCCGCGCCGGTGACTTCGAGACGGCGCGGCAGATGTGGCGCGAGATCTACGAGAACACCGAGAACCGGGCACTGCGGGAGCTGGTGATTCGCCAGCTGCGCAACTTGAAACTGGAGGAGGGCCTGGCCGTGCTGCAGTCGGCAGTCGACCGGTTCCGTGACGACAAGGGCCGCCCGCCGAACCGCCTTTCCGAGTTGCTCGCGGCCGGATACCTCCAGCGGATACCGGAGGAGCCTTATGGCGGCAGTTTCTACCTCGACGGGGACCGGGTGCGTTCCAGCACCCCTCCCGCGCGGCGCGACTAGGGCGCAGGCTCACCTTGACAAAGGGCACGGTCGTCCCTATAACCTACGGGAGGAGTAACTATGCGAGAACCCAAAGGCTTCACTTTGATTGAGATGCTCGTCGTCATCATGATCATGGGCGTGCTGATGAGCATGGCGATTCCGCGGTTCACAGTCGTCCGCGAGCAGGCCCGCACTGCCGCGATGAAGATGAATCTGCACAACGTCCAGGTTGTCGTTGAAGCCTTCCACGCGGAGAAGGGGTACTATGCCGACGACTTCTACGAGGACGGGTACGGCTCCTATTTCCCGGGCGGCGTCTTCAACGAGCGGATGGGCAAGCTGCCCCGGAACCCGTGGACAAATGCGGAGATGGACCCGGACGAGTTCAACCCGGAGGACTACGAGTCTGAGGCCGATATCAGCAACAACCAGGAGCTGGGGCCGAACGACATTTCCGGTTACTATCCGGGAGAGATCGTCTATGGCGTCTGGGAGCCGGAGGGGGCCGAGTGGCCGCTCGGGTACGGCCTGGTCGCGATCGGCCGGGGCGGGATTTCCATCCGGGACTACAACCCGGACGAGACGGCCGTGATCTTCCTGCTGCACAACTAGAGGAATCAGCTATGTGCTCAGTATTGCGACGCTTGACACCTGTCCGCAGGCGACCTATAATTTCCCCGGTGAACGGTACTTCGGCGCGCCCGTCCGGGTTTACTCTCGTCGAGTTGCTCGTCGTGATATCCGTCGTCGGCATACTGCTGGCGTTCTTCGTCCCGACAATCGTCTCCCGAATAACGACCAACGCGCGGCGGGTCGCGACGCTGCAGGAGATGAATGTCATCCGTGATGCGATTGCCGGCAACCCCAGCATCCAGATAGACGGCGACCTTGTGGCCACGGGCTTCCGCAACGACGTCGGGCGCTATCCCAGAGACCTCATCGAGCTGGCCACGCGCAATCCGTTCGAGCCGCCCTATGACCGGATGAACTACGTCGGCAAGGAGACCCTGCCCGGCTGGGATCCCTACATCAAGCGCGGCTGGAACGGTCCGTACGTCCGGGAAGACGGCGAGATGAGCTATCGTTTCGATGCCTGGGGAGTGGAGTACCGGTACCTGATTCTGAACAACGAAACCCTTGGCCTGTGGAGCGCCGGTCCGGACGGTCTGTTCATCGGCCAGCCCGGGGCTCGGGACAGCGACGACATCAAGGTGCGCTTCTAGGAGGCTGTGATGGACCTGCGCAAGCACACGGCAGAACGCGGCGTGACTCTGCTGGAGCTGCTCATCGTCCTGATGATCCTGAGCCTGATCCTCACGGCGGCGGTCAAGACCTGGGACGTCACCCTGGAGCGGGGCCGTTACGAGAGCACGCGCAAGCGTCTGGACCAGCTGGCGACGGCGATAACCGGTGACCCCAACTACATAGTTGCCGGCCGGCGGGCCGACTTTGGCTTTGTCGGCGATATGGGCCGGATGCCCTATACGATATCCGAGCTTGTCACGGAGCCGCCGGCATCGCCCCCGGAGAGCAGCCGCTGGCGCGGTCCCTACATCCGGGCGGCCTTCAGCGAGTCCCCCGAGACTTTCCGCACCGACGGCTGGGGCGACACCATTGTCTACAATCTGGATAGCACATACCTGCGCAGCTTCGGCGGGCGTGGCTTCGTCGATCGGACCCGCTGGTTGACGCGCGAACTGGGGTTCACCAGGGCAGAGCTCGAACGCAATGTCGTCAGCGGCCAGGTTTTCGATGTCCGGGGCCAGCCCCCGACCCCGCGTGCCGACAGCATCGGTCTGCTCACGGTCGTGCTGCTGCGTCCGTTCGAAGGGGTGACCCGGCGCGATTCCGCGCAGGTGCTGTCCACCAGCAACGGTCAGTTCTCTTTCACGAACATCCCGCAGGGCAATCATGTCCTGGTCGCCCGCTATGTCAGGTATGTTCCGCCGCCGCCGGAAACGACCCTGACCACGATCAACGTGACCGTGTACCCGAAGCTGGGCGCGCCTGACGTGCGCGTCAGGCTGAACCTTGACTGGAGCGCGCAATGACGAGGTTCACTGCGTTCCGCGCCCGCGGTTTTACACTGATGGAACTGCTGGTCGTGCTGCTCATCATCGGCGTTCTGAGCACGGTCGCGCTACGCACCATCGACGCGACCCGCGATCGGTCGCTCTTTGATCAGACCGCCCGTGAGATGCGCCAGATTGTCCAGTCGATAACCGGCAACGCCGACCTTGTTTACGACGGCCGCCGTACCGATTTCGGCTTCTATGGCGACCTGGGCCGGCTGCCGTCAGAGCTGCGCGAGCTTGTCGACAACGTCAACAACGAGCCGAACTGGCGCGGGCCATACCTGCGTCGGGACATGCTCGGCGATTCGCTCGGGTTCCTGCGCGATGCGTGGGGCGAGCTCTACAGCTACAATTCCGCAACCGGCACGATATCCTCGCTGGGCAACGGCCGGTTCCCGCTGACGATGCGTGTGGCCGATACCCTCACGCAACTGTCGGACAACATCGTCAGCGGCAACATCACTGATATCGAGGGCAATCCGCCCGGGGATCTCGCAAGCGCCATCACCGTGGCGCTCTACGCGAGCGCGTATCCGGTCCCGGTCCTTGCGGCGGTGGATGCCGGCGGCTACTACGAGTTCTCGACCAACACCGCCCGGCCGGTGCCGATGGGCACACACCGGCTGGTGGTCAGGTTGCCTGCGCCTTCATATGATTCCATATCACGCTGGGTGACCGTTGCGCCCCGCTCTCGGGCGATCGTCGATTTTCGGTTCAACCGGAGTTTCCGCAGTCGGCTGAAGCTTGTCGGCACGCCGGTGCTGCAGCTGCCCGACAGCAACGGTTTCACAATTCGGGTCGTGAACACGGCGAGCACCGATACCGTCATCACTTCCGTGACCTTTGCCGCAATCGCGCCGGCCGACTCGGCGTACATGACGTGGTTCACGGTCAATGGTGCGAATGTCTCTGGTTTCCCGCTGCCCAACGGCAGCAGGGCGCCGGGCAACGGCAGCACCGTGGCCATTCTGCCGCCGGCACCGATTCCCGGGAATCTGGCCGACGAAGTGGTCTTCGGCTTCTTCAGTTTCGTGACCGACAGCATAGTGGACAGTATTCTCAGCACCCCGGCGAGAGTCGCCGGGCGGGAGTTCCGCCTGCGTTTCAGCGACGGGTCTGAGATTACCTTCACGCCGTGACAGGGATGATAAGGAGGAGTATTGGCAACCGGTAGCGTTTTCGGCAAGGTGTTAGGCGGGGGCGGCAAGGGAACGCTCTGCATTGATATCGGTTCCAACTCGGTGAAGTTCATCAAGATGGAAGGCGGGCGGATCGTCGATTACGGCCTGAAGGAAATCGGCGAGGCGTTCGACGTTCCTTCCATACTCCGCGAGCTGATCAAGGACTACAAGCCGGACGAGGTCTTCAGCTTCGTGTCCGGGCCTTCGGTCAGCCTGCGCCAGGCGCCTTTCCCGAAGATGAACCGCCGGGAACTGAAGGACGCCATCCTGCTGCGCCTCGAGAAGTACTCGCCCTTCACTCTCGACGAAGCGATCCTCGATTTCAAGACCCTCGGCCCGATGCGCGAGGCCGGCGCGATCAAGGACAACGTCATGGTCGTTGCCGCGCGCAAGGACATCGTTTCCGACCACATTTCGACGCTGCGGAAGGCCGGTCTCGAACCCACCGCGATCAGCGTCATTCCGTTCGCCCTGCAGGCCGCGGCGCGCAAGTACGCCCAGGTGCGGCCCGAGGAGACGGTCTGTGTGCTTGACGTCGGCGCCGAGTTCACGGACATGGTCTTCCTCAAAGGCGAGCGGCTTGACCTCGCCCGGACGATCACGACCGCAGGCAACGCGCTGACCGAGGCGATGACCGTGGCGATCACGACCGAGGAAGGCCAGCTTGCCCTGGACGCGTACGACGCGGAGAACTACAAGCGCAAGTACGGCATACCGAGCGAGGAAGAGACCGAGCTGTTGCCCAACGGTATCATGGTCAAGCGTCTGGCGACGCTGCAGCGGCCCGCGCTCGAGCGGTTCGTTGCCGAGATCAACCGGTCAATCGACTACTACCGGCGCGAGTTCGGCGAGGCGAAGATTGACCGCATCCTGATGTGCGGCGGCAGTGCCGCGATGAAGGGTCTGCGCGAGTACATCCAGACCAATCTCGGGATACCGATCGAGCTGTTCGACCCGTTCCGCAGCGCCGGTCTCTACCGGAAGGGTTCGCTGCCCGAGGAGCAAGAGGGCTACCGACTGGTTACCGCGCTCGGCCTGCTGTACGACCACACGTCAGTCGACCTGTTGCCGGGCGAGATGAAGACCGGCAAGTTCGTCGCCCGGGACATTCGACTGGCGGTCGCGGGCGGGATCGTCTGGGCCGGGCTGCTGATACTCGTCTACGTCGGTCTGACCGGGTGGTCCCAAGCCTCGGTTGTCCAGGCCAATCGCCTGCGGCGCGACCTCAAAGCCACGGAGGAAACCAACAAGGAGTACTTCGCGCTGGAAGCCCAGATCAACGACCTCCAGACGAGGCAGAACAGCCTGACCGACGTTGTCGGCGACTTCACGCCGACCGTGCCGGTGCTGGCTCAACTCACGAGGATAGTGCCGCAGAACGTCCAGTTGACCAATGTCTCGCTCACCGACGGCAACAACGTCAAGCTGATTGGCGTGGTTTCGGGCGAGCCCTTCCTGTTGGATGTCGACCTGTCGCAGTTCCTCATCGACCTTGAGGCAAGCCCGGGCTTCCAGCAGGTCCAGCTGGTGTCCAAGAACCGCAGCTCGCTTCAGGGCGAAACCGTCCTGGAGTTCGAACTGCAGTGCGTCACGGAGTGAACCATGGCATTACTTGAACGACGAGTTCTCCTGATCGCGCTGGGTGCCTATGTGGTGCTGGCCGTGCTGGCGGTGGTCTTCCTGTACCAGCCGCGGCTGAAGGCCCGCCAGCGCAACGCGGCAGTTGTCGCCGAGCTGCAGCAGCAACTCGAAGAGACCCGGGCCCGCGTGAAGCAGATAGGACGGCTGAGAGCCCGCCTTGAGGAACTCAAGGCGGCCAATGTCGCGTTCACATCACACGTGGTGCCGCGCAGCCAGATGCTGGGCACGCTCAAGGACCTTGCCGACAAGGCGGCTGACGCCAAAGTCAGGTTCTTGGAGATTCTGCCGCCCGGCCTTGACACTTTGCTGCACCAGGAGACGGATGCCCGTCCCCTGAGCGGCGTGCCCTTCATGGTAACTGTCCAAGGCCGCTATCTGGACATCGGCCGCTATCTGGAGTCACTGAACAGCTACCCGTACTTCCTGCGCGTGCCCGCGTTCGAGCTGTTCGCGCGCGACGACATCCGGCCCGAGGTTGAGGCCAAGCTTCAGTTGAACCTGTACGCCTCCAGCCTCACGTCCGGGGGCAAGTTGTGAGACGAATAGTCCTCATCCTGCTCGTCGTCGCGGTCGTCGGGATTGCCGGTTTTGTGCTGCTCAGGCCCAAACCCAAGCCCAAGGCGGCAGTCAAGAAGACGTCGGGTGCTGCCGAGGAGGGTAAGTCGTCAGGCGCCGCCGAGAAGAGCACCGCCAAGGGGAGCCGCAGCAGCAAGAAGGCGGCCAAGGCTTCGCTCAAGGCGATGAGCAAGGAGGAACGGCGCGCCCAGATGAAGCGCATCCGCGAGGAGGAACGCAAGCGGAAGCGCGAGCTGAAGCGCCAGGAGCGCGAGAAGCGCAAGGCGTTACGCCAGGCCCGACGCAAGCGCGGCAAGCGAAAGACCGGCAAGCGCGGACAGCAGCTCTACATCCTGAAGGCGGTTGTTTCTTTGGGTGACGAGAGCTATGCCCTTGTAGATGGCCGGCGCGTCAAGGTCGGCGATATCGTGATGGGGCGCAGGGTGATTGCCATCGAGCCGGATCGGCTCGTGATAGAGGCATTCGGCAAGCGGACCGTGATCCGCGTCGGAGAAAGCCTGATTCCGAACTACGGTTATGGAAGCAAGTAACAGACTGACCGGATACGGCCTGCAAGCATTCGGGGACTTGCACGAGAAAGGAGCATCTTGAGACACCGAATACTGATTATCCTGGGCCTGGCCGTGGCCCTGCTGGCGGTGTATACCTTCGTTCTCAGGGCGCAACCTTCCGGCCGGGCGAAAACCGCCGGCACCAGCGAGCAGCTGCGGACTACCTTGGCCGCCAAGGCAGCGGCGCAGTCTGGTGCCAAGGCCGCAGAGCCACCGCCGGCGCCGGCCGAGTCAGCTGCGGGCGGCGGAAAACCCGAAGCAGCCCCGGCGGCGAGCCTGCCAGCCGTTGCCATAGCCCCGGAGCCTGAGTTCTGGGGCAGCGACCCGTTCGTGCGCGACTGGATGCTCACGAACGAGCTGGCCAACCTTTACCTGAAGGCGATCACGATCGGCGGCGACGGCGCGTACGCGCTGATCAACGACCAGATCCTCGAAGAAGGTGACATCATCAGCGGCAAGCAGATTGTCAGCATCCAGCCGGACAACGTAATGCTGGAACAGGGCGGGCGCACGTTCACCCTGTTGCTGGGGGAGAGGTAAGATGAGAAAGACAATACCGGTTCTTGCGGTCCTGTTCAGCCTGTGCAGTTTTGCAGCGGCTCAGACGCCGGCGCGGGTGAATGTCACCGACGTGGCGGTTGAGAAGCTGCTTGAAGGCGTCAGAGTTTCGATCGCCTGCACGGGGACGCCGAACGTCAGCTCGTTCGTGTCGAACAACCCGCCGGCAGTCGTCATCGATGTGATGGGCGCGACGGTAAAGACGCCGCGCAGTCGGTTCGAGTCAAGCCTCTACCCGGTCAGTTCGGTGACGGTCGAGCCCAGCGAGGCCATCGACGGAGCGCGCATCACGGTGCGCCTGCGAGACATGGTCGAGCACCGCGTCACGACCGAGGCGGGGGTCATAGTTGTCGATCTCGGCGCGCGGCCGATACCCAAGGTACCGCCGTTGGCCGACTACCAGACCAAGGACCAGTTCGCGGGCAAGACGCTGACGATCTACGTCAAAGACGCCGAGATCGCCGACGTGCTGCGCATGATAGCGAGCCAGTTCAAGCTCAACATTCTCGTCACGCAGGATGTGAAGTCGGTGGTGACCGTGCGCTTGAGCGATGTCCCGCTGCGACTCGGCCTTGATGCGCTGCTCAAGGCGGCGTTGTGCAACATGGTCGAGGAAGCCAGCGGGGTGATCATTGTCAAGCCCCAGCGCAAGGAGATGTATGGCGAGATGCAGACCCGGGTCTTTCATCTCGACTACCTCGAAGCGGTTGACGTCCTGAAGGCCATCGTCCACACGACGAGCCCGCAGGGCAAGACCGAGCAAGGCTACCGTCGCGTCGGCGCGGGCGGCGGCTCGGAGCGCAATTCCTACATCATCGTCACCGACTACCCGGAGGCGCTGGACCGGGTCGCTCAAGTCATCGCCGAGATGGACCGGCCGAGCCAGCAGGTACTGATTCAGGCGAAGTTCGTTGAGATCAACATCAACGACGAGGACCGGTTCGGCATCGACTGGAAGCTGGCCGCGGGGGCGGCGAGCGGCAAGGTCGACATCGGCGAGGAGGCTGCCTTCCCGCTGATCTTCAATAATATGGTCCTGGGCAAGGTGTCGTTCGACAAGATCAGCGCGTCGTTGGAGCTGCTGTCGACCCAGAACCGCGCCCGCGTGCTGGCCAGCCCGGAGATAATGACGCTCGACAACCAGACGGCGAAGGTCGAGATGGGTACCGACTTCCCGCTGCGCGAGGTCACCAGCGACCCGCGGACCGGCTTGGTCACGTACACGTGGCGGACGAGGACAATCCCGGTCGCGCTTGAGGTCACGCCGCACGTGACGTCGGACGGCAGGATCACGATGTACGTGAAGCCTAACGCCGAGCAGATAACCGGCTATACCGGGTCGGCCGACGAGCAGCGCCCGATCATATCCAAGCGCACGGCCGAGACCCAGATAACTCTGGCCGACGGCGAGTCGGCGGTAATCGGCGGCCTGGTCAGAGAGAGCGAGGTCAAGACCGTGGGCAAGATACCGTTGCTCGGAGACATCCCGGTTCTCGGCCACCTGTTCAAGAAGACCTCGGTGCAGCGCAGCAAGACCGACCTGATGATAATCATCTCGCCCCACATCATGCGGGCGGAGGGCTAGCGCGGCGGCCGACCGCGCATGAACATCGATGAGCTGTTGCGCTATGCGGCCAAGTATGGCGCCTCCGACCTCCACATAACGGTCGGGAACCCGCCCATCATCCGGGTGATGGGACGGCTCAAGAAAATACCTGGACCAGCGCTTGCGCAGGAAGACGCGCAGGCGCTGGTCTTTTCGATACTGACCGAGGAGCAGCGCGCGCTGGTCGAGCGTAAGCGCGAGCTTGACCTCTCCTATACCTGGGGAACATCCCAGAGCGACGCACCGGCTGACGCGGTGAGCGTTGACTACACGACGCCGGAGAGGGTGCGGGCCCGGGTGAACGTGTTTCTGGACCAGTCGGGCATCGGCGGCGCGTTCCGGATAATCCCGGGGCGCATCCGCACTCTGGAGGAACTGCCGGCGCCAGCGTCCGTCGCGGAGCTGACCCGGCGGCCGTCCGGGCTCGTGCTGGTGACCGGGCCGACTGGCTGCGGCAAGTCGACGACGCTCGCGAGCATGATTGACCTCATCGACTCGGAGCGGTCGGCGCGGATTATTACGATCGAAGACCCGATCGAGTACGTGTTCCGCGGGCAAAACTGCCTGATAAGCCAGCGCGAGATCGGCACGCACTCGCGGTCGTTCGCCGCGGCGCTGCGGGCCTGCCTGCGCGAGGACCCGGACGTGATACTAGTCGGGGAGATGCGTGACCTTGAGACGATCCGGCTGGCGCTCACCGCGGCCGAGACCGGGCACCTTGTGTTGTCAACGCTGCACACTAACAGTGTCGCCGAGACGGTTGACCGGGTGATTGATGTTTTCCCCCTGGACCAGCACGACTATGTCCGCCAGATACTGGCCAATGTCATCCGCGGCATCATTTCCCAGACGCTTGTGCCGCGCAAGGACGGCCGGGGCCGGGCTGCGGTGATGGAGGTACTGGTCGCGACGCCGGCCGTGAAGAACATGATCCGCGAGAGCAAGTCGCACCAGCTTTCCTCGCTGGTCCAGACCGGCTCGCAGTACGGCATGCAGAGTCTTGACCAGTGCCTGACCCAGCTCGTGCGCAAGGGAATCATAGCCTCGGACACGGCCTACGCCCTAGCCAACGAGAAGAAGCTTTTTATGCCGCCGGACGGCGCGAACGGGGCCGCCAGCGGGCAGTGAACTGGCTGGTTGCCGCGCTGGCCGGGCTGGTCTTCGGCAGTTTCCTCAACGTCTGCATACACCGGATACCGCGCAACGAGTCAATCAACTACCCGCCGTCACGATGCCCGCGCTGCAAGCGGCGAATCCGGCCCTGGGACAACATACCGGTATTGAGCTATGTCCTGCTGGGCGGGCGGTGCCGCGATTGCCGCAAGCCGATCTCGCTGCGCTACCCGCTGGTCGAAGCGCTGACCGCCGGTCTATTCGTTGCGGCGCTGGCCCGGTTCGGGCTCACCTTAGCCTTGGTCAAGGCGCTGGTCCTAGTCTGTCTGCTCATCGTCACGGCGTTCATCGACCTTGACCACTTCATACTGCCCTACCGCCTTACGCTGCCCGGGGTGGTCCTGGGCGTGGCAGGCAGTCTTCTTCCGCCCCGGATGGTGGTCGATTCGCTTCTGGGCGCGGCGGCGGGCGCGGGTTTCGTGCTCGGTGCGTGGCTTCTGTGGCGGTTCGTGCTGGCCGGCATCTTCCGGCGTTTCGGCGTGGACCAGAAGGAGGGGATGGGCTGGGGTGACCTGCCCTATGCCGCGATGATCGGAGCTTTCCTCGGCTGGCGCAGCCTGATTGTTGCTCTCTTCGCTGCGGTCGCGGCCGGTGTTGTCGTCGGGGCGGTCGTGCGTTCGGTCGGTCGTCTGGGCCGTGGCCAGCAGATGCCCTTCGGCCCTTTCCTTGCCATTGGCGCGCTGGTCGGACTGTTTTTCGGTGAAGTGGTGTTCCGCTGGTACCTGGGCCTGATGGTCTGACCTGTCAACTGCGCAGAAAAAGAGGGGGAGGCCTGCAGGCCTCCCCCTCGGCTTTCTGGAGAGCTCCGAGTTACTTAAGGATCACGAAGTCGACGCGGCGGTTTAGCGCCCGACCTTCCTCGGTGTTGTTGGAAGCCACCGGCTGGGTCAGGCCGTAGCCCTTGGCCACGAGGCGCTGGGCATCTATGCCGCCGTACTGCACGAGGTAGTTGACCACGGAGTAGGCGCGGCGCTCGGACAGTGTGAGGTTGCCCTGGGCCGAACCGATGCTGTCGGTGTGGCCCTGGATTTCGACCCGGATGTCGGGGTTATCCTTGAGTATCTGGGCGGCGTCATTCAGCGCGATGAATGACTCGGGCCGCAACGTGGCCTTGCCGAACTCGAAGTACACGCCGCGCAGGGTCAGTACCATACCCTTCTGCACCATTTCGAAGTTGCGCACGGTCGAGTCGCCCTTGCTTATCGCGAAGGTGGCAGTCTGAGGCAGGTAACCTTCGGCTTCGACCTTGACGTCAAACGAGCCGACCGGCAGCTCGGCGGCGAAGGTTCCGGTTGCCGGGTTGGTGCCGAGGGCGGGGCGCTGGACGCTGGTGAAGGTCACAGTCGCGGCGAGAGGCGTGCCGGTCTTGCGGTCGGAAACCTTGCCCGCGAACCAGCCCTTCATGTTCTCGGCGACGAGCGCGAACTCGAGGCGGGTGACGCCGCCGTCCTCGACTTCGACCAGACGCTGTTCGGTGAAGTAACCGGGCTGGGCGGCCTCAACGCCGACAAGCCCGGCAGGCACGCGGTCGGTGCGGAAGAACCCGGTCCGCTCGTTCGCCTGCACGGCGGCGATGTCGGATTCGGGGAAGCGGATCTCGGCCGCCATCGGCTTGCCGGTGTACTTGTCATAGACGCGGCCGGCGACCGTGCCGTAGGGCACGAGCGGCTTGAGCTCGAAGGTGTAGGTGGCATAACCCTGGTCCGTGATGACCAGCGGCACGGCCTCGGGAATGTAGCCGTCAGCCGATGCCTCGACGACGATGACCCCGGTCGGCGCTTTCTGCAGGAAGAAGATGCCGGTTTCGCTGTCAGTCGTCATTTTGCGGAACTTGCGGTTGGGCGAGCTGATGGTTGCCTCGAGCGGCAGGCCGGAGCGCGCGTCCTTGACCTTGCCGGCAAGCCGGCCCCACGGCCGAGGCTTGGGTTTGGGGAACGGCGAAACGAAGCTGAAGCCGACAATTGCCTGGTAGTCAGGTACGCTGTCCGTGAGCCCGATTTCGACGCCGCCGTTGAGGTGGAAGTACGGAATCTTGACGCGGACGCCGGGAGTGATGCGGGCCTTGGCGGTGCCGTCAAGGAAGCCACCGCCGGCGACCGGTTCGGAAGTCGCCTCGATGAACAGGTCGATTGCGTCGGAAGCCATCTCGACGCCGATGCCGGCGAAGCGGGGTACGTCGTCGGAGAAGCCCTGGCCGTAGTTGATCATCAGCGTCGGCAGGGTCTTGTAGATGTCCCAGAGGCGCAGCGCGCCGATAGCGCGCCAGTAGGCACCCTTGTTGGCGAGCCCTTCCATGTAGCCGGGCCGGCTATGGTCGGCCTTCTCCATCGCGTAGTGGGCCGAGCCGGCAAGCTTGAGCACCGGCAGGAACGGGATCGACAGCTTGGCACCCAGTATCTGGCCCTGCCAGTCGTACTTCAGCGAGTTCACATCGGTCTCGTAGCTGAGGACGCCGGCAAGCGAGCCGAACATCTCCAGCACGGGGAACGGAGCGTAGCTGATCTCGAACCCGTAGAGCGGGCCGAAGTAGAGCATCGATTCGTGGATTGTAGGCTGGCGGCTCCACATCCAGCGGTTGGCGAAGACCAGGGCGCCGTCTTCCTCGACGCGCGCGTCCTGCACACGGAACAGGCCGCGGCCTCCGCCCAGTGCCGGATCGGCAATGGCGGTACCCGCGGCCAGCAGCACCAGCAGAGCAAGGACCTTGATACGTCTCATGTGACCTCCCTGCAGACCTTTGGTCTGCGGCTCGGGCATTGTCAACCGACTGACTTCTGCGAAATTGTAGCAAACCTCGAATCGGTGTCAAGTGGCCGAAACTTTGGCGGTTAGGTCCCTGCGCCGCAAACAAGGCACAGGGGGAGGCCGAAGCCTCCCCCTGTGGTCGGTCAGTATGCCTTACTGGCCGAGGATCACGAACTCGACGCGGCGGTTGAGCGCGCGTCCCTCGGGGGTCGAGTTATCGGCGATCGGCATCGTCAGGCCGTAACCGCGCGCGGTCAGGCGGCTGGCGGCGATGCCGTGGTTCTGGACGAGGTAAGCCACGACCGCGGCGGCGCGGCCTTCGGACAGGCGCAGGTTGTACTCAGCCGAACCCTGGCTGTCGGTGTGACCCTGTATTTCGACCCGGATGGTCGGGTTGTCGGTGAGTATCTTCGCCGCGTCGGCGAGCGCAGCACGCGACTCCGGCTTGATGGTGGTCTTGTTGACGTCGAAGAAGATGCCCTTCAGCGTGATGGTCATCCCTTCTTTCACCATCTCGAAGTTGCGAATCTGCGGCTTGCCTTCTTCGATGATCAGCGCCGCGGTCTGGTCGAGGTAACCCGCGGCCGACACCTTGACGGTGTACGGGCCGGGCGGCAGTTCGGTGGAGTAGACGCCGGTGACGCCGTCAACGGAGAGGTCCGGGGCGGCGCCCATGAAGCTGATGGTCGCGGGGAGCGCGGCGCCGCTGGACTTGTCCGAGACCTTGCCTGAGAGCAGGACCCGGGCGACCGTCGATGACACCAGCTCAAACGGCGCGTTGGCGACCCGGTCTTCCTCAACCGCGACGGTCTGGGAGCCGGGATAGTAGTCGGGAGCGGAGGCCGAGACCGTGTACACGCCGACCGGGACGTTCTCCAGCTTGAAGGCGCCGGTGGCCGGGTCAGCGCTGACCGCTGCGACTTCGGTGCCGGGCACTTCGATCCGGGCGGCGATCGGCTGGCGGGTCCGGGCGTCGACCACGCTGCCGGCGATGACGCCGTAGGTCACGAGCGGCCGGAGCTTGAACTCGAACTGCGAGACGCCGTCACCCGAGACGTTGATGGGGACCGACTGGCGCTGGTAACCGTCAAGCGACACGTCGACGACGACGATGCCGGCCTTGACGTTTTCAACCTTGAAGACGCCGGTGACCGGGTCAGAGGTGAGCGGTTTGAGCTTGGGGTTCTCAGGGAAGGCCACGTTGGCGGCGAGGGCCGCTCCCGTGCGGGCATCGGTAACGGTCGCCACGATCGTGCCGATCTCGGGCGGCAGGCGCCTGCCGAACGGCGTGGCGAGGCTCAGGCCGAGGACGAACTCGTCCGCGTCGTAGGTCGCCGGGGCGATGGTGTAGCCGAGCTTGAAGGTCAGACCCGAGGTGGCCTTGCCGAAGGCGACGCCGGGAGTGATGCGGACGTGACCGCCGTCTTCATAGCTGAAGATCCCGCTGGAGTTCGGCGGCTGGAGCGACTGCGCCTCGACGAACAGGGCAAAGCCCTTGGCGGCCAGTTCGAGGCCGGCACCGTACGCAGTGTAGTCGATGACGGCATCCATGTCCGGGCTAGCCACGGGAACCTTGCCGTAGTTTAGCATGATGTTGGGCAGGCTCTTGGCGATGTCCTGAAAGTGAAGCGAAGCGAGCCCGGACCACGAAAGGCCCCAACGCTCGGTCTGCGGCACCGCAAATGGGTCAAGCCACTCTCTGTCGATGCTGCGGGGCAGGAAGTTCATCGATGCCATGCCGCCCAGTTTGAGGACCGGGATAATGGGCACAGACAGCTTGGCGCCGGCCTTGAGGTCGTGGGCGCCGACGTCAAAGACCCGGCCGGTCTTCTCGTCCGATTTCAGGTCGGCATACTGGAACACGCCCCCGAACGACCCGAACAGCTCGAGCCCGACGTACTTGGTCGCCAGCGGGGCGTAGTTCAGCTCCGGGGCGATGAGGTCGGCCGCGAACTCCTGGTTCGGCCAGTAACGGTCGCCGAAGGTCGAGTAGTGACCCAGGGCGTGCAGCGAAATGGACAGGCCCGCCTCGTTCTCGACGAGCGGGTTCTGGACGCGGAACAGGCCGCGTCCGCCGCCGATGCCGGGATAGGCCAGCGCCAGCACCGGCAGGGTCAGCAGCAGGGTCAGTACTTGTTTGTGGGTCTTCATAGGTCTTCCTCCTCTCGGGCTTTCTGTGTTGCCAGGCGGAACTAAGAAGTTACAGGGCAGCACGTTATGGCCGTCCCATAGCATTGGACTATAATATGGCGCAGGCAGATTCTGTCAATAGCCTGATGGTTGGCTCTCCGCTGGCCGGCAGACAAACCGGATGGCCGCCCGCAGGCGGCCATCCGAATGCGTCCCGTGGCTGCGCTAGTTGCCGATGCGGCTCGGGTCGTCGTAGAGGTTGCCGACTACGACGCGGAACTTGGCCACGCACTGCACGTCGCGGCCGGTGAGCGAGTCGGTGGCCTGGAGCGTGAGCGTGCCGTCGACTTCATCGATGATCTCCAGGTCGTCGGGCTGGTCCGCGATGTCGTCGCCGTACTGCTCTATGAGCCAGGAGGCCGGCACGAGCTGGGCCTTTGCCTTGACCGTGCGGCGGCCTTCACGGTCGGCCATCACGGCGATGTTAAGCGGAAGGGTCACGCGGCCGCGGTCCACGCCTGAGGCGCTCTTGTAGATTATCCGGCCCGTGTGGACGATGGCCTGGTATGGGGTCCAGGTCGGCAGTCCCGAGCCAATCTCGACGTACTGAAGAACCAGTTCGGCGTTCTGCGAGGGCGTGATGCTGATGAGTTCGGGTTCAGCCTCGGGGTCGGTGGGGTCGGTGTAGAGGCCGAAGTCGGCCAGGTCGGCATTGATCGGCAAATTGTCGTTGACCGATGTGACGCGCAGAACGTTCTGCTGCTGGCAGCCGGAGCCGACTAGAACAATGCTGGCAAGAGCCAGGAAACCGAGCAGGCCTGAGCCCAGACGACGCATACGCTTCCTCCTTATGACAGTCACAATACTATTTTACAATCGGCCTTCGCGGTGTCAAGCGCTGTAGCGCAACCCCGCGGTAATGCGTCAGTTGCCGCCGTATCACGCTTCAACGATGCGCCAGGTGAAGTCGACCGGGCAACTGCGGCGCAGCATTGCCGATACCGAGCAGTAACGTTCCTGCGAGAGCTCGATTGCCCGCTTGACTTTCTCGCTGTCGACGCCGCGGCCAGTGATGACGTACTCGACGTCGATGCGCGTGTACACGCTCGGGTGGTCTTCGGACTTGTCGGCGGTGATGTTCATCTCGATCCCGGTGAAATCGACGCGCATCTTCCTGAGCAGGGAGACGACGTCCATCCCGGTACAGCCGCCCAGCGCTATGAGCAGCAGTTCGAGCGGCCGGGTGGCGGAGTTCTCACCACCGAAGTCGGGGGCGGCGTCCATCGGCACGAGGTGATTCGACCCGGCGCGGCCGACAAACTGCATCGCGCCGGCCCAGCGGATTCGTGCTTCGTGCTTCATTCGATAGTGCCTTTCTTCTAGAACCTGCGCAGTATGTTGAAGCCGATGCGGAACCGGCCCTTGAGGATGTCGCGGTTGGCCGATGAGAACCAGGCCGGTGCGGTCTGGGCCCAGGAGTTGCCCGCGACGAGCGTGAAGTTGTGCCAGCCGAGCCGTTTGTCCAGCGCGAGGTTCCACGCGACGAGGTCGCGTTCGCCGAGCAGCACCGGCTCTGTCTCCAGGCCGAGCGAGAGGCCGTTGCCCAGGTTGCCGACTGCGCCGAGGCCGAGCGACACGAAGGGGTCGTCAAGGCCGGCAAGGCTCGCGGTCACGCGCGGCATCGCCAGGAGGTGCAGTCGCCCGGCGAGGGTCCACGGCACGGCCAGCGCAAGATTGGCCCATGTGTTGCCTGAACCGAAGTCGACGACGTTGGCGCCGATGCCGGCGCAGAGCACGGTCCAGCGCGTCGGCGCGTACGCGCCGCGCAGGCCGACTTCCTTGTTCGGCTCGTTGCTGAACCACGCGCCGGCGCCGGCCCTGCGGCCGATGCCGTGGTCGAAGGTCAGCAGCACGTTGGCCGTGCGGAAGAAGTTGAGCAGGTTGCCTTCAAGCACCGAGTTGTCCTCGGCCGACAGGAAGCGGTGCGAGATGCCGAACTGCCAGGCCCCGCTCTCGAGCAGACGGCCAGAGGGCAGGGTGGCGATGCGCTCGGGCGGGAACGCGGCGGCTGCGAGGAGCAGCAGGCCGGTCAAGGCTCCGGCCACGCTAGCGTACCAGTTCGACCTTGACCGTCGCCCCGGGCGCCTCGGCAAGGCGGATGAAGTAGCTTGAGGCCGGGACCAGCCGGCCGCGGCTGTCGCGGCCGTCCCAGACCGCGCGCAACGCATCGCCGTCAGGCTCGGGCGCGAGCGTGCGCACGAGCCGACCCGAAGAAGAATACACGCTCACCGCCCGGCCGGGTTCGCCGCGGTACCTGATGACGGTGCGGTTGCGGCCCGGAGTGGCGAGCCGCCAGTACAGGCGGGCAGTCGCGGCGGGCCGCTCGCTCACGCCGGTGCCTTCGTTGACGAGGAGGCTGTCGCGGCAGACCGCGTCGCCCGAGGGCGAGTTGTTGCCGTTGCAGGCGTTGCCGCACCAGTAGAATACGACCGGACCGGACCCGGCCGGCGGCGCCTGCCATTGGAAAGTCCAGCTCACGCCCCAGGGCGTGCCGTTGAAGGTGCCGGCCGAGGTCTGTTTGAGGTAGCCAGTGCCGGCAGTGCTGTACTGGGTGTTCGTCGGGTCGGTGACCGTCACCTGCCCGGCCGAACCGCCGCTCAGCGCCATCGCGGTCAGCTCGAATCCCCAACGGCGCTGGCTCACCCACTGCAGGGACAGGGTCATCGTGTAGGTGGCGCCGGGCGTGTAGACGTTGCCGGGGATACCGGTCAGGCTTGTTGAATCGGGCGAGCCGGTGATGCCGGAATGGCAGTCGGCGCATGTGCCCTCGCCCGGGGCGCCGGTCTTGGCATTGGGCGGGTTGGCCGAATTGGCAAGGCACAGGGCCGCCGCGGCCAGAAGCAGCAGAATGCCGCGTCGCATTGGCTGGCCTATTGCGGTCTGGCGCCTTCGGCAATCCAGCGCCGGACAAGCTCGATCTGGGCGTCGGCCAGCTTGCCTGAGGGCGGCATCTTGCCGTCGCGTATGAGGGTCCAGGCGAGGCTCGCTTCGGGGTCGCCGGCCACGATGTTGGGCTTGTCGTCCTTGCCCTTGCCGAGCAGGCCGGCGTGGCTGGTAACGCTGTAGCTGCCCTTCGCGTTGTTGTCGCCGTGGCACTGGGCGCAGTTGCTGGTGAAGACGGGCTGGACGTCGGCGAAGGCGACAGTGGCGGTTTCCGCCGACGCTTCGGTCGCGGCCGGGGCCTCGATCGCGGCCTGGGGCGGCGGGGTCTCTTTTTCCGACTTGGGGCTGCCGCAGGCGAGCAGCAGCAGGGCACACAGCAGCACAGACAGGTAGCGCATCGGTGATGTTCCTTTCAGTTCAGTTGTCTTTCGCGCCCTGGTTTATCCAGTTGCGCACGTTGGCGATGGGGACAGTGTCGAGCCGGCCAGCGGGCGGCATCGAGCCGTCATCCAGCCGCTGCCAGAGCAGGCTGGACGAGGCGTTGCCCGGGATGACATTGGCGACCGAATCCGAGCCGGGGCCGAGCGCGCCGGCGCGGCTTGTGAGGTCGTAGCTGCCGCTGGGACCGGTGCCTGAATGGCAGGAAACGCAGTTGGCGTTGAAGGCGGGCTTGATGTCGGCGGCGAACGACGGGTCGGCCTTGACTTCACCCGGAGTAGAGTCACAGGCGGCGATAACCAGAACGGCACACAAGAACACGGCCAGTCGCACGTGTCGCTCCTTTCGTTAGGCAAGATTATTGGCCGGGCTGCGGCCCTGTCAAGCTGTGAGGCCGCGGCAACAGGCAGTCCGACCGGCACGGCGGCCACGCGCCGCCGCCGGTTCGGTCGGCGCATCGGGCAGACCGCCGTCACCGCAGCCGGGCCGCGCGTGATGCGCTGGACTGCTTCGGGACGAGGGCAATGCGCGGCCGACCGGGCCGGGCAGAGCTGGCAGGTCAGTCAGTCCAGAAGACCCGGGGCAGGTTGCCATCCCGGTCTCTGGAAAGCCGCGTCCGACAGGGCAGTCCGGGCCGCCGGGGAGACCGTGGGGGGGACGGCCCGGCCAAATCCGGTGGGTTGCGCTCAAGTCTCGGCGCTGCTGGACTTGGCCGCCTTTCTGCCAGTCGTCGATGCACAACAGATCTGTTGTGGACAAGGGCCAACTCCGTCCAGCTGCGGCAGTTGACCATCTGCTGCGGGGCGGAGTAGAATACCCTGTTGATACTGCGCAGGCTTCCCTTTCTCCTCGTTGTCCTCGCCGCGCTGGCCGGCGGCGCAAATCTCATCCACAACGGCCGGTTCGAGTCCGGGCTTGAGGGCTGGCGGGTAACGCTTGATTCCGCAGAGGGCTCGTGGGCCGTGCTGACCGGGCCTGAGTTCGCGCCGGACATCGACAACGAAGTGCTGGTCGAGAAGCTGCTGCGCTACAGCGCAAGTCTGAGCCAGTCCGCGGCGATCGGCGGGCTGGACACGCGCTTCGCATTCGAAGCACGGCTGCAGGCGCAGGCAGCGGCCGACACCGGCGGCTACAACGCCCACGCCGCGGTGACACTGGAGTACCAGGACTCGGCCGGGACCGCGCTCGGCAGGACAATGGTGCTGCGGCGAACCGCGCAGTCGCCGCTCGTCAACACGCCGACGCGCCACCTGATCGTCGTGCCCGACGATGCCTGGCGCTCGTCCGAGTTCGTGCTCCGCGACGAGCTGGTCAATCTCCCCGGGGTCAATCCGAGCCGGGTCGCGCGGGTCGCGGTGCGGCTGGAAGCCTACGGCAACGGCACCGGCGGCTGAAGCGGCTGCGCAACTGCGGCGAGGGTCCTCGCCGACGATATCACGCTGTACGACTGCGCCGGCGGATTGCCCGTGCCGGCGGGCTTGCTGGTCGTTGATTCACCGCCCGGGGGCAATGGCAACGGCCGGGTTGACCCGCTGGAGACCGCGGGTCTCTGCCTCGGCCTGCGCAACGCCGGGCAGGCAAGCGCGGTCGGAGTGACCGGCCGGCTGCGCTCTGGCCATCCCCTGCTGTCGGTCATCGACTCGGTCGGCTGGTTCGGCACGATTGAGCCGGGCGAAACTGCGGTCGCGGGTGGTTTCAAGGTTGCCGCATCGAGCCGGCTGATTCCGGGAACAACCGTGGTCTGCACGCTGGAACTGGGCGCTGCCGAACCCCTGCCCGAGAGCACCTGGCTATTCGAGCTGACAATCGGCGGTACGTCTGCGGCCAACGTTGCGACGCTGGATACTGGAATGGTTCTGCTGTCGGTGTCGTCCAACGGCGGCATCGGCCGGGAGGAGCCGGGCGGGCGGGGCCAGGGTTTTCGCGTGCCCAAGGATTTTCCCAGCTCGCTGCGGTTTGCCAGCTTCGCGGCGGGCAACTCGGCCGGCTGG
Organism: Caldifarciminota bacterium; assembly: GCA_965648935.1. Taxonomy (GTDB): domain Bacteria; phylum Hydrothermota; class Tepidihabitantia; order Tepidihabitantales; family Tepidihabitantaceae; genus CBFGJX01. The sequence continues at coordinate 22,633 of CBFGIY010000006.1, forward strand.
CTGGTCGACCACTTCTACGGCCAGCCGGGCGGCGCGTTCACCAACCGCGACTGGATCACCATCGATACGCTCGAGCACGCCGCGCCGTGGCCGGCCGACGAGCGCGCCCGCGGCCGGATGAGCGACGCGGGCCACCCGAACCCGCGCGGAGTCGTGGTCGAGCAGAACTGGTACCAGAACGTCGACCGCGGGTACAAGGACCTGTGGGCGCTGGGCGTCTTTGACATCGCCAACCACGGCGACAGCGCGCTTCACGGTGTGTACGTCGGGGTTCTGGCCGATTTCGCGGTGTTTCCTTATGCCGATTCCAACCGGGTCTTTTTTGACACGCTGCGGCGCGCGGTGCGGGTGCAGTACCTTAATTCGCCTGCGCCGACCGCAGGGATTGTCCTGCTTGACCCGACCCGTTGTGCGGCGCTGGCCGCCGTGGACAACGCCGAGTGGGTCCGGCCCGATTCCTGCCTGACCGAGGCGCAGAAGTTCCGGCTGCTTTCGGGCGCGGCGGGCGCGCAGGACTCGCTTCGCGCCGCGGACTGGACCGCTGTGCTCTCGGCCGGGCCGCTCGAGCTCGCGCCGGGCGCGTCAGCGCGCGTGGCTCTCGCCGTGGTCGGGTCGATAAACACCGAGGGGTGGTTGACTGCGTGCGATACGGCGCAGGCCTGGTATGACCGATACTTCGGCGGGACCGGGCTGAATGCGGAGCCTGCGAGCGGCGGTACCGCGCGGCTGTCGGTACGGCCGAGCGTGGCCCGCGACCGCATCGAGCTGCATTTCGCCGGCACCGCGCCGGGCAGGGGCGCCGCCGTGGTCATCTGCGATGCTGCGGGGCGCGTTGTTCGCAGGCTCATGCTCGGCCGTGAGGCTGTTGCCGCTGGTTCGGTAACCTGGGACCGGCTTGACACCTCTGGCCGTCGTGCGGGCGCGGGCGCTTACTTCGTCCGGCTCGAAGCCGGCGCGGACTGCCGCACTGCCAAGCTGATCCTGCGCTAGGGCCGGCTGTTTTCTTGACGCGGGGCGGTTTGGCGCTTATAGTTCAGCCTGCGCGACGGCTGCTGTGGCCGCACGGTTTGCCGACATAGCTCAGTTGGTAGAGCAGTGGTTTTGTAAACCACAGGTCGTGGGTTCGAATCCCTCTGTCGGCTGCGAGCAGATGTTTCTTCGGACGGGTACCCGAGTGGCCAAAGGGGGCAGACTGTAAATCTGCTGGCTTAACGCCTACGGAGGTTCAAATCCTTCCCCGTCCATAGGCTTTCTTGCGCCGGCCCGGTAAAGAAAATGCGGGCGTGGTGTAGTGGCAGCACAACAGCCTTCCAAGCTGTTTGCGTGGGTTCGACTCCCATCGCCCGCTGTCCGTTGTCGCCGGGTTGCTGGCGCGACGCGGGGCAGGTTTGCCCGGCGGTCTTGTAAGTGCTTGTCCGACAATGTGTTGTCGCCGAGGTTGTGCCGACTGCCGGCGGCAAGGTGTGCGAACCCTGTGGCTGAGGAGCCGAGAGGGGTTTCGCACTCATTTAGTCATTGACAGGGCGCGGGTTAGTCCTATAATCCCCTGCTAATCGTGCCCATGTAGCTCAGTCGGCAGAGCACTTCCTTGGTAAGGAAGAGGTCGCCGGTTCAATTCCGGCCGTGGGCTGTATTGCGCCGAGACCGCCAGGCAACTTGTTTTGAAAACTGTTTCTAAGGAGGAACGGAAAGATGGCTAAGGCGAAGTTCGAACGCACGAAGCCGCACGTCAACGTCGGCACCATCGGTCACGTCGACCACGGTAAGACGACGCTGACCGCGGCAATCACGAAGGTGCTCGAGAAGAAGGGCCTTGCGACCTACGTCACTTACGACCAGATCGCCAAGGCGAGCGAATCGCAGGGCCGCCGCGATGAGACGAAGATTCTGACCATCGCGATATCGCACCAGGAATACCAGAGCGACAAGCGGCACTACGCTCACATCGACTGTCCGGGCCATGCCGACTATATCAAGAACATGATTACCGGCGCGGCGCAGATGGACGGCGCGATCCTCGTGGTGTCGGCCGCGGACGGCCCGATGCCCCAGACGACCGAGCACGTGCTGCTGGCGCGCCAGGTGAACGTGCCCGCCATCGTGGTTTACCTGAACAAGGTGGACCTGGTCGACGACCCGGACCTCATCGACCTCGTCGAGCTCGAGATCCGCGACATCCTCAAGAAGTACGAGTTCCCGGGCGACACGACCCCGATCATCCGCGGCTCGGCGATGAAGGCGCTGCAGGGCGTGCCCGAGGACGAGGAGTCGATCCACAAGCTCGTCGCGGCGCTGGACAGCTTCATCCCCGACCCGACCCGCGAAGTCGACAAGCCGTTCCTGATGCCGGTCGAGGACATCTTCTCGATCACCGGCCGCGGCACCGTCGTGACCGGCCGCGTCGAGCGCGGCGTGCTGAAGGCGGGCGAGGAAGTCGAGATCATCGGATTCGGCAAGCACGACAAGGCCGTGGTGACCTCGGTCGAAATGTTCCGTAAGATTCTCGAGGATGCGCGTGCCGGCGACAACGTCGGGCTGCTGCTGCGCGGCGTGGCCAAGGACGACGTCGAGCGCGGGATGGTGATGGCCAAGCCCGGCTCGATCAAGCCGCACAAGAAGTTCAAGGGCGAGGTCTACGTGCTGACCAAGGACGAGGGCGGCCGCCACACGCCGTTCTTCCCGGGCTACCGCCCGCAGTTCTACATCCGTACGACCGACGTCACCGGCTCCTGCGCGCTGCCCCAGGGCGTCGAGATGGTGATGCCGGGCGACCACGTGACGATGGATATCGAGCTGATTTCCGAGGTCGCGCTGGAGCAGAACTCGAAGTTCGCCATCCGCGAGGGTGGCCGGACGGTCGGGGCCGGCACGGTGGTGCAGATCGTCGAGTAGGCGGCGATGCGCGTGCTGGTGACCCTGGCGTGCGGCGAGTGCAAGAACCGCAATTACCACACGTCGAAGAACAAGAAGAAGACCGAACGGCTGGAATTCAAGCGTTATTGCCGGACTTGTCGAAAACACACTTCGCACAAGGAGGTAAAGTAGGCCAGTAGCTCTAACGGCAGAGCGGCGGACTCCAAATCCGTAGGTTGGGGGTTCAAATCCCTCCTGGCCTGTAAAAAGCACCGTGAAGAACTTGCTTAACAGACTGAAGAACTACCTCGCCGACGTCGTGGCGGAGATGAAGAAGGTCTCCTGGGTCAAGCGCAAGGAGCTCTTGACGACGACGGCGGTCGTCATTGTGTTTTCGACAATCCTGGCCGTGTTCATCGGCCTCGTCGACCTCATCTTCGCGTCGCTGCTGCAGCTGGTCCTGAGGTAGCCCCGCAAGACGGGCATGAAGTTCTTCGTGGTCCACACCTACACCGGCCGTGAACGGCGGGTGAAGGAGCTGCTGGAGAAGGCGGTCGAGCGCCAGGGGCTTGCCGACAAGTTCGGCCGCATCATCCTGCCGGCCGAGCGGGTCGCCCGCGTGCGCAAGGCGAAGATCGTCGCCGAGGAGCGCCAGCTCTATCCCGGCTACATCGTGGTCGAAATGGAGCAGGAGGAGCAGCCGATGGCGCTGGTCAACTCGATTCCGGGCGTGACCCACATGCTCGGCACCAAGGACCAGCCGATGCCGCTATCGGAGGCCGAGGTGAACTCGATGCTCGAGCAGATCGAGCGCGGCCACGACAAGGCCGAGCCCGAAGCGCCGTTTGAGAAGGGTGAGAATGTCAAGGTGACCAAGGGACCGTTCGCCGGGTTCACGGGCCAGGTGGAGGAGATCAACACCGAGCGCCGCCGGGTGAAGGTCACGGTCACCATTTTCGGTCGGCCGACGCCGATAGATCTGGATTTCCTCGACGTCCAGCCGATATAGTCTAGGAGGAGCGAGATGGTCAAGAAGGTTGCGGCGGTCGTGAAACTGCAGTGCCCGGCCGGCCAGGCAACCGCAGCGCCGCCCGTGGGACCGGCCCTCGGGCAGCACGGCGTCAACATTGCGGAGTTCATCCGCGCCTTCAACGAGGCGACCCGCAAGGAGACGCCGGGCATGCTGATCCCGGTTGTCCTGACCGTGTACGCGGACCGCAAGTTCACGTTCGTCACCAAAAGTCCACCCGCGTCCGTACTCCTGAAGCAGGCCGCCGGTCTCGCCAAGGGTTCTTCCGAACCCAACCGGGCGAAGGTCGGCGTGGTCAGCCGCAAGGCCGTGCGGGAAATCGCGGAGCGCAAGATGAAGGACCTCAACGCGGCCGATGTCGAGGCCGCGATGAAGGTCGTCGAGGGCACGGCCCACTCGATGGGCCTGCGTGTGGAGGACTGATGAAGCACTCCAAGCGTTTCCGCGCCCTCACCCAGGGTTTCGAGCCGCTGACCCTGCACCCGCTGGACAAGGCGCTGGCGCTGGTGAAGTCCAGCGCCACGGCGAAGTTTGACGAATCGGTCGACATCAGCATCAAGCTCGGCATCGATGCGAAGAAGACCGACCAGCTCGTGTCGGGCACCGTGTCGCTGCCCAACGGCACCGGCAAGAAGGTGCGCGTGCTGGTGTTCGCCAAGGGCGAGAAGCAGGACGAGGCGCGCGCCGCCGGGGCCGACCACGTCGGGTTCGAGGACCTGGTCGAGAAGATAACCGGCGGCTGGGCCGACTTCGACGTCGCGGTGGCGACGCCGGACACGATGGCCGCGGTCGGCCGGCTGGGCAAGGTGCTTGGCCCGAAGGGGCTGATGCCCTCGCCCAAGACCCAGACCGTGACTTTCGACGTCGGCGCGACGGTCAAGAGCCTCAAGGCGGGCCGGATAAAGTTCCGCACCGACAAGACCGGCAACGTCCACGCGCTGGTCGGCAAGGTTTCGTTCGAGCCGGCGCAGCTGGCCGAGAACATCCGGACGTTCATGCGCGAGCTCATCCGCACGAAGCCCTCGACCGCGAAGGGGCAGTTCATCCGCGGCGTCGTGGTCTCGTCGACGATGGGGCCGGGCGTGCGGGTAGACCCGCGCGAGTTCCTCGAAACCGCCAAGAAAGAGGCGTGATATGCCAACCCAACAGAAGATTGCCAGCGTCGCGGAGATAAAGGGCCAGGCCGAGCGGTCCTCGGCGCTGTATTTCATCGACTTCACGAAGGTCGGGGCCAACGACATCAACGCCGTGCGGCGCCGGCTCGACGAGCTCGAGGTCGCGATGAAGGTCGTCAAGAACCGGCTGGCCGAGCGCGCGCTCACCGAGAGCGGCGTGCCGGCCGCGGTCAAGGACATCCTTGTCGGTCCGACCTCGGTGGTGTTCGCCGGCGAAGACCCGGTCGCCCCGGCGCGGCTGCTGAAGGAAATCCAGCGCAAGCTGACCGCCCTGCGGGTGAAGGGCGCATTCCTCGACGGGACGCTCTATCCCGCCGAGCAGTTTGACTTCCTCGCCGCGCTGCCGACCAAGTCCGACCTGCGCGGCCAGGTCGTGGGCGTGCTCGAGGGCCCGATCACCGGGCTGGTCTTCGGTCTCGAGGGGCTGCTGTCCGACCTCGTCTGGGTGCTGGACGCAGTCAAGGACCGGCTGCCGGCAGAGCCGGCGGCGGGGTGAAGTCACAACAATTGCTGCTTCTTGAACGCACGAGTCGAGCCGCCCTGACGGCGGCGCAACCGGGTTCGGCGCCAACGCCGGCCTGACCGTACAGGAGGAAAGATGTCGGAGAAGATAGAGCAGATTATCGCGACGATCGAGGGCCTGACCGTGACCGAGCTGGCCGAGCTGGTCAAGGAACTGAAAGACAAGTTCGGCGTGAGCGCGCCGGCGTTCGTGGCCGCCGGGGCGATGCCCGCGGCGGGCGGCGCTGCGGCACCGGCCGAGGCGAAGGAAGAGAAGACCGAGTTCACCGTCACGCTGACCTCGGTCGGTGACAAGAAGATCCAGGTGCTCAAAGAGCTGCGCGCGGTCACCCAGCTCGGGCTGAAGGAAGCCAAGGACATCATCGACAAGACGCCGAGCGTCATCAAGGAGAACGCGTCCAAGGAAGAGGCCGACAAGATCAAGGCGAAGCTGGAAGAAGTCGGCGCCAAGGTCGAGATCAAGTAGGCGCAACCCGGGATGAAGCAGAAGGATTTCTCTAAGGGCGGCACCTTCTTAGAGATTCCGAGCCTGCTGTCGCTCCAGCTCGACTCGTTCGCCGAATTCGTCCAGCAGGGGGTCGAACCCACCAAGCGGGAGCCGCGCGGACTCGAAGGGGTGCTGTCGGAGACGTTCCCGATAGAGGACGTCCACAAGAACTTCCGACTCGAGTACTCCGGCTATGTCTTCGGCGAGCCGAAGTACTCGCCGGATGAAGCGATGGCCAAGGGCGTCAACTACGCGATGCCGCTCAAGGTCAACTTCCGCATGGTCAAGAAGGAGTTCGGCCAGGAGGCCGACCGGGTCAAAGAGGTCATCGAGCAGGAGGTGTTCTTCTGCGAGCTGCCCTGGATGACCCGCAACGGCACGTTCATCATCAACGGCGTCGAGCGCGTTATCGTCAGCCAGCTGCACCGCTCGCCGGGCGTGTATTTCTCGCGCGACGGTGACGAGTACTCGGCGCTGCTGGTGCCGCTGCGCGGGGCGTGGTTCGAGCTCGTGGTGGACAAGCACAACACGATGCTCGTGCTGCTTGACCGCAAGCGCCGCATATCGGCCGCGACGTTCCTGCGCGCGCTCGGCTACAGCCACGAGGACATCATCTCCCGGCTGTTCCGCGTCGAGGTGGCGAAGCTGGCGCTGGGCCAGATGCTGGCGCGCGAGGTGAGGTCGGAGAACGGCGAGGAGGAGTACGCCAAGGCCGGCGAGCTGGTGACCGAGGGGTTGCTGGACTTTCTCACCGCCAAGGGCATCACCGAAGCGTGGGTCGTTGCCGGGCGGCCGCTCGGGCTGGACGTCATCGCCAACACCCTGCGCGCCGACCGGACGACCTCCAAGGAAGACGCGATCCGGCGCATCTACTACAGGTTGCGGTCGATCGCGCCGCACTCGCTGGAGGTCGCCGAGAGCGTGATTCTCGGGATGCTGTTCGATCCGAAGCGCTTCGACCTGGGCAAGGTCGGGCGCTACAAGCTCAACCAGCGGCTGATGCTGAAGACCGCGCCGACCGAAACCGGGCTGATGCAGAAGGACGTCCTGGCGATAATCTCCAACCTGCTTCTGTTCTCGGGCGAGGGCAAGATCTACCGCGTGCGCTACACCGCGCCGTCGGCCGAGCACCGCGACGCGGCGCTCGCCGCCCTTAAGGAGAAGGACCTGCTGCCGGACGGCCAGCACTGGTACGAGCGGCGCCATGACCTCGAGATGACCTTCTACTCCGAGGAGCGCGGCCAGCAGGCCGAGAAGCTGCTCGGTGCGCGGCCGGGCAAGGTCGCGGGCGAGGCCGTGCGCTATCAGGCCGACGACGTCGACCACCTCTCGTCGCGCCGGGTCAAGCGGGTCGGCGAGCTGCTCGAAAACCAGTTCCGGGCGGCGCTGCTCCAGCTTGCCCAGAACATCCGCGAGCGGGCCGCGTTTGTCGACGATTCGCAACTCACCCCGCAGGAACTGGTCAACACGCGAGTCGTGGCCAACGCGATAATGCAGTTCTTCACCCAGAGCCAGCTCTGTCAGTTCATGGAGCAGACCAACCCGCTGACCGAGCTGACTCACAAGCGCCGGATATCGACGCTCGGGCCGGGCGGTCTGACCAAGGAGACGGCCGGGTTCGAGGTGCGCGACGTGCACTACTCGCACTACGGCCGGGTTTGCCCGATCGAGACGCCGGAAGGGCCGAACATCGGGCTCATCTCGACGACCTCGACATATGCCCGGGTCGACGAGTACGGATTCATGACCACGCCCTACTGGCGGGTCAAGGATGGCCGGGTGCTGGCGGGCAAGGGCAGGGAAGTCTATCTCAATCCCGACGAGGAAGACCTCTACGCCATCGCCCAGGCAACCAGCGAGGTGACCGCTGACGGCAAGTTCGCCAGTGACGAGGTCATCTGCCGGCGCCGGGGCGATGTCGTGACTCTGCCGCCGGACCAGGTCGACTTCATGGACGTGTCGCCCAAGCAGCTGTTCGCGCCTTCGACCGTGATGGTGCCGTTCCTCGAACACGACGACGCCGACCGCGCGCTGATGGGAGCGAACATGCAGCGGCAGGCCGTGCCGCTGCTTCTGCCCGAGAAGCCGCTGGTGGCAACCGGGGTCGAGGGCAAGTTCGCGGCCGAGTCAGGGGCGACGCTGCTGGCCGATGAAGAGGGCGTCGTGACCAAGGTTGACGCGCGGACCGTGACCGTGCGCAGCGAGAGCGGCCTCACCGAGTACCGGTTGCGCAAGTACAAGAAGTCGAACCAGTACACCTGCCTGTCGCAGCGGCCGGTGGTCCGCCCGGGCGATACGGTCAAGAAAGGCGCGCTGCTCGCCGACGGGCCGGGCACCGAGGACGGCCAGCTGGCGCTCGGGCGCAACATTCTTGTCGCGTTCACGCCCTGGCGCGGCTACAACTACGAGGACGCGATAATCATCTCCGAGGAACTGCTCAGGGACGACGCGTTCACCTCGATTCAGATTCTCGAGTTCGAGATCCAGGCGCGCGAAACGAAGCTCGGGCCGGAAGAGATAACGCGCGACATCCCGGGCGCGACCGAGGAGGAGCTCAAGAACCTCGACGAGTTCGGAGTCATCCGGCTCGGCGCCGAGGTCGGTCCGGGCGACATCCTTGTCGGTCGCATCACGCCCAAGGGCGAAACCGAGTCGACGCCCGAGGAGCGTCTGCTGCGCGCGATCTTCGGCGAGAAGGCGGCGAACGTGCGCGATACCTCGATGCGGGTCGAGCCGGGCGTTTTCGGCGTCATCGTCGACCGGCGCGTGCTTTCGCGCAAGCTGACCGACCCGATGAACCGGCGGCTGGAGAAGGAGCGGGTCGCCGACGCGGCGCGGCGTTACGAGCTGAAGAAGCAGTTCAGCCGCGAGCGGCGTGACGAGAAGCTGCGCGCGTTGCTGCGCGGCCAGAAGGCGGCGGCCAACGCCAAGGACGCGCGCGGCCGAATCCTCCACAAGGCCGGGCTGGTGATGAACGACGAGTTCCTCAACAGCGAGGGCTTCGCGAGCGTCCACAACCACGAGCAGCTGGTTTCCAACCCGCGGCTGCAGCTTGAGGTGCGCGCGGCGGTCAACGAGTACAACGAGGCGCTGGCCGAGGCGGACCGCGAGAAGCGCGCCGAGGTCGATCGCGTATCGCGCGGCGACGAACTGCCCCACGGCGTGCTAAAGTGGATCACCATCTTCATCGCGCAGAAGCGTCGCCTGGCCGTGGGCGACAAGATGGCCGGCCGGCACGGCAACAAGGGTGTCGTTTCCAAGGTGCTGCCGGTCGAGGACATGCCCTACATGTCGGTCGAGGCTGAGGCGAAGGATGAGACCGAGCAGATGCGCAGCATGCGCGGCGTGCCGGTTCAGATGGTGCTCAACCCGCTGGGCGTGCCGTCGCGCATGAACCTCGGCCAGGTGCTCGAGCTGCATCTGGGCTGGGCGGCCAGTGTGCTGGGGTATCAAGCGGTCTGCCCGGTTTTCCAGAGCGCCACGCCCGAGGAGATCAAGGCCGAGCTGGCGAAGGCCGGTCTGCCTGAGGACGGCAAGGTCAAGCTTTACGACGGCCGCACGGGCGACACATTCGACGGCCGGGTCGCGGTCGGGATGATGTACATGATGAAGCTCATCCATATGGTCGACGACAAGATCCACGCCCGGTCGACCGGACGCTACTCGCTCATCACCCAGCAGCCGCTCGGCGGCAAGGCCCAGTTCGGCGGCCAGCGCTTCGGCGAGATGGAAGTCTGGGCGCTGGAGGCGTACGGCGCGGCGCACGCGCTGCAGGAGATGCTCACGATCAAGTCGGACGACGTCGAGGGCCGCAGCGCGCTGTACGAGTCGTTGATCCGCGGCAAGAACCCGCCCCGGCCCAAGGCACCGGCTTCGTTCTCCGTTCTGGTCAAGGAACTTCAGGGTCTGGGGCTCGAGCTTATCCCGGAGCGGGGAAAGGAGACGGCGTGATATCGGAACGCGACTTCTTCGATTTCGACTCACTGCGCCTGCGCATCGCGGCGCCGGAGACGATCCGCTCCTGGTCGAGCGGCGAGGTCATCAAGCCGGAGACAATCAACTACCGCACGCAGAAGCCGGAGCGCGACGGCCTCTTCTGCGAGCGGATCTTCGGCCCGGTGAAGGACTACGAGTGCAACTGCGGCAAGTACAAGAAGATCCGCTATAAGGGCATCATTTGCGACCGGTGCGGCGTCGAAGTGACGAGTTCGGCGGTGCGGCGCCAGCGGATGGGGCATGTCGAGCTGGTCGTGCCGGTGGCGCACACGCTGTTCTATCAGGTGCCGCCTTCCAAGGTCGGGCTGATGCTGTCGCTGTCGATAAACCAGGTCGAGACGGTGCTCAATTACGAGGCCTACGTGGTCATCGAGCCGGGCAGTTCGACCTACAAGAAGATGGAGCTCATCTCCGAGGAGGAGTATCGCGACAACGCCGGCCGGTTCGAAGGGCTGGAGGTCGCGGCCGGGGCGTCGGCGCTGAAGACGCTGCTGGCCCGGATCGAGCTTGAGGACCTGGCCGCCGAGCTGCGCGCGCGGATCAAGCACGAGACGTCGCGCCGGTTCAACCTGCTGCGCCGGCTGCGCGTGGTCGAAGCCTTCCGCGCTTCCGGGGCGCGGCCGGAGTGGATGATACTGGACGTGCTGCCGGTGATACCGCCGGACCTGCGGCCACTGGTGCCGCTTGAGGGCGGCCGTTACGCCACCTCGGACCTCAATGACCTGTACAAGCGGGTCATCGTCCGCAACAACCGGCTGAAGCACCTGATGTCGATCCGCACGCCCGAAATAATACTCAAGAACGAGAAGCGGATGCTGCAGGACGCGGTCGACACGCTGTTCTCGAACGAAACGCGGCCCCGACCGGTGCGCGGCCGCGGCAACCGGCCGCTGAAGTCTTTGTGCGAGGCACTGCGCGGCAAGCAGGGGCGGTTCCGGCGCAACCTGCTGGGCAAGCGCGTCGATTACTCGGGCCGGTCGGTGATCGTTGTCGACCCGGCGCTGAAGCTGCACCAGTGCTCGCTGCCCAAGGAGATGGCGCTGGAGCTTTTCAAGCCGATGATCCTGCGGCAGCTCGAGGAAAGGCAGCTCGCCGAGAGCGAGCGCGGCGCCAAGTCGATGTACCGGCGCGAGGCGCCCGAAGTCTGGGAAGTGCTTGAGGAGGTCACGCGTGACCACCCGGTGCTGCTGAACCGCGCCCCGACCCTGCATCGGGTGTCGATCGAGGCGTTCTTCCCGCTGCTGTCGGAGAACCGGGCGATCGGCATTCACCCGCTGGTCTGCCCGCCGTTCAACGCCGACTTCGACGGCGACACGATGTCGGTGCACGTGCCGCTGACGCCCGAGGCGATACTCGAAACTTCGGTGCTGATGCTGTCTTCGAACAACATCCTGTCGCCGGCGCACGGCCGGCCGCTGATGACGCCGTCGCAGGACATCGTCGCCGGCGTCTACTACATGACCAAGGGCCGGCCGAGCCGTTCCCGGCCGGTTGGTACGTTCGGCGACTTCCATACTGTCCGTTCGGCGCTCGACCTCGGCGAGGTCGCGGTGCACGATGCCATCCGGTTCCGCTACAACGGTGAGTTCATCGAGACGACCGTCGGCCGGGTGTTGTTCAACGAGGTGCTGCCCGAGGAGCTGCGGTTCTTCAACGAGGTCTGCCCGAAGGACAAGCTCGTCGGTTTGATCAGCCGGTGCAGCCGAAGCCTGGGCATCGAGGCGACCGCGCGACTGCTTGATGCGGTCAAGGACCTCGGTTTCGAAATGGCGACCCGTTCGGGTCTTTCGATCGGTATCGATGACGTCGTGGTGCCGAAGGAGAAGTACGACATCCTCGCTCGCAGCGAGCGTGAGCTGCGCAAGGTGCAGCGGGCGTACGAACGCGGGCTGATGACCGATTCCGAAAAGTACAACCTGGTGGTCAACACCTGGACCCTGGCCACAGCCGAGGTCGAATCCGCCCTGTTCGACCGGCTCTCCAGCGACCAGGAGGGGTTCAACCCGGTGTACATGCTCATCGACTCCGGCGCGCGCGGCTCGCGCACCCAGGCGGCCCAGATCGGCGGGATGCGCGGACTGATGGCCAAGCCCCAGCGTCGGTCGGTCGGCGAAGAGGTCATCGAAACGCCGATCAAGAGCTCGTTCCGCGAGGGTCTCTCGGTCTGGGAGTACTTCATCTCGACGCACGGCGCACGCAAGGGCCTGACCGACACGGCGTTGAAGACCGCCGAGGCCGGTTACCTCACACGGCGGCTCGTGGACGTCGCCCAGGATGTCGTTGTGTCCATGGAAGACTGCGGCACGATTCTCGGGCAGGATGTGACGGCCCTGCGCGAGGGCGGCGACATCGTCGAGCCGCTTTCGGAACGTATCGTCGGCCGTTTCTCGCTTGACGACATCGTCAATCCGGTATCGGGCGAGGTGATCGTCCGCGCCGGCGACGAGATAACCGATGAGGCGGCGGTAGAGATCGAGGACTACGGTATCGAGACCGTCCGCGTGCGTTCGGTGCTGACCTGCGAAGCGCCAACCGGGCTGTGCGTGAAGTGCTACGGCCGCAACATGGCCACGGGCGGCATCGTCGAGATCGGCGAGGCGGTCGGCATCGTCGCGGCCCAGTCAATCGGCGAGCCGGGCACGCAGCTGACTCTGAAGACGTTCCACGTCGGCGGTGTCGCGGCAAGGGTCGCCGAGCAGACCAAGGCAACGGCGAAGTTCGCGAGCAAGGTCAAGTTCGAAGGGCTGACCACGGTGCAGCGCACCGACGGCGAATACGTCGCCCTGGACCAGGGCCGGCTCGTGCTCTCGGCCCCGGACCGCCTTGTGCCGTTCAGCGTGCCGGCCGGTGCGACCGTCCGGGTGCAGGACGGTCAGGACATCAAGGAAGGCGACACGCTGTTCGAATGGGAGCCGTACTCGATACCGATCGTTGCCCGGGCCAAGGGCAAGGTCGTGTTCCACGATGTGGTCGTCGGAGTTACGCTGCGCGAGGATATCGACGAGCGTACCGAGCGGATGCAGCGCATCGTCACTGACGACCGCGAGAAGCGGCTGCACCCGCGCATCGTAATCGTCAACGCCAAGGGCAAGGCACTGGAGACCCACGCGCTGCCGGCGGGCGCATACCTCGTGATTGACGACAAGGCCGAGGTCGTGCCCGGCGACACGCTCGCCCGACTGCTGCGCGAGATGAGCCGATCGCGCGACATCACCGGCGGCCTGCCCAAGGTGGCCGAGCTGTTCGAGGCGAAACGCGTCAAGGATCCGGCGATAATCTCCGAGATCGACGGCACGGTCGAGGTCGGCGAGCCGCGCGAGGGTGTGCGTCAGGTCAAGGTCGTGTCCGAAGGCGGCACCGAGAAGGACTACGATATCCCGTACGGCAAGTACCTGCTGGTGCAATCCGGCGACCGCGTCCATGCCGGCGACAAGCTGTGCGAGGGTTCGGTTGACCCGCACGACGTGCTGCGCGTGCGCGGCTGGCTGTCGGTGCAGGAGTTCCTCACCAACCAGATCCAGGCCGTGTACCGGCTGCAGAAGGTGAAGATCAACGACAAGCACATCTCGGTCATCGTCCGGCAGATGCTGCGCAAGGCGAAGATTGAGGACGCCGGCGATTCGAGCTTCATCGAGGGCGAGATCGTCGAGCGCCGGCGGCTCTACGACGAGAACCAGAGGCTGATAGCCGAGAACATGCGGCCGGCGAGCTTCCAGCCGATACTGCTGGGCATCACCCGCGCGGCGCTGTTGACCGAGAGCTTCCTTTCGGCCGCTTCGTTCCAGGAAACGACGCGCGTGCTGTCGGAGGCCGCAATTCAGGGCCGCGAGGACAAGCTGAAGGGCCTGAAAGAGAACGTCATTGTTGGACGGCTGGTGCCGGCGGGCACGGGTTTCCGTGAGTTCAGCCGCATCAAGCTCGTCAAGGAAGAACCGCAGGAAGAACAGGCAGAGGAAACGCAAGAGCAGGAGGCAGTCTAGGTATGCCCACAATCAACCAACTCGTCCGTCGGCGCCGGACGGTGATCCACGGCCGGTCGAAGACGCCCGCGCTGCGCGGCAACCCGCAGAAGCGCGGGGTGTGCACGCGCGTGTACACGACGACCCCGAAGAAGCCGAACTCGGCGCTGCGCAAGGTCTGCAAGGTCCGGCTGTCGCACGGCGGCGAGATAACCGCCTACATCCCGGGCGAGGGCCACAACCTGCAGGAGCACTCGATAGTGCTTGTGCGCGGGGGGCGCGTCAAGGACCTGCCCGGCGTGCGCTATCACGTCGTCCGCGGCGTGCTTGACACGACCGGGGTCGAGGGGCGGCGCCAGGCACGGAGCCAGTACGGCGTGAAGCGGCCCAAGCCGGCCGCCGGCTAGGGAGAAACAAGCGATGTCACGCAGGCACAGAGCAGACTCCCGGACGCTGGCGCCGGATCCGCGGTACAACTCGACGCTCGTCACGAAGTTCATGAACTACATAATGTGGGCGGGCAAGAAGACGACCGCGCAGCGGATCTTCTACGGCGCGATGGACCTCATCGAGGAGAAGACCAAGGAAGACGGCTACGCGGTCTTTCAGAAAGCGATGAACAACATCAAGCCGGTGCTCGAGGTGCGGCCGCGCCGGGTCGGCGGCGCAACCTATCAGATTCCGATGGAGGTCCGGCCGCGGCGGCGCGACGCGCTCGCCCTGAAGTGGACAATCACCTCGGCCCGCGCCCGCAGCGAGCACACTATGATCGAGAAGCTCGCGGGCGAGCTGATCGATGCCAGCCGCGGCCAGGGGGCGGCGGTCAAGAAGAAGGAAGACACTCACAAGATGGCAGAGGCGAACCGCGCGTTCGCCCACTACCGCTGGTAATCCTGCAGCGGTTCTTCCTCCAGCGGCCCGGTGCGCCGAACCGGGCCGCTGGGCTTTATATCAGGTCGGCGCGAGCGCGGTGAGCGCGAGGTTGCGACCGGTGACCGGGTCGCGGCGAACCGAGTAGCACGCCGCGGCGTTCTCGAGCGAGCACAGCTCCAGTCCCGGGTACTCCAGCAGGCCGAGGTCGCTGAGCTGGGCGCGATTGGCGGCGCGCAGGTCCAGGCGCCAGCGGTCCGGCCCGGGGCCGGGTACGAGAGCGTTGTCAGCTCCGGGCAGGCCCGCCAGTGCGGCGTGCACATCGGCGCCGACCGAGTAGCAGCGACCACAGATGCACGGGCCGAGCGAGAACGCGAGGGCAGTGACCGGGCGGCCGGCCGCGCGTGCGAGCGCATTCGCCGCTTTCTGAGCGAGGCGCGCCGCGGTGCCGCGCCAGCCGCAGTGAGCGAGACCGACCGCACCGCCGTCCAGCGCGTAGAGATACACCGGCAGGCAGTCAGCGACCTTGATGCCGACGGCCGCGGGCCGGACCGCCGTGAGCGCGTCGCCGGTCACGGTCTCGTTGTCGGGGGAGATGGTGTCGGAGGGCAGGATCGCGTCGGAGTGAACCTGGCGGAGAGTCATGAGCCTGCTGATACCAAGGGCGCCGGCGACAAGCGCGCGGTTGGCCGAGACCGTCGCGGGGTCATCGCCGACGTCGAACGAGCAGTTCAACGAGGCGAAGCGACCGGCCGACATTCCGGCGTGTCGGCCCGTGAACACGAGGTCGACTCCCGCGACCGGTGAGCAGCGATAGCCCGAGACGCCATTGCTCGATCGGAACGGCCGCCAGTCGTTCAACTCCCGTCGTCGGTGCGCAGGTCGCGGATTTCGAGCTGGACGCTGGTCCGGCCGTTGTAGGAGCGACGGACAGGGGTGTAGACGATGTCGAGCGAACCGGGCTGGCCCAGAATGATGCCGGGCAGGTCAGAACTCCGGCCCCAGGCGATCGCCTCGCGCACAACCGCGCCGTCGCGAAGGTTCAGTCGCAGGTGATTGCGGCCGACGCGGCGCGGGTTGCCGACAACCTCCAGCCCGAAAGTCGCCAGCATCGGCCGGGGGTTGCCCTCGCCGAACGGCTCAAAGCGTTCAAGCGCGCCCACCAGTTCGTCGTCTATTTCCTCCAGTCGCGCGACGGCATCGACACTCAGCGCAGGTTTCAGAGATTCGTCAGGAAGCGAGGCCGCCTGCAACTCAAACAGCCGGCGGAACTCGGCCAGCCGGTCGGCCGAAAGAGCCAGTCCGGCCGCAGCGCGATGCCCGCCGAAACCCTCGAGGGCGCCGGAGCAGGCCTCGAGTGCCGCGTGCAGGTCAAAGCCCGGTATCGAACGACCCGAGCCGCGGCCCCGGCCGTCGCGCAACGATATGACCACGGTAGGACGCCAGAAGCGGTCCGCGAGCCGGGATGCGACGATGCCGATCACGCCCTCGGGCCAGCCCGGCCCTGCCAGGACAAGTGTCCGGCCCGCGACCAGCCCCTCGCGCTCGATGAGGTTCAGGGCTTCGGCCAGGACGCGTTCTTCGGATACCTGCCGGCCGCGGTTCAAGCGGTTGAGCTCTTCGGCAATCGCGCGTGCCGCCTCCGCGTCGTCAGCGATGAGCAGTTCGAGTGCGCGGCCGGCATCGCCGACACGGCCGGCGGCGTTTATCCGCGGCGCGAAAGCGAAAGCGACATCACGCGAGGACAGGGGCCGGTCAGCGATTCCGGCAACTGCAAGCAGGGCCTGGATACCGGGCCGGGCGCTGTGCTGGATCGCGGGCAGGCCAAGCCGCGCGATGACACGGTTTTCGCCCACCAGCGGCACGACGTCGGCGATGGTGCCAATCGTGACCAGATCGAGCAGTTCGGTCAGTTCCTCGCGCGGCCGGCCGAGACGCGACAGCACGTTCCAGGCAAGCTTGAACGCAACACCGACGCCGGCCAGGTGAGGGAACGCCGTGGAGGCATCGGGGCGGTGCGGGTTGACGACAGCAAGCGCATCGGGGAGGGGCGCATCGGGCGTGCGCAGCTCGTGGTGGTCGGTTATGACAAGGTCGATTCCGGCGGCGCGGGCCGCGGCCGCGGACGCATGGTCAGAAGTGCCGCAGTCCACCGTCACAATCAGTTCAGCGCCTAGGTTCCTCGCGCGCTCGACACCGCCGATCGAGAAGCCGTATCCTTCTCTCACGCGGTCGGGGAGATACCAGCCTGCCTCGATGCCCAGCCGGCGCAGGGTCAGGACCATGACTGCAGTGGCGGTAACGCCGTCGGCGTCGTAGTCACCGCAGACCAGAACACGTTCGCGGTCGCGCATGGCCCGGATGATGCGTTCGGTCGCCGGCTCGATGTCGGGCAGGTCGTCGGGCCGGGTGAGGCGAGAGGCCGATGGTTCGAGGAAGGCGGCCAGCGCATCCGGGCTGTCGTGGCCGCGGCGCAGAAGCAACTCGGCAGCAAGACGGGGCAGGCCGGGCGCGATCGAACCGGCAGACTCGATCGGCGCGGGCAGGTGCCAGCGGCAAGCAGGTGAGATGCCGTTTGCCATGTGGCCTCAGCGCAGGCGCGACTCGACCGCAGCGAGGGCGGAATTTGCTTCGCTGTGGCTCGGGTCGATCGCCACCGCGCGGGAGAGGAACTCACGGGCCTGGGGCAGGCTGTCGAGACTGATGTAGACCAGGCCAAGCAGGTAGCTGGCCTCGGCATCGCGCGGGTTCTCGGAAAGCGACTGACGGTAGAGCCGCACCGCCGTACCGAAGTCGCGGCGGGCGATGGCAAGCCGGGCAGCTCCAAGCAGGACAAAGGGCCGGGCTGCAGGGCTGTTGCCCGCGGCTGCGAGCAACTGGCGGTATTCCCTCTCGGCATCACCAACCTGTCCGGCAGTCGCCAGACTGACGAGCAGGCTGTAGCGGGCAGAGAGATTCGCCGGGTCGGCGGCGAGCGCCTGTTCAAGTTCGGCAATTGCCGGCCGCAGTTCCCGGCGCTGCAGGAGGATGTTCGCCGACTGGACACGGGCCTGCGCGGTGTAGCTCTTGCGCTGAACCGGGACCAGTATGGTCACGGCGAAGAGGGCCGCCGCCGCAGCGATGCCGATGACACCCCGTGCTGTCCGACTTGAACGGAACGCCTCGATGGTTCGGTCCAGCGCATAGCCTGCGAAGCACAGCAGGAACGGGATGACCGGCGCGCGCAGGCGCGAGAGCACGTAGAAGGTGAGTGAGGAGAGCAGGTAGGCAGCGACATACAGATACGCCGGCAAGGCGGTTCGGCGGGAGCGCCATGCCCAGGCCATTCCCACTGCACCCAGAGCCAGAACCATCCCGAAGGACAGGGAAGCCATGCGTAGTGCGGTTGACCGCGCGCGGGCGGTCTCAGGGTAGTAGTTGTTGGGGACTTCGTAGTCGGCGATGAACAACAACAGCTTCCTCGCCTCAAGACGCAGCCAGGCGCCGGGCGAGTCCACGATGAAGCGCAGGCCGCGGTTGAACCAGTAACTGGACGCGGCCGACCAGGACAGGCGGCGGCCGTTGACCGTCCGGGCAGTTTCCTTGAGCGCGTCGTGAGAGAACCCGGCGGTCGGGTGCAGCTCAGGCGCGGGCTGCCAGGCGCCGTCCGCAGCAGGGTTGTTGCCGTAGTAGAAATTCACGCCGGAATGGGCGGTGAACAGCACCGGGTCGCGGGCGACGAGCCAGTTACGCAGGGGCACGGCACCGATGACGATCACGGTTGTGGCAAGGGCGGCAAGTCCGCAGCGCACGGGTGCCCGGCGCAGGGCGAGCCAGAGCCCCAGCCCGGGCAGCACTACGAGCAGCTCTGGCCGGCAGATGACCGAGAGCCCAAAGGCCAATCCGGCCAGTGACCACAGCCACCATCGGCTTCCTGCCGTGAGGGCGAGCCATACGGTCAGGAGAGTGAGAAGTACCGTCAGTTCAACATAGAGCAGTGTGCCGGTGTAGAAGACGAGCACGCCACAGAACGCGAAACCGAGTGCCGCGAACAGCGCGGCGCGGCCACTGAACAGACGGCGCGTGGTATCGTAAAGCAGCCAGCAGGAGACTCCGGCGAGAAGAGACTGGACCAGCTGTACGGGCCACGGGCTTGCGCCGAACAGCGCGTAGACTGCGGCCAGGAAGTAAGGGTAGAGCGGGCGCAGGAAGAAGACGTCGCTGCCCCAGAAGTCCCCGCCGACTATCGCAAGAGCCCAGCGATGGTAGTACCAGGCGTCGACCATCTGGGCCGAGATCGTCGAGAACACCGTGCCGCGCATCTCAAACAGGAACCAGAGCCGCACCCCAACGGCCAGCGCCGCGACCAGGAGAGATGGCGCCAGCCGGCCCGGACGGCTTGGCAGGGGAGGCTTGCGTTTCACGGTGCGGCCGAGTATAGACCGTGCCGAGCAGTTTACAAGTCGGGCTTGACTGCCTGCCTTCAGTTAGAGTATACTAACTGTGTTAGGTATGGCTAATATATACACACCGGTCAGGCTCGGGCAGAGCGCCGAGGACTACCTTGAGGCGATACTCGCTGTCGAGACTTCCGGACGGCCGGTGCGCGTCAAGAACCTTGCCGAGAGTCTGGGCGTGAGCCGGCCATCGGTGGTCGCTGCCCTCGCTGCGCTAGAGGAGAAGGGAATGGTCGTTCACGAGCGCTATGGCGGGGTCGAGCTGACCGCAGCGGGCCGCGCGGCCGCGAGCGAAGTGAGCCGGCGACACCGGGTCGTGCGGTTCTTTCTTGAAGAAGTCCTGGGCGTGAGCGGCAAGACGGCCGACGCTGATGCCTGCCTCATCGAGCACGCGCTTTCCCCGGAAACAGCCAGTCGACTGGCCGAGTTTGTCGCCCGCCGGCGGAGGCGGACAGCAGCGAGGCCGCAAAAGTGAGATCCCTGCTCGCAAGGCTCGTCGCGCGTTGCCGGTTGCGTCCGGGACCGTCCAAGCGCGAACTGCGCGAGGATTCGGCGCCGCGCTGCACGAAGAAAGGATGTCGGGGCTGCTCCCTTCTTGGTCGCTGCGGCGGGTTGGAGTCACGAAAGCCGACCAAGGGCAGGAATGAAACCTGATTTTGTCTTCGCCTTGGCGCTGTCAGCAGTCGCATCGCTGGCCACTTTCACTGGCGGTCTGATTTCGCTGGTGGTGCGCCGGCCCGGACCGCGGGTGATGGCCGCCAGTCTTGGATTCTCTGCTGGTGTGATGATTTTCGTCTCCTTCGCAGAACTGCTGCCCTCGGGCATTGCCGATGTCGGGTTCCTCCCCGCGGTCGGTGCGTTCTTCGGCGGGCTGCTCGCGATGTACCTGATCGATGCCGCGGTGCCGCACGTGTTTGTCACAGAGGGTCATGAACTCAAGATCCATCCCGATTGCGTGCCGGCGACGGCGCAGCCCGGCCGGCAGATCAACCTGCTGCGCTCCAGCCTGTTGATTGCCATCGGTATCGGCATCCACAACCTGCCTGAGGGGATGGCGACGTTCGCCGGCGCGCTGAAGAGCCGCGGCCTCGGTCTCGCCATCGGCGGGGCGGTGGCTCTGCACAACATTCCGGAAGGGCTGGCTGTGGCCGTGCCGGTGTTCTGCGCCACCGGGTCACGCAGCCGCTCGCTGCTGTGGGCCTTTCTGGCCGGCGCCTCCGAACTGGCCGGCGCGTTGCTTGCGGCGGCGTTGCTGATGCCGCTACTGACGCCACATCTGCTTGCGGTCGTGCTGGCCGCGGTTGCCGGCTTGATGGTCTTCATATCGTTCGACGAGCTGATACCGGGGTCCTACTCGTACGGTCACGAGCACGCCAGCGTCATCGGTCTGATCGCCGGGATGGCCCTGATGGCCTTTGGCATCTGGATACTGGGATGACGCAGCGTGGGTTGATTGACCGTGACTGCCGGCTAGACTGTGTCCGTTGTCCGGCTTGGCGACTCCCGAGATGAAAGGAAACCAAAGATGATCCTCCTGCTGGTTTCAGCTTTGCTGGCCGCGTCACCAGCTGCCAGGGTCGTGCTGGTCTACGACGGCGACACTTTTCTCACTGCTGACAGTCAGGCCGTGCGGCTGCTTGGAATCGACGCCCCGGAGAGCTACCAGCCGGGCGGCGACATCGCCCGCGATATGCTCGAAAAGCTCGTGCTGGGCAGAGCAGTTCGCCTCGAGTCAGACCGGCGGGACAAAGACGATTTCGGCAGGTTGCTCCGCTGGGTCTTTGTCGGCGATACCTGCGTGAATGTCGAGCTGGTGCGCCGCGGCTATGCCGCGGTGCGGCTTTACGACGACAGCCTGAGCCGGCGCGACACGCTTGAGCGCGTCGAGGAAACAGCGGCACGCATCGGCAAAGGGCTGTGGTCGTTCAACGTGTTCACCCCGCCGACAGTCAAGATTCTGAAGGAGCGCATCGCCGCCGAGTCGGCGCGCTCCGACACCGGTGACGGCTGGATCAAGGTCATCACCTACGACGAGGCCGGCAAGTACCTGAACCGGCTGGTCACGGTGACGGGCAGGGTCGTGGCCACCTACCGGTCGGACAAGGTGCTGCTCTTGAACTTCCACCAGGACTACCGCAATCACTTCAAGGTCGCGGTCTTCGCCACAGACCTTGGCCGGTTTCCCCCCGCGCCAGAGGATTACTACAAGCAGCGGCTGGTGCGCGTGACCGGCGTGGTCAAGGAGTACAAGGGCGCGCCCGAGATAATCGTCAAGGATCCGGAGCAGATCGAGGTGGTCGAGTAGGTGGGCGGCCCGGAGGCACCGCTGACCCCGCCGCCCGCCGGTCCGACCCGGCCGGCGCGCTGGCTGTTGCCGGTGCTGGGTGTGGCGACGGGCTTGTTGCTGGCACTGCTGCTCGTGCCGCGCCGACCCCGGATTCCGTGCGGCCCCGATGTGCCGTCGGCCGAGTCGAGCTTTGTCGGCGGCACGCGGCTACAGGGCGGTGAGGCGCTGAACGGCGCCCTCGCCCGCTACGGTTTGGGGCAGGAGTGCATCAACCGCATCTATGCCGCGCTGGGCAAGACCGACTTCAACTTCCGGATGATGCGGCCGGGCGATTCGGTGACGTTCGACTACCGCGGGCTGGTCCTGACCGGGCTTGTCTACCACAAGGACCTTGCGACCGGGTACCGCGTGAGCCTTGATTCGGCCGGCGCGAGCGCGGTCCGGGAGAACAAGCCGGTCGATACGCTGCGCGTGGTCGTGCGCGGCACGATCAAGGGCTCGCTGTGGAACTCGCTGGTCGGTCTGGGCGAGTCGCCCGGGCTGGTTGTTCAGTTCGCGAGTATCCTCAGCTACGAGGTTGACTTCCTGACCGAATGCCAGGAGGGCGACACCTTCGAGCTGCTGCTTGACCGCTACTACGTCGACTCCTTGCCCTACGGCAATGGTCGTGTGCTGGCAGTACACTACCGGGGCGCGGTCGGCGATTTCTACGGCTACTACTTCCGTTTACCCAGCGGTCACTGGGATTACTACAACGGCAAAGGTCAGTCGTTGCGCAAGACCGTCCTGCGCTCGCCGCTGCAGTATGCCCAAGTGACGTCGCATTTCGGGATGCGGCGGCACCCGATTACTCGGACAATGCGTTCGCACACCGGAGTGGACTACGGGGCGCCGAGCGGCACGCCGGTGAGCTGCATCGCCGACGGCACGGTCACGATGGCACGCTGGAACGGCGGATACGGCAAGTTCGTCGAGGTGCAGCATTCCAGCGGACTGAGGTCGCGCTACGGCCATCTATCAAGCTACGGGCCCGGGATAAGTCCTGGCCGGCGCGTGCGCCAGGGCCAGCTTGTCGGGCGGGTCGGCTCGACCGGTTTTTCGACCGGGCCGCATCTCCATTTCGAGATCCTCCAGGGCGGCAGGGCGGTGAATCCCCTGAAGGTGATACCGCCGCGCGCCGAGCCGGTGCCGGCGAAGCTGATGCCGGAGTTCGAGCGTGTGAAGTCAGGATATCACGCCGAACTGAGAGGTCCGGCCGGCCCGATTCGACCGGCCAGCACTGCGGCAGAGAGCGCCGGTACCCGCTAGATACCCAGTTCCATCCGCAAATGCCAGTTCCGGCCCGGGGCCGGGTAGCCGCGCGTCGTCTCGTAACGAGAGTCGAGCAGGTTGCGCAAGCCGGACTCGACAGCGAGGCTCAGCGGGCCGATGCGCGGACTGAGCCTCAGGCCGAGGTCTATGAGGGCGTGGCCGGGCAGAGTGTCGGTGTTGGCCGGGTCGGCGAAACGCGGCCCGGTGTATGCCGCCACGAGCCACATCTCGGGCGAGAGCGCCGGCAAGGGCAACCGGCCAAAGACCCTGGCCGAACCGGCGAGCTCCGGACGGTAGATGAGCGCGAGCGAGTCGGAGCGCGCCCGGGTCCACGCTGCCGACACGTCGAGCCCGGCCGGCCCCAATTCGACCCGGCCTTCAACCTCGATTCCGAGTATGCCGGCCTGCTGGACATTCACCGGATGGAATCGGAAAAGGCTGTCCGGCTGCCACTGGATGAGGTCGGCCAGACCGTTGTAGAACACGCCGGCGCGGAATCGTGATGTTCTGTTCAAGGCCGCGCCGAGGCCGAACTCGGCTGACCTGCCAGTTTCGGGCCGCAGGTTCGGGTTGCCGTAGGTGAAGGCGTCGGCCGGCCAGTACAGGTCGTTGAACGATGGAGCGCGCCAGGCCCGGCCGAGAGCGCTATAGACTTCCAGCGGGCGCAGTCCGGTGAACACGGCCATCACCTTGGGGCTGAATGCGCCCGTTGTCGAGCGCAGAGTCACTGAATCGGGCGGCGTCGCCTCGCTCACGGTACGGTCATAGCGGAAGACGTGAACGACGTCGAAGCCATGGACCTGGACGCGAAACTGGAAAGTGCCGGCCCAGACGCCGCGCCGGGGCGACCCGACCGCGCTGCTCTGTAGCCGTTCGTCGGAGTACTCGACCGCGCCGACAAGGCCGATGTTGCGGGTCACCTGCCAAAATTGCTCGACCGCGAGGCCGCCGGTCGAGATTCGATGGGTGTCGTCGGTCGCCCAGACCGGGTCGCGGTAGTTCTGCCAGGTCTCGGATGCATAAACCCGGGCGTCGGTGCGCAAGTTGCCGGTCGGCTGGAGCGAGTAGCGGGCGATGACCTGGCCGCGAAGGTCCTCGCGCCGGGCGCTGTCAGAAGGGAACTGGACTGTGCCGGGCACGCCGCGCCGCGCCGCGCCCAGCTCACCGAGCAGGCTGGCGTGGTGGGGGCCGGACTGGTAGCGTCCCTTGACGAGCAGGGCCTCGCGCGTGATGTCGGCATTGGCCAGCCGGCGCGCGCTGTCGCCGACGGCGAAGGCGAAGTCGTTGCGCGCGGTATAGACGTCGCCGGCGATGATGTATCCGACCGGGGCGACCCAGTTCGAGTGGCGGAAGTCCACATTGCGACGGCCGAATGAGCCGAGGCCGGCCGCGACCTCGGTCGAGAGCCGGTCAGGCTCGGGCGTGACGAGGTTGACCACGCCGCCGACCGGGCCGGAGCCGAAGACCGCCGACGATGCGCCGCGCGCGACCTCGACCCGGTCGGCAAACGACAGAGCGAGAGTTGAGAGGTCCAGCGTACCGCTCTGGGACGAGTTCTGGCGCACGCCGTCGAGAGCAATGAGTGTGTGCTCGGCGTTGGCGCCGCGCAGCCCGATCGACGAATAGTTGCCGTAGTCGCGCACTTCGACCCCGCCGATGGTTCGAACCGCCTCGGCCGGTTCGGCCGGGCGACCCGGTGGTGAGGCGCGGCGTTCAATCACGCTGACCGGGGCGGAGGCATACAACGGCAGGGGCGTGCGGCTGGCGCTGACCGTGACGCCGTCCAGATGCAATGCCTGGGGCCGGAGAGCCAGGGTCAGGGGCCGCGGGCCGATTCGGCCCGACCATTCGCTCGAGTAGTAGCCGATGCGCGACGCGACCAGCGCGGCCGAATCGCCCGGCACAACCGCAAAGAAGCGGCCGACGCTGTCGGCAGACACGCGGAGGTCGGTCGAGAGAATGTGGATGTCGGCGTAGGGAACGGGCAGGCGGGTCCAAGCGTCGACCACACGGCCTTCGAGTTCCGCGGCCGCGCCGACAGCGGCAATGACAGCCAGGATGCAGACCAGCTTCATCTCTTGCTCCTTTCGCGCAAGTCTGAGGCCAGAGCGACAGACAGGTCTCCTGGCTCGCGGCTCATCCTGCCGCCTTCCCGGCCTTGCCAGTGGCGTCGGGCAGGACTCAGCGCCGCTCACAGTGGGCGGGACCGCAGCCGAGTTGCACGGCTTTCCCTGTGCCGGCCAAGTCGCCGGCAACCGTTTGCGCCCGCAGGCGCACCGGTCGTCTGTCGCGGTTCACTCGCGAACCTGACAGAGTAACGCAGCAGCGCCAAGGGTCAAGCGTCTTGCCGACGCAGGGCGCGCGTATTTTTTTGCTTGACAGCCGAAAAGGGGTGCGCTAACATTACCGCGCCTGTGAGGGCTGTCGGCCAGACCTCGGGACAGGTGCCTGGCCGGCAATGCGGGGGTTATGCAGCTCCTGCCATTGACAATCTCTAGGTAGACGACCGCAAGAACCTGTCCGGGGTGGTCCTTGGCTTTTTCGCGCTTTGGGGCGCGAGAAAGGGGGTGTGAAGTCCGACAACCGCTGGCTCGCAGACCCGAAAGGTCCGAAGGCAAATCCGTACAACACAGGGGCTTGTGCCCCGGACCGAACAAGGAGGACAAGTGAAGCTCGTAACAATCGCCCTGGCCCTGATTCTCAGCGCCGGCGCAGTGATGGCGGCTGAGTCGCCAGACTGCCACTGGCTGCAGAAGAAGGCCTGGAGGCTCGTGGACGGCTGCTGGGTGCTGATGCCGATGAACGACCGTGCGGCCCGCGCCCGCGCCTGGTCCTATGTGATCGACTACAAGGATTCCTGCAACAAGCAAGTCTGGAATCTGACCCTCAAGCACGAGGCGAGCGTGGCGCAGTGGATGATCATCTGGATGAATGCCGATGGTTTCCACTGGGCAGTGCGCAAGCCGGGCTGCTACATCACCGACTGCGTCGAGTTCGGCTTCCGCAGCAACTACGACGTGGCCGTGACGTTCAGCGGCTTTGACAACCTGCGGCCCCTTGACCCGAACAAGACGATCGACCAGGAGATCGAGGTCGAATACGCGTTGAGCGACGACGGCGATGTCCCGCCGGATCCGAACAGCAACCTGTGGACCACCGCCGCCAACCTCAACGACCTGGTCATCAACGTCCAGGACAGCGAGGAGCTGCACTACAACGGCTGGAAGAAGCACATCTGGGCGAAGATCTGCGTCAGCCCGTGCAACGGCCCGACCGACTACGTCGACCCGAACTGGGCGACTATCACCGCGACGCTGCAGTGCATGCGTCCGTGGATCGACCCGGGTACCGGCCTGTTCAAGGTCGGCGACGCCGGGATGCCCGCGTTCCCTTTTCAGTGAGCCCGGAATGACTGAACGCGAAGAGGCGAAAGGACCCGCTTAGTTGCGTTCGTCCGCCTGGAGAATACTGCTGGCCGCGGCGCTGGCGACCGTGCCCGCCGCGGCCAGCATTACTGTTTCCCCGCAGTCGATAATCGAGGACCTGGCGGCAGGCGCGCGCAAGCGCGTCGTGATTACCGTCACCAACGAACTGCCGGTGACCCGACCGCTGCGCTACTTCGCCGCGCCGTTCCGGCAGAGGCCGGACGGCATATACGAGATCGTCGATGAGGCCGATACCGCCCTGTCCTGCCACGAGTGGTTCGGGCTGGACACGGTGCGCACGACGCTGGAAGCGAACGAAACGCGCGATTTCACAATTGACATAACCGTTCCCCGCAGCGTGACCGGCACGCGTTTCGGGGCGGTCGTGTTCGACATGCTGCCTTCGGACACTGCCAAGGGCAGCGGCGGCCCTGAGGCCGCGGTGGGCCTGGTGATGAGAATGCCGGCTTTCTTTGCCCTGACGGTCGGCGGCCGGATGCTGCGCAGCCGCGCCGAGCTGGTCGACCTGAAGGTGCTCACGCCCGCCGAACTGGGCGGGATTTACGCCAAGCATCTGCCGCCTGATGCCCTGGGCATCAAGGCACTGGTGCGCAACACAGGACCCATCCGGTTTGAGGTTAGCGGCCACGCTGTGGTGCGCGACTCCCTGGGCCGGAGGGTGAAGTCTTTTCCGCTGGGCAGCGGGTCGATTCTGCCCGGCGCCGAGGTGAACCTGACCTCAATTCTCGCGCCGCTGCGCCGCGGGCGCTACAACCTGGAGGTGGCGGTGACAGCGGGCACGGGCAGTCCGGTGAAGGGCAGCGTCAGCTTCGTTTCGGGCAGGCAAGCGCGCGTCGCTGACGTGGCGCAGACCGTCGCCCAGCTTGATGTCTCGGCCAGCCCGGAACGGCTGGAAATGAACCTGCCGCCGCGCTCGACCCGGACCAGGTCCTTGGTAGTGCGCAACGAGAGCGACCGAACCGTGCAGTTGAAAGCGACACTGGCCGGTCTGGAGGGTTTCATCGACGGCACTCTCGACCAGACCGAGTCGCCCGAACCCGGGCTCGATTGCCGCGCCTGGACAACGCTGGACCTGACCGAGTTCACGCTGGCGCCGCGCGCGGCCCGGTCCTTGCGCCTGACATTCGCGCCGCCGGCCGACGTGGTGGGGGGGCGGTACGGCTGCGTGTACATCGAGCAGGTCGACTCAACCGCGGCGCGGGATGGCAAGCCCGCCCCGTCGCTCACGGTGCCCCTGATGATTACCGTTGACGGCGAGTTCGCGCGCTCGGCCGAAATTGCCGGGGTCGCCGGCGACCCGAACACGGGAATGGCACTGCACCTGGCGAACACCGGGGCAGTGCACCTTGCGCCTGTCGCGCGGGTTTCGATCTGGCGCGCGACCCGGCCCGATGCCGTCGAGGACTACGATTTCGAATCGGTGGGGACGATGGATCTGGAAGGGGGCGGCACCGTGCTGCCCGGTGATACGGTCATGCTGACCGGGAAGTACAACCGAACGTTACCTGAAGGGGGTTACAAGATGGCTATCTCTGTTGACTGCGGCAGGAACCTGCGCCTGACCCAGTCCAGCCTATTCAAGGTGGGGAAGCGATGAGGGCGCGACTGATCGTACGGATTGCTTCGGTCTGGACCCTGGCCGCGCTGGCGTTGTTCTGCGCCGGCGCGGCCTGGGGACAGCCCGCAGCGGGCGAGGCAGTGGGGCCGGTACCGATGGTGCGCTACGACACGGTGCGCGTCAGCAACGTCTTCTTCGAAACCGACCTGCTGCAGGCGTTGTCCGACATCAGCGCCCAGACCGGGGTGCAGATAATCACCGACGGCGCGGTCACCGGTATGGTGACGGCCGAGCTGCGCTTCACGCCGCTGGAGGATGCGCTGGCAAGGCTGCTCTACCCGCTGGGTTACTCGTTCCGTCAGGTCGGCGACTATTACGTGGTCGGCACGGTCCGCCCGGACGGGTCGGCTTTCCGGCTGCTGGCCTCGAGCGAGGTGCTGCGGCTCAACTACATCCGCGCGGCCGATGCGGCCAAGCTTCTGGCCGATGCTTATGCGCCGTACGTCAAGGTCGTGCCGGAGACCAACACGCTGGTCGTGACGGCGCCGCCAGAGATCATCCGAGCCGTGCGCCGCGACCTCGCCGGCATCGACGTGCCCAAGCGGCAGGTGACTATCGAGGCGACGGTGCTCGAGGTTTCCAACGAGGCCGGGCGCAGCCTGGGCCTGGACTGGAGCGGCACGCTCATCTCCGGCACCGACACGCTGCTGCGCGCCATAACCGGGATCGGCGGCATCGCCGATACGACGCTGTCTCTGGTGATCAAGAAACTGACCGGCCGGCTCGGCGGGCTGAGCTTCACGATGCTGCCCTCGGTGCAGGCGATGGTGCAGGACGGCAAGGTGCAGATCAAAGCCAACCCGCGCATCGTCACTGCCGACGGCCTGCCTGCCGATATCGCCGTCGGCAAGGAGCAGTACTACCAGTTGCTCTACTCGGGCGGGGCCTACCCGACTTACCGGCTTGAGAAGATAGAGTACGGAGTGTCGCTGACGATCACGCCATACGTGGCGAACAACGGCGACATCACGGTCTATGCCGAGCCGCGCGTCAGCGATGTCGTCGGCTCAGGCCCGGACAATCTGCCGATAATCAGCAAGCGCGCCGCACGCACCCGGGTCGTGGTCAAGGACGGCGAGAGTTTCGTTATCGGCGGTCTGGTGATGCGCCACGAGCAGCTCCAGCAGCGCCGCATACCGCTGCTGGGCAGCATCCCGATAATCGGTTTCTTCTTCAGCAACACGCGCAAGCTTGTCACCAACAACGAGGTCGTTATCATTATCACTCCGCGACTGACGTGATATGATGACTACTTTGAAGAGTCTCTTTCGCGCCGCGGTTCTCGTGGCGGCGGCGCTGTGCGTCGCGCGGGCCGACGCGGCCAGCATCGGGACTTCGATTTCCGAACGGGTCGATGCCCGCAGCGCGGTGTTCTTCAGAGTCGGCGTCTGGTCGCCGACCGGCAAGGAACTCAAGACCGAGTTCGGTCCGCGCATCGCGCCCGGGGCCGAGATTCGGGCCCTGTCGCGCTACGGCGTGGGCGGCAGCCTTGCCCTGGACTGCTGGTGGGCGATGACACCGAGAGAAGACGAACAGGATGCCGTGTCGCTCTTCCTGCCGGGCAGCGCGAGCCTGTTCTATGCCTATCCGCTGCTGGACAGCGCGGTCACGCCTTACGCCGGGCTGCTGGTTTCTGCGTCCTTCGGCAGCCTGTGCCTGCCGCAGGGCGATTCGCTGGTGCGCGCGCAGGGCTTCGGCAGCGGGCTCGGGATGATGCTCGGCGCTGAGGTGCCGCTCGTGCGCGGCCTGATCGTGCGGGGCGAGATGCGGCTGTCCGGCGGCAGGCTGGTCACCGAACTCGGACCTGAGTCAGGCCTGCTTGAGGAAGAGCGGCGGCGCAGCATCCGGACCTCGAACTTCGCGGCGTCGCTCGGCCTGACAATGGGTTTCAACGACCTGTTCTTCTTCTAGGCCGTTCTTCAGCCATTGCGCCGGCTGCCTTGGGGCAGCCGGCG
>CBFGIY010000007.1:0-35368 GCA_965648935.1 Caldifarciminota bacterium
TCCGGCCCGTGCTGGTAGACTATCCTCTCATCGGTCAGGTACTTGGGCCATTCGTGGTCGGCCTCGTCAAAGGTGAGCTGTTCCTCGCAACTGCCGTCCATCCTGACGCGGAGGAGCTGCACGTACCCGGTTGTATCATCAACGGAGCAGACCAGCCACTCGCCGTCGGGCGACCACTCCGGGTTCTCATGGTCGCGGTCGTCGAACGTGAGCTGGTAGATGGTGCTTGAGGAACTGCCGCCGGTGACCCGCGGCCGGGCGCGTACCGGCATGGCGGTGATGGCCGGGGCAGTGTTCTCGGCCGATAACCCGGCCCCAGCGCCGGGCGCGGTCTCGGCGTCGGCTGAAGCGGCCTCGCCGGCCTCGACTTCCTCGGCCCTGCCGGCCGCCGTCCCGAAGCTGCTGTTGATGAAGCAAATCTGGTATCGTTCCGTGGTCGTGTCGTACATCTGGAACGCTACCTCGCTGCCGTAGGGCCTGAACACCGGGTTCTCGCAGTCGGTCGGCTCGAAGGTGAGCTGCGTCTCGACCTTGTCGGCGACAACAAAGACCTGACTATACCCGAGGCTATCCTCACGGAAGTAGGTCACGGCCGTGCCGGTCGCGTTCCACCGCGGGCGTTCAGCTACGTCGCCAACGAACAAGCTCTCCTCGCCAAACGTGCCGTCCGCGGAGCCCTTTGGGCCGCCCAGCCCGTTGGCCGCGAGCCTACGGTACGAGGCGACCGGGCCGTCGGTCACGACCGTCGGGCCGTAGCGCCACAGTTCGAGGGTGTTGTTCCCCTTCAAGGCGAGCAGCGCCCCTTCACAGGCGACGATGCCCCCGCCGCCCTTGACCCGCTTCTTGCGCCCGGTACTGCCGTACGACGGCATCGTGTCGC
The DNA here is from genome assembly GCA_965648935.1 of Caldifarciminota bacterium. Taxonomy (GTDB): domain Bacteria; phylum Hydrothermota; class Tepidihabitantia; order Tepidihabitantales; family Tepidihabitantaceae; genus CBFGJX01. The sequence goes on from CBFGIY010000007.1 coordinate 881, forward strand.
GCTCAAACCACAAGTTATCTGCCGGGACGTACTCGAAGAACTCGGTCGTGTTGCCGCCCTTCAGCGCGAAGAGGCTGCCGTCCAGAAAAGCCGCAGAACCGCCCTCCTTCAGCTTCTTCGACTTCCCGGTCTGGCCGCAGTAGAGCGGCATCGGCGTCAGTTCCACATCTGCCCAGGCCTGCTGGTCGAGGTCATAGCGGTAGAACTGGCTGTACTCGGCCTTGTGCGCGTAGATTGCAGCGCTGGCTTCGTCCAGGGCCAGCCATGACCCCTTCTTGCACTTGGACCTCTCGTCAGCCGGTACATCGGTCAGCAACTCCCACGCGAGAGTGATGGTGTTGTAGCGGTAGAACTCGCGCTTCTCACCCTTCAAGAGGTAGACGAAGTCAGTATCGCCCGTCACATAGACCAGGTCGGAGCCGCCCTTCACCCGCTTGTTGGAGACCCCCAGCGGCACATCAGCGAGCTGGACCCAGGAGTCCGACGCGATGTCGTACCGCCAGAAGCCGCACGTGTTGTTTCCCTTGACCATGTAGACTTGGCCGTCGTCGCCGACGGCCCCGACGCAGCCTTTGGCCGGAGGCTTGCCCTCGGGGCCCGGTGGAATGAGAGTCAACGGCGTCCAAGAGCCGGTGACGTTGTTGAAGACGTAGAAGTCGCCCTTCTTGTTGCCTTTGGCGGCGTACGTCCTGTCCCCTGACGCATCGTAGGCGAGCCATCCACCTGCCTTGACCGCCCTACCGCTCGGAGCCACGGACATCGGTGTGAGCTCGGTCCACGCCCACTGTAGCAGCAGGTCGCCAAGAACGATGAGAGCGTCGTCATCTTCGCTGCCGGCAACGCAGTAAGCGGAGTCGGCGTTCGCGCTTGCTGAGTAATAACTCGCCACGGCCTTGGCTTCGGCATCGTCGCCGCAGTAGACCCCGCACTGTCCTATGTCGCCGTCGACCGTGTACGGCTGAAGCAGCACGTACTCCTCGTCTCCGGAGTAGTTCGCGGCCAGGCAGGTATAGCCCCGCGAGTCGACGGCCACGCCGACTGCCTCGACTTCGTCCTCCTGGGACGCTGCCCGCGACCACTGAAACTCCAGGTCATCGCCGGACGGCCCGTAGCGGACAACCATGGCCTTCATGCCGTCGTCGTCTTCCCGCTGGACCAGCAGGCACAGGTTCTTGTTGTTGCCAGTGCCGTTGAGCACCAGTTCCAGCGGCGTGTCGTCGATCGACGTCTCAGCGCCACCGGACAGGCCGAACTGCACGTCGTCCCACTCGTCTCCGTTGAGGGCGCTATACATGACGATGGCGGCATCATCGTCGTCGTTGTCGTCGGGCGCAGTGCCTGCCACGAACACCGCCTCGCACTCCGGGCTGCAGATGATGTCGATCGGAACCTCGCTCTCGCCCGACTCGCCGAACGTCTCATCCCACAGCACACTCCCATTGTCGCCGTCCAGCATCACTGACCAAAAATCGGCCGGGCCGACTGCGTCCTCCCGCGTTGAACCAGTCACGGCGACCCCCGAGCCAATCTCACCGACTGCGTCGATTGCGCTCACGGCTACGCAGACGTCAACCGCGCCGTCGTTGTCCAGCGACGCGCACCAGCGTACGGTCCCATTGAATTGCCATGAGGCGACCAGGTAGTCTGCCCCGTCGACCGTCCTCCCTGCCACGGCCACATCGGGCACGTCGGTGCTCGGCACGGGGTGCAGCGCGATGTCCACGACCTCGCACCGGTCTTGGTTATTCTCGATGAACGGCAGGTGCCACTCTCCGCCCGGAGTCCCCTCCCATACGCACGCAACGCGGCATTCCCTGATGGGAGGCGCGGCTGAGTTGTCGGTGGAGACGTAGGCCACATATGCGACAATGTCGCCGCTCGACGACCGCTTGGTGACCAGCAACTTCATGGGTTGGTCGTCGCAGTCATCGAAGTCGAGGAAGCGCCACCACTCCTCGCCGGTCCATTCGTTGTTTGATGGGTCCCTCACGTATCTGCGGATGACCAGGTCGGAAGGGTCGTCCGGGCGCTTCTTCAGGTCAGGGTCCTCATCGTAGATGAGAACTTAGGCCCGCCCCTGGTCGTCGAATTCAACGTCGACAGCGTAATCCTCCCCTTCGCCGCCCCATATGTCCACCGTTCGATTCGCTCTGACGACCCCGGCCGCCAGCAAGATGGCAAGACAGACCGTCACTAAGCTGTACACCCTCTTCTGTTTCGTCACTGATTCCTCCGTTCAAGTCCCAACAGCTTGGCCGAACAGGCCCACCCCGGATCTAGATTGCGAGTGGTTCACCTCCTTGTGGCAGTACTCGTCGACCGGCCAGCCGTGACATCATCGCACCAGCAGCACACGCTCTAGGTCGGCGGGCTCGGCCTGGCCGAGGCGGCGGACAAAGTAGACCCCGGCGACCAGGTGGCTGACGTCGTTCGGGCCCGGCCGCAGCTCCGCGACCTTGCGCCCGGCCGCGTCGAGCAGGAACTCCCCGTCTGCTGTCTGCCGACTTCCGTCTGCCATCTCCAGCACGCCGCGCACGATGCGGCTGCCCGCGCGCCGCGCCACGGCGACCTTGGCCTCTTCCAAGACGGGCGCCGTCGTGTCCCGAATCACATAGACCACATTGTCCAGCTGGTCCGATACATAGACGCGCGAGTCGACGGGATTCCACGCCATCTGGCCTGGGTAGCGGCCAAGTTGGATACTGCGCAGGAGAGCACCGTCGGCCAAGCGGTAGACCAGGACCTGGTGAGTCGACCTGTCTATCGCGTAGAGCTTGCCCCGGAGGGTGTCGCAGACCGCGTCATTTGCCTCCATGCTCGGCAGGGTGTCTACCACTGTGTTGGTGGCACAGTCAAGGACGAAGGCAGGGCCGAACCTGAAGTCCAGCACGTAGAGCCGGTTCAAGGCGGGGTAGTAGACGAGCGACCAAGGCGCGTAGACTTCGTGCAGCACTCGCGCTAGGAGGGAGTCACCCTCCGGGTTGAAGACGTACAGCAGGTACCTGCACGCCACATAGACCGTCCCGCTGCGGGGACTGCAACGCATCCCCCAGACGTCGGTCTCCAGTGGCCACCTGCGCACGACCGTGTTAGTGCTGCAATCGACGACCGCCGCGTACCTCTCGGACTGGTTGGCATAGAACAGCCGGCCCGAGACCTGATTCCATGCTAATGGAGTCCAGTTGGCCGGCGTCATCTCGATCCGGGCAACGACCGTATCGGCCGATGCATCGAGCACGTCCACGAGGTTAGTGTCGGAGCGACTGACATACAATAGGTCGCGCGTCTCTGAGTACGCCATCTCATCAGGGTAGTCGTACATCCTGACACGCTTCAAGACGCTGTCCCCCGACCCGCTGATGACGTTCACGCGATTGCTCTCGCCGGACGAACAGTAAACCTTGTTGTACCGCGTGGCGAGCGCGTACTTGCCGGGGTAATCTGCTACGTTGATGGTCGCGCGCACGGCATTGGTGCCGCCGTCGATGATGGTCACGGTCCCGTCCTGCGTATTCGAGCAGTAGACGCGGTTGCTCAGCGGGTTCCAGAATAGCCAGATCGGCGAGTCGCCGACCGGTATCGTCGCTTCGAGATATTGCCCCCGCGCGCTCGTCAGCGCGCCAAGGAGAAGGATGGCCGCAATGGCCGATGTTGACTGCTTCACCCTGTAACCTCTGCCCGTACTCTAATTCGCCCGCCGGACTTGTCAATATCCCGAGGAGTCAAGCCCACCCTGCGCCCCGGGCTCCCTAATGTCGAACGCCCTGAGCGGGATAAGGTCGATGAGCTCCGGGTTGCGGCCGGTGCCGCAAAGTCCTGCCCCGGCCGGGTTGTCGAGGGAGAGCTAGCGGAGCAGAATCGGGTTCAGCGTGACCGCCTTCTCGATGGCCTCGACCGCCTTGTCCGGCTGGCCGAGGTCGCGGTACACTATGCCCATGTTGTGCCAGGCCCCGGCATGCTTGGGGTTGGCCTTGACCGCGGCCTGGTACGAAGACAGCGCCTGCTGCAGTTCCTTGCGGCCAAAGTAGGCCTGCCCGAGGTTGTACCACGCCGCGGCGAAGTTCGGCGCGAGCTTGACCGCCTCGCGGTAAGCGTCAATCGCGTGGTGATACTCGGTCGCGGCCTCGCCGATGCCCCGGCGCGGGTCAGGCTCGCACTGGGCGCGCTCGAGATAGAGGTTGCCGAGATTGTAGAGCGCCTCGACATAGTCGGGCCGCGTGCGCACCGCCTCGCGGTAGGCGCTCGCCGCCTTGCTCAGCTCGCCCGAACGCTGCAGGGCGAGGCCGAGGTTGTTGTAGGCCTCGGCATAGCCCGGCCGGCGGTCGATGGCCTTGCGGTAGTGCTCGACCGCCTCGGGCCAGCGGCCCATCACGCTGTAGGCGTTGCCCTGCACGACCAGCGCGTCGGCCATCCTCGGGTCGAGCTGCAATGCCCGGCCGCAGTGCTCGATCGCCTCTTTCGGTCGGTTCTCGCCGAGCATGCACTGGCCGAGTATCTGGTGCGCCTCGGCCTGGTTGGGCCGCATCCCCAGCACCCAGTTGGCGACGCGCGCGCCGTTGGCGAACTGCTTGTAGTTGGCGTAGCCGCGCGCCATCCGCGTGTAGCCGAGGACCAGCACGTCAGCCAGGCTCAGCCGCCGGGCGTCGGACGCGCGCTGCTCGGCGTTGCGGTTGAACGGGTCCCAGACCGCGACCGTGCCGGCTGCTCCGCCGATTTCCAGCAGCACCTTGCCGCCGGATTCGACGAACTGCACCGGCAGACCGAGCTTGGCCGCGATGATTGCATCGCATATCGAAAGTCCGAGGTCGTCGCCGATGCCACCCGGCCGCAGCCCGAGGTAACCGTCCACGACCTGGGTCAGCAGGAACGCGCGGCCCTGGCGCTGCGATGAGCGCCGCCAGAGCGTGTCGCGCACGACCTTGAGCAGCTTGGCCTTCTGCTCGTGGCGCAGGGTATTGATGCCGCCCTCGCCCATCATTTCGAGGATGTCGGCCGCGGCGTCGGTTTCTGTGACCGTCTCGAACAGCTCCTCGATGCGGTCGCCGTACTTGAGCAGGTCCTCGTGCGGCCGCACGCCCGCCATCAGCAGGCAGGCATAGCCGAGCGCGGTCGCCAGTCCCATCTCGGCCTCGACCTCGCCGATGCCGCGCAGGAACCGGTCGGGTGCGCTGGTCAGGTAGTGGGGCGAGAACTCGGGCGCGGTCGCCAGTTCCAGAAAACGGTCGCCCTCGTTGCCGGGCAGGATGCCCAGCGCGCGCTGCGTGAGGAACGCAAGCTCGATGTCGGCGAGCTGGGTCCCGCCCGCTTTGGAATAGGCGAGCAGCGCCTCGGCCTGAGCGCGGTAGGTTTCGAGGTGCTTCTGCAGGGGCGAGAGCGCGGCGAACTCGTCCTGCGTGTAGGATATCAGGGTCCCGAAGTGGTTGCGCAGGCGGCAGCGCCACCCGGACAGCGCGGCCGAGTGATTGGCCGGCAGCTTGCCCGGGTAGCCGAGCGCCTCAACCGACAGCGCGGCGTCGACCTGCCGCACGGCAATGCCCAACTTGATCTCAGTAGATGCCATGATGCTCGTGTTTGTGCATTCAATATCCCCGCGCGCGGCCCTCTCTTGGCCAGTCAGCCGCAACCCGGGGTTGGAGTATCGGAATAATTCTACCGGAGCGAGGCCCGATGGTCAACAAAGGCGCGGCTTCACTGCCGTTTCTCGACAGCCGCAGCCGGCCGCGCCTTGACCGCGCAAGCGGGCAATTCTATAGTCAGTGGATGCTCCGCGCACTCGCCCTTGCCGCGGTCTTTGCCGCCGCTGCCCCGTCCCTGACGGTCGACACCATCGGCTGGACCACGCGCGACCGCCAGGCCAACGGACCGGCGTTGCGGCTGGTGGCCTACGACTCGCTCTCGGGCACGCACGCCTGCTGGAAAGACGGCATCGGCGACATTCGCTACAACTACCGGCCGCGCCGCGGCGAGTGGCGCTGGCCCAACGGCGTCGTCGTCAACCCCGAGCCGCGCAACCTTGGCTGTCTCGACTACGACGCCAGCCGGGGCCGCGCCTACATATCGGCCGACTATCTCTACCGCGCGCTGCCGGCCGCATCCGTCTTCACCGACACCGGCCGCGGCGCCGGCGTCTTCGTCGAAACGGGCCTCGGCACCGGCTTCCGACCATCGCTGGTCGGTGCGGCCAACTACGGGTATACCAAGTTCGCCGCGGTCCGCAACGAAACGCTCTACTACCGCGCCTTTCTCGGCGGCTACCGCATCGGATACATCGGCCCGTTCCCGGCGTTCGGCCTCGGCGTGTCCAAGCAGTCGGGCCGCTACGGCTACATCTGGGCCGTGACCCGCGGCGACAGCATCGGCCGGCTCTATCTCAAGCAGACGCCCAACAACGGCGCCAACTGGTACGCCACGGTGCCTCTGTCCGACTCGGTTCCCTCCGCGCTCAACCGCTCGCTGCTCTCGGGCAGCGCGGCCTACGACAGCATCCGCATCCATCTCGTCGCCGAGTTCTACGACGGCGCCAATCCCAACCGCGTCGAGATATGGCACTACTGCCCGTACAACACGCCGGCGTGGAGCCGCATCCACGAGTTCGCGCTGCCCGACTCGGTCCGCTGCGGCGACAACGCGCTCGCCGCCTGCCGCCCGAGCATCGGCATCAACCGCCGCACCGGTGAGCGCTACGCGGTCTGGGAGCAGTTCGACCCGGGCAACATCGAGCCGCTGACCGGCCTGGCCCGCGCCGACATCTGGGCCGCGCGCTCGACCGACCGCGGCATCACCTGGGGCCCGCCGGCCCGGCTCACCCTGCCCGACAACTCGTCCAAGCGCTTCCCCTATATCGCCGAGAACGCGGCCGACACACTGATAGTCACCTGCTTCGCCGACAGCGTTGCCGGCTTCTCCGAGCAGGGCCAGGGCCCGGCCAGCACCAACCCGGTCCTCTGCCTGCGCGTGCCGGCCGCGACACTGCCCGTCGCCGTGGCCGAGCCGCAGGCACGGCCGGCACTGCCTGCCCCGGCCGCGACACTGCTCAACGCGGCGCGGCTTGCCGCCCGGCCCGGGCTGCGGCTCTACGACGCGCTGGGCCGCCGCGTCTCCAGTCCCGGTCCCGGCGTGCACTTCGTCCGCTCGGACAGCGGCGTACAGCGGCTCGTGCTCCTGCCCGCCGGCCGCTGAGCGCGGTCTTTACCCCGGGTTGACACTGCCCTTCTCCCCGCTATCCTCTCAGCGGCAATAAACCGCACTGGAGGAACGTTGGCCAAACATTGCGAGATTTGCGGCAAGGTCGGCGTGGTCGGGATGAACGTCAGCCACGCCAACAACCGCACCAAGCGGACCTGGGAACCGAACCTGCAGCGGGTCAAGGCCAAGGAAGGCTCGACCACCCGCCGCATCTGGGTCTGCACCCGCTGCCTGCGCTCGGGCAAGGTCACCAAGGCCTAGTCCCCGCGCGGCGGCTTGTTTCACAACCGGAGATAACATGAAGTGCCTCATAACCGGCATCACCGGCTTTGCCGGCTCCCACCTCGCCGAGTACCTGCTCGAGCGCGGCGACTGCGAAGTCCACGGCATCCTGCGCTGGCGCGCCCGCACCGAGCACATCGACGCGATCCGCAGCCGGGTCCACCTGCACGCCTGCGACATCCGCGACCAGACCGCGATGACCGATGTCATCCGCGAAATCCGGCCCGACCGGGTCTACCACCTCGCGGCGCAGAGCTACGTGCCGATGTCCTGGGTCGCGCCGGCAGAGACCCTGACGACCAACATCCTCGGCCAGTCCAACCTGTTTGAGGCCGTGCGCGCGGTCGGCTGCGACACCCGTATCCAGATCGCCGGCTCGAGCGAGGAATACGGCATGGTCCTGCCCGACGAGACGCCCATCAAGGAAACCAACCCGCTCCGGCCGCTCTCCCCTTACGGCGTCTCCAAGGTCGCGCAGGACCTGATGGGTTACCAGTACCACCAGAGCTACGGCATGTTCATCATCCGCACCCGCGCGTTCAACCACACCGGCCCGCGCCGCGGCGAGGTTTTCGTCACCTCCAACTTCGCCCGCCAGATCGCCGAGATCGAGAAGGGCAAGCGGCCCCCGGTCATCCACGTCGGCAACCTCGAGGCGGTGCGCGACTTCACCGACGTCCGCGACACGGTCGTCGCCTACTACCTCGCGCTCGAGAAAGGCATCCCGGGCGAGGTCTACAACATCGCCACAGGCAAGGGCTACCGCATCCGCGAGATGCTCGACATCCTGTTGAGCATCGCCCGCGCAAAGGTCACGGTCGAGCCCGACCCCAAGCGCATGCGCCCCTCTGATGTCGAACTGCTCATCGGCGACCCGGCCAAACTGGAACGCGAGACCGGCTGGACCCGTCGCTACTCGTTCGAGCAGACGATGAACGACCTGCTCGAGTACTGGCGCGCGCGCGTGTGAGCCGCGTCCTCATAACCGGCATCGAAGGATTTGTCGGCGGGCATCTTGCCCGCCGGCTGCGCGATTCCGGCCACGACGTCGTCGGCATCCACTACGCCGAGCCGCCTGCCGGCCTGCCCGCGCGGCTCCTCCACGGCGACGTCCGAATCTTTCCGCTTCTGCGCCTGTTGGTTCGCGCTTCCGAGCCGGACTGGATTGTCCACCTCGCCGGCCTGTCATCGGTCGCCACCTCCGAAACGCGCGGATCCGAGACTTGGACCATCAACGCCACCGGCACGCTGAACCTGCTCGAATCCGTCCGCCAGCTCGAACGCGACTGCCGCGTTCTGGTCATCTCTTCAGCCGATGTCTACGGCCGCTCCAACGTCGGCAAGCCGCTCGAGGAGGACGCGCCCGAACTGCCGCTCTCGCCTTATGCCCTGAGCAAGCAGGCCGCCGAGGACATCGCCCGGTTCTACCATCGCGCCCACGGCATTCAGTGCATCATCCTGCGCCCGTTCAGCCACACCGGGCCGGGCCAGGCCCCCAACTTCGTCTTCCCCAAGGTCGCCCATGCCATCGCCCAGGTCGAGGCCGGCCGCCGCGACCCGCTCATCGAGATGGGCAACCTCGAGGTCAGGCGCGACTACACGGATGTCCGAGACATCGTTGTCGCCTACGAGCTCGCGCTCCAGCACTGCGCCCCGGGCGAAACCTACAACGTCACCTCGGGCCGGCCCGTGCTCATCCGCGACGGCGTCGAGCTGCTTCGGTCCCGGGCCCGGGTGCCGGTCGAGGTGCGCACCGCGGCCGCGATGCTGCGCGGCCGCGACATCCCGGTGCTCACCGGCTCCCCGGACAAGTTTCACGCCGCGACCGGCTGGCAGCCTGTCATACCGTTCGAGCAGACCCTCTCTGACCTGCTCGACTACTACCGCGCCCAGGCCGAGTAGGGCAAGGCCCGCAGTGGGCAAGGCAATCGACACCTGTCTGCCGTCGCCTGTCGCTTCTCTCCTGTGAAACTCTCCGTCATCATCGTCACGTGGAACAGCGCCGAGGACATCGAGCAGTGTCTGGCCACGCTCAACTACGGCGCCGACTTCGAGGTGCTCGTCGTCGACAACGCTTCGCGCGACGGCACCGCCGACATCGTCGCCGGCTGGCACAACGTCCGCCTGGTCAGAAGCGACCACAACTACGGCTACGCCCGCGCCAACAACCAGGGGCTGGCCGCGACAACCGGCGACTACGTCCTCCTGCTCAACCCCGACACCCGGCTCGAACTCGGCACCATCGACCGGCTCACCGACTGCCTCGACCAGCGGCCCGACATCGCCGCGGTCGCGCCCCGACTCGTCAACGACGACGGCTCGACCCAGCACTCGATCCGCTCGTTTCCCACTCCCGCGGGCGTGCTCTGGGAAATCGCCGGCCTCGCGCGCCTGTTTCCCCGCTGCCGCGCGCTCAACCGCTGGTTCCTGCGCGGGTTTGACTACGAGCGCGACGCTGTTGTCGACCAGCCCATGGCCTCGTGCCTGCTCATCCGCCGCGCCGTGCTCGAACAGCTCGGCGGGTTCGACGAACGCTTCCCGATATTCTACAACGACGTCGACCTCTCGCGCCGGATGCGCGACGCCGGCCACAAGACTCTCTACCTGAGCTCGGTCCGCGTCTTCCACAAGCGCGGGGCCAGCACGGGCAAGGCCCGGGCGCGGATGATCCGCGCGGCCCACCGCTCGCTCTTCGCCTACCTGCGCAAGCACGACCGTTCCGGCCTGTTCTGGCTCAAAGCAGTCTGGCTTCTGCCCCTGCTCCAGCTCACCGCCGAACTCCGCGTCCTCGCCTGGCGCCTGTCCGCACGCTCCCGCGCCCAGGCCGACCAAGCCGGACGTTGCCCCGGACAACGCTGATCGGGCTCCCGCGACCCAATGCTGCCGACCCGCAAGGGACGGGGAACCTGTTGCTGGAAGTTATGCGACAGGCTAGATCAGCGATTCGAGCCGGTCTGCGAGCCAGCGCGCCTGGGCCCGGCGGTCGTAGCGTTCGCGGCTGGCCGCGCCGAAGCGCTGCGGGTCTCGCCCGAACTCGTCCAGCGCCGCAGACAGCCGCGCCGGGTCGTCGGCGCAGTCGATGCCCGCGCCGGTCTCGCGCACCACTGCCGCGGCCTCGTCCTGTCCCCTGCCCCAGACAAGAATCGGCCGGCGCGCGCCAAGGTACTCGTACAGCTTGAGGCCGACCGGCTGGTCCGGCTTGCCGACGTAGAGCAGCGCGGTCGCGCCTTTCATCAGGGCGCAGGCATCACGATGCGGTATCGTGCCGAGCAGCTTCACCCGCGGCTCGGCGGCGAAGGCGCGCCTGAGCTGGGGCCCGACGCGGCCCGCGAGGTACAGCTTTGTCCCGGGCCGCGCACGCAGGGCCTCGACGAGCGACAGCAGCTCGACCTCATTGCCCCAGACATTGCCGACATGAACGATGCTCTCGCCGTCAAGGCCGGCCGGCTCGACCTCGAATTCGGCCGGGTCGAACCCGTTGGGCAGGACCTCGACGCCCGAACCGACCTGGCGCGCAGTGCCGTCGTTGACCGCAAGCACGAGGTCGGAGTGTTCGACCACCCAGCGCCGCAGCCGGCGCAATGCCGCGCGCTGGTGGCGCGGCGGCAGGGCGAATCCGGTCGGCCACGGGTCGCGATAGTCCGAACACAGCGGAATGTGGCCGTGCGCCTTCAAGCGCACACCGAGCAGGTGCGCAGTGAACGGCGGCGCGGTGGCGAAGATGGCGGCCGGCTTCTGGTCGTCGATGATGTGTCGGCCGATGTGCGAAGCGAACGGGAACCACCCGGCCTTGGAGTCCGGGAACATCAGGGCGTTCAGCAGGCGCGGCCCGCGCCCGATTCCCCTGGACAGCGCCGGGCGCAGATGCTTCGCCTTCGACCGCAGCAGGTTGAAGATGCGGTTGGGATCAATGCTGTCGGTGCGGTAGAACCGCGACTCCTTCAGGTCATCGAGCAGCGCCGGGTCGTAATGGTAGTAAGCCACCGGTTTGACCGTGAGGATCAGTGGCTTCCACCCGGCTTCGGGCAGGTACTTGCACAGCTTGGTCACCCGCATCACACCCGACAGCCCGAGCGGCGGCGTGTAGTAGGCCACGACAAGCAGGCGTCGCATCAGGAGAAGCTAGTTGCCCGCGCCCGGCTGTCAACCGGTCGCACGCTCACGCCTTCCCGCCGACCCGGCGCGCGATGCGGCCGGTGACGTCATCCGCGGCGAGCTGCACGAGCCGCAGGCCGGCCAGGAACTGAAGGAGTCCGGCCGCGTCGAGAGCGAGCAGGTGGTCCTCGATCTGCAACTCGCGCGGCAGGGACCGGAAGAACGCGCCCGAGCCGAGGCTGTCTTCGAACCGGATGAGGTTGCGCTCGACCACATCCTTGACCGCCGACATCTGCGGCACCGGGAACTCGTCGCGGATGCCTCTGGCCTCGGGCCCGCGCACGACCAGGAGCTTCCCGTCCACGTCCGAGCAGTCCACGCCCTGCTCGGCGAGCGCCGTGGAGATGATGTAGCCGTAAGTCGCGCCCAGCAGGTGCAGGATGTGCATCTGTCCGCCGGAGCGGAAACAGGGAAACTCGCGCTCGCCCAGCTCGGGAAACAGCCGCGACTTCAGCACCGGCGCGAGCCGGTAGGAGTACCCGCCCGTTCCCGTTCCCTCGAACACCTTCGTGTTGGTCGAGAAATCGCCGAGCGGACGCACCAGCAGGGTCTTCTCGGCCGCGTTCTCCTTGACCAGCTCCCACGACCGCCCGGCCAGCGTGAAGTGCTTGAAGAAGTAGAACACCGTGCCGACGTGCCGGTGCGTGGTCACGTCGATGACCTTGTACTCGCCGAAGGTCTTGTCCTGAATGTTGGAGTGAATCTTGCCCAGCTCGACCGCCTTCTCTGCGGCCGGCCCGCACTGGTAGATGCCGGCCCGGGCCGCGACCACATCCCCGCGGTCGACCAGGTGCCGGAACGCCTCGTTCACCCGCGTCCGGTCGGCGACCGGCGCCAGCACGCGGTACAGCGAATCCATTGTCGTGCCGATGCGCCGGCGCTGGAACAGGTAAGAAAGTATCTGCTGGGGCAGCACAGCCACCCCGGGCGTGTAGCGCTTCTCGAAAAGCCGGCCCTCGCGCGCGCAGTCGAGGAACGTCTCGAACAGAAGCTTCTCCCACGGGTCCGCGTACAGCCCGAGAACGAACAGGTAAGACTGGCGACGCCGGTTGCCCCGGCCCAGCCGCTGCAGCAGCGACGACACGTTGAACGGCGGCCGCGCCAGCACCACCGCGTCGATGTCGCCGATGTCGATGCCCAGCTCCAGCGTCGAGGTGCAGCACAGGAGCCCGGTCTTCTCGCGGTTCATCGCCGCCTCGACCGTCTCGCGCTGCTCGCGGTTCATCGAGCCGTGATGCACCCAGGTCCGGCCGGAAAACGGCGTCAGGTCGAGCTGGCGCGCCGCGGCCTCGGCGCTCGACCGGGCGTTGAAGAAGCACAGCACCTTGCGGCAGCCCGACCGGGCCAGCGCGGTCACGGTCTTCTGCGGCCAGTCGTCGCCCATCGGCTCGAGCCGGCTCTCGATTTCGCGCCGGCTCTGCACCTGCACCACCTGCGGGTCGGGGAAGTAGCGCGCCCCGATGTCGAGGTCGTCGATGGTCGCGGACAGCGCGTGACAGCGCGCCTGCGGGTTCACCAGGCGCAGCCGCTCAAGCAGCACGCGCAACTGGTCCCCGCGCGGCGTGTTGTCCAGCAGGTGCAACTCGTCGAGTATCACCGCCCCCAGGTCGCGGAACACGCGCGTGTGCCGGCACAGAAGCGAGTCCAGCGACTCTGGCGTGGTGATGACCAGGAACGGCAGCTTCTTCTCGTCGATCGCGGGATGGTCACCAGTTTTTCTGCCCAGCGGCAGTTCGAGGTATTCGAACGCCGGACTCAGGCGGCGGAACAGGTCGTTGACCAGGGCCCTTGTCGGCGACACGTAGAGCACGGCCAGCCGGTTCGGCCGGGCCGGCAGCAGCGATTCGACCACCGGCGCGACGACCGCCTCGGTCTTGCCCGACGCGGCCGGCGATATCACCACGGTGTTGCGGCCCTCGAGGATGGCGGGGATGGCCGCAAGCTGCACCTCGGTCAGGTTGCCGAAGCGGGAGAAGAACGGATTCCAGGTCCGGCGCAGCGCGGCCCGGATCTCTCGGGCGGTCACTGGAGGACTGCCAGCCGGCGCGGCCGCAGGCGCGCCACGTCCAGCGCCTCGACCGTGAACTTGATGAACGCGCGCACGCCCTCGACGTTGTGCCGTCCCGCGTCGCGCAGGAGCTTCTTCTGCTCCAGCTCGGTCAGCTCGAATCCCGGGTAGGCGCGCGAGTAAATCATCACCAGCGCGCTGAACGCCTCGATGAGGGCGCGGTCGTCCAGCGGCTCGAGCTCGATGCGGTGCTTGATGCGGTTGGCCAGCTTGATGTAGGCGTAGTCGTACGGGCTGGGCGTGGTCGCGAACACCAGCAAGAGCGACGGTTCCCTGTAGATGTAGGGCACCGGCCTGACCTGGTTGTGAATCATCCGGCTGTTGACGCGCTTGAGGTCCGGGTCGGCCTGGGCCGTGCGCACCAGCCCGTCCATGAAGTTGACGCTCTTGGTCAGGTAGATGATGTCCCACAGCCGCGTCACTGTCTCGGCCTCGTCGATGAGCAGGACAAAGCCCTTCAATCCGAGCTGCCGCGCCATCCACGAGATGCCCGACAGGATGTTGCAGTACAGGTCGGCCGCGGTCGAGAAATCGTACAGCGCCGGTATGCGCTGCCCGCCGCGCACGCGGTATGGGCTCCTGCGCTCGGTCGCGTACTCCTTGGTGCTCTCGCCCTCGACCCACTGCCACAGCACCTCGGCCTGCAGGGTGCCGCGATCCATCCGCTTCAGCCGGTCCAGCGCCGGCCCGAAGAACACATGGTCCGCGATGTCCAGTTCCATCGCCGCCTGCAGCAGGTCGCGAAACCCGTGCTCGCGGCCGTCCTTGATGTAGCGCAGGTTGTGGACGATCTCGCGGTACACCCGCTTGGGCCGGTGCGGGCTGACCTCGCTCGGGTCAAACTGGCAGATGCTCGTCAGCATTCCCGCGGCCAGGGCGCGGTGGTGCGCGTACTCGAGGATATGCGTCTTGCCCGTGCCGTACTCGCCCTCGACCATGAACACGTCGCCCTGCCCGCGCTCCAGTTGCCGGAGCGCACCGCCGATGATTTCAACCTGCCGGGCCCGGCCGAACGTGAACGCCTCGACGTCCTGGTGCGGCACGATGCCCAGCCGGAACGCTTCGACCATCCGCAGGGCCTGGATGCGGTCGATGGCCTCAAGTCCCGCACCCGCGCTGCCCAGGAGGGAGTCGTCCAGCTTCGAGAGCAGGCGCAGCCGCCGCGTCGGCAGCCACAGCCGCAATCCGCTCGAGAACTTGACCAGGAGCTCGGTGCCGCGCCAGCGCGACTCGATTATCTCGCCGTCGCCGAACACCGGGTGCGAGACCAGGCGCCGCGAGGCACCTGCGATTGCCGATTTCCGGCCGTCGGGCGCGCCGCCGCCTTCGCTCACCGGCCTGGTTTCGTCATTCGCCATTCGTGGGCCAGCCTTGTCCGTCTGCGGCTCTGCCATTTGACCTTTGGCTTCTGGCTTCTGACTTGATCCTGCAGCCCGGTTTCGTCATTCGTCATTCGGATCTCGGACCTGGCCCTAGAACTCCTCGCCCTCGACCTCGGCTCTGTCCTTCTGCTCGAGCCGCTGGGTTGTCACGCGCAGAAGCTTCTCCGCGTCCCTGCGCTCGAACTGCAACCCCGGGTCGGCGCGCAGCCTGTGCAGCGCCTCGAGCAGCGCGACCACGAACAGCCGCCGGTACGACACGTCGAGCACGAACGCGGTCACGGCCAGCTCGGCCAGGGTCCGCACCATGCCGTCGCGCTTCGCCGGGTCCAGTTTGGTGTCGTAAGCGGTCTCGAACAGACCGGACAGCTTCGCGCCCAGCGCCGTGAGAAAATCGGTCGGCTCGATGCCCAGCTTCTCGAGGTCGATCTTCACGCCGACCGGGTTCATCTCGGTGAACACGCTGCGCAGCCGCTGCTTCAGCGCCTCGTACACGCCGCCCGAACCCTCCAGCAGCAGGTTCTCGTCCGGCACCGCGTAGAGGAACATCGCTCCGGGCAGGCGCGAGTTGCCGCACTCGTCCACGAGCTGCCGCAGGTTGTCCAGGGCCCGGCGCTTGTCGCGCGATGAGGATATCGACATCCCGCGCTCGGCCTCGTCGAACAAGAGCACCAGTCCCGAGTAGCCGATGGCATGCACCCACTGGATGAGCGAGCGCAGCATCCGGAACGCGGTCGCCTTGTCGATGCGCTCGGATATCCGGTGCTGGGTGCGCACGTCCTTGTGCACTTCCTCGCCCTTGAGCCACTGCACGATGTCGGCGAACCCGGCCGAGTCCTCGGCCAGCAGGCTCGAGAAGGCGCCCCGCACCGCGTTGTGGAAACTCGTGCTCTCGGTCGGCGCCAGCTCGTCGAGGTACGACCGCAGGTTGTCGACCCGGCCCGCGTCGGCGCGGCGGTCGCGATACCACTTGCGCACCACCGACTCGATGCCCTTCTCTGCGTCCAGCCCCGGCGTCGCGCCCGGCTGGGGCGCGGTCAGGTTCGCGGCGATGCCCTTGTACACCAGCTCGAGCCGGTCAAACGGGCACTCGGTCGGGTTCAGGCTGACGTACGCGACGCAGTAGTTGTTCTTGAACGCGAGGTCGCGCATCACGTACAGGAAATGGGTCTTGCCGCCGCCGTAGTTGCCGGTGATGAGCTTGAAGCTCGACAGGTTGAACTTGAGGATGCCGTTGAGGTACTCCTCCTCCAGCGGCCTGGTGTAGGAGTCCAACCCGACCGTGAAGCTCTCGATGCCGAACTCGGGCGGCGTGCCGGTCGAGCCCAGCTTGTTGATGATTGCCTTGGCCAGTTGCCGGTCCATGTCCCCTCCTCAGTCGCGCCCGGTGAACGACAGGTACGAGTAGTGCGTGCCGTCCCCGGCTTCGTTGTCCGGCACCCACAGCGCGCGCGACTTCTCGGTCGTCGCGTCGAAGTTCGCCACGTGCAGCTTCAGGGTCGCCCCGGCGTGCTCGAACCCGCCCGACTCCTTCAGCCGGAACAGGTCGTAGGAGAACCGCACGCGCGGGTACTCCACGAACTTCTCCTGCACCGGGTCCACCCGGAACCCCGCAGGCTGCACCAGCAGCACCACCTCGGCCAGGATGTCGGACAGAAACACCCGCGCCCCCGCGCCGAGGTTGTTCACCAGCACGTGGCGGCGGTACGCGCTGTGCAGCAGCTCAAGCATCTTCTGCGGTGGCACCGCCTTCTCGACCAGCCGGTCGCGCCAGGTCCGAAGCGTCTGCGCCAGCTCGACCGGGTCCAAGCCGAGCCCGGTCTTCAGCTTCTCCACGCGCGGGCCCCAGAACACCGTCGCCTTGCCCGAATCGAAATCCGCATCGACCGCGAACAACCCGACGCGCAGTTGCGGCAATTGGCCCCTCACCGCGAGGCCCGACCCCTCCAGCGCCGCGACCAAGTCACGGCCGAAGTCGTAGCGGAATTCGTCCTTGTGCGCGCTCACCGCGGCCTGTTCGGACTTCAGCCACTCCTGCAGTTGCGCCCGCGCTTGCGAGTCCGGGAACTCGCCGATGACGCGCGCGAGCCGCGCCAGCGCGGCGTCGCGGGCAAACGCATTCTTCACCGGCTCGGCGAGGAGCGAATGGTAATCTTCGAGACTGCGCGCGAGCTTAGGCGCTGCCGCGCCAATGGCCTTCAGCAGGATAACGAGTCCTTCCATAACCCTCCAGTATAGACCCCTGCCCGACGATGGTCAATCACCGTTGCGCCCTGCCGGCGCGGCGACTCGATCTGACCTGTCCGCGCCGCCGCCCGCCCGCGAGCCGCGCCGACAACTTACGGACTATGCAGATGAATTGATAAATACCGCGTCCTGACAAAAGTTCATACTTGATTTGGGCTCAGAAGCCGCTGGGGGAGCCGTTCCCCCGGCGGGTTGCCGGACGAGGGTGCGGGCAGGTCAAGTTGCGAAAGGTCAAGCAGATAGCGCATTCAGGCCGGTAACCGGCCTTTTGACCGGTCGTTGATGTGCTGACAAAACTCTTTACTGGGCCAAATGTTCGGCCAGAGCCCGTCTCAAGCGTCTAAGTGTTCGACCGCAGGCTACGCCTTCGCCGTTCTTCGCGCTCTGGTCGCCCCGCTGTCGGAACCCCTCGGATGTCGCCTGCGCTGTCCCGGCGTGACGGCTGCTCATGCCGGACCGGCGCGAAAGGATGCGGGCGGGGTTGCCCCCGCCCGCATTTCGGCTCGGTCGATCAAGCTAATCGAGCTTGACCAGTTTTCCCATCGCGCGGAACTCGCCCGCGCTCATCCGGCAGTAGTAGACGCCCGGCCCGACCCGCCGGCCCGCCTCGTCGCGGCCGTCCCACATCACGCGGTGGTACCCGGCGCCGGCGCTGCCCGATGCCAGCGTGCGCACCAGCCGGCCCGCGGAGTTGTACACCGCGACCGTGACCGCGCCCGCGCGCGGCAGGGCATAGCGGACGGTCGTGCGGCCGGCGAACGGCGTCGGGGCGGCCCGGTCCAGCGCATAGCCCGCGGGCAGGCCGCGCAGTTCTTCGATGCCGGTCCCGGGTATGACCACGACCGCGCCGCGCAGCGTGTCGTTGGCCGGGTCGGCGTCGCCGGCAAGCGCGGTGTAGCACGTGGTGGTGAATCGGCCGAGCGGCCCGGCGGTCCACGTCTCGAACACGGCCGTATCGACCGCGCCGGGCGCGAGCGTCAGGCTGTCGGACGAGGCCCAGCGCTCGATTGCGAACCAGACCGCGAAGCTCTCGGTGTATGAGCCGAGGTTCTCGATCAGCGCGCGCGGCGCTATCTCGGTGCCCGCTTCGACCGTGTCGACCGGCGCGATGATACGGATGACGCCGACGTCGTGAGTCGGCCGGCGCACCGTGAACGAATCGGCGATGAAGTCGTTGGCCGGGTTCGCGTCGCCCGAAAGCATCGTCGAGCACTTCACCGCGAACCGGCCCAGTGTGTGGGCCGTGAACGACGGCAGCGCGACCCGGACCGCGGTGCCGGGCGCGTGGTCAACCACGTTGGCCGTGCCGCCGACGTATCCTTCAACATCGATCTTGACCGAGTAGGTCTCGACCTCGGTGCCGTAGTTGTACACCGAGCAGGCCGGGGTCACGACCGTGCCCGAGTCGATGCGCCCGACCGGCGCGATGATGCGGCTGACGCCGACATCGTGGCGCTCGGTCGAGAACGCGCCCGTCGCGACGACCGCGAACGGCTGGCGGGCGGTGACCACGTTCTGGGCCGACACGCGCAGAGTCCACGCGCCCGGCGCCGGCCGATTCACGCGGAACATCTCGTTGGGGTTGCGGTTGTCGTACGCGCCGCCCGGGTTGGGCGTGGACGCGCCGTTGGTGTAAAGACAGCCCTTGTAGAAGCTCGCGTCCGGCCCGGTCAGCAGGCAGTTGAGGTCGTTGATGAGCGCCGGGTTCGCGCCCGCGGCCGCGGCCGTGTCGGTCCAGACCACGGCGACGCGCAGCGGTATCGAATCGGTGACGAGGAACTGGTACTCGACATACTCGCCGGTTGCCAGCCCGAGCGTGTCGTCGTCCAAGAGCAGCTTGCGGTAATCCGGGCTCGGGGTCGAGAAGAACAGCACCGAGTCGAGGTTGATGCGGCCCCAGCCGATGTACTCGCTCGGGACAACGTATGAGCCGATGTTGGGGTCGGCCGAGACCAGCACCATCGCCTTGAGGAGCGCGGCCGAAACGTAACCGAAGGTGTCGGCCGGGTTGGCCGCGCCCGAGGGATAGTAGCCCTTGCGCAGGTAGTTGCGCAGGAGGCCGACGTTGCCGTTGATGGCCGGCGCGGCCATCGACGTGCCGCTCATCGAGGTGTAGGAGTTGGTCGTGCGGTACTGCACCGACATTATGTTCTCGCCCGGCACGCTGATGTCCGGCTTGATGCGGCCGTCCGGGGCCGGGCCGCGCGAGGAGTAGGTCGACAGCACGGTCGAGCTGGTGCCGTTCTGCGTCGAAGCGGCCGAGATTATCGACTTGGAATTGCCCGGCTCGGTGATGCGGTACTGGGCCGACTGGCCCTGGTTGCCGCAGGACTTTATCTGCTGGATGTCCTTGTTGCGCCAGGAGAAGTGGTCGAAGGTCGCGGCCGCGTTGGTGTACTGGCCCATCGTGAGCGTCCACCACGAGTGCGACATCGTGTGCGGCCGCAGCTCCGGGTTGCGCAGGTAGTTGGAGATGATGTTTAGCGGCTCGGTGAAATCGTTGCCCGTGGGCTGGGGAATCGGCGAGAGCTGGACCAGGCGCGCGGCCTTGGAGTGGCCGTCGTGCAGGCTCGTGCCGCCGTTGGCCGAGTCGTTGCCCGCGATGGTGCCGCCGACGTGCGAGCCGTGCGAGTCGCTCGAACCAAGCCGCGCCGGCGGGTACTTCTTCAGCGCGACGACCTTGCGATGGGTCGGGAACTCGCCGGTATCGGTGATGGCGACGGCGGCATCGTACATCGCGTGGTGGGCAACATCGAGCTGGCCGTCCGAGTAGCCGAGGATTTCGCCCTCGCCGAAGAGCCCCTGCTCCCATATCCGGCGCTGGTTCTGGGACCAGGTCTGGGCGACCCACTGGCAGTCCTGATTCTCGGCCTCGGCCGGGTGCCACTCCTCCATCGACTGCACGAAGGGAAGCGACGCGAGCCGGGCGAGGTCATCGCGCGAGCACTCGACGTCTATCGCCTTGCACGCCTCGGACACGCCGGTCGCCACGACGCTGATGCCGAGCTCGCGGATTGCCGCCTCGGCCGCGGCGATGTCCTCGGGGTAGAAGAGAATCACCGACACGCGGCCGTAGCCCTCGTCGGCGAGCGTGCCCGGCCAGAACTTCAGTCCCGGCTGGTAGATGCCGGTCCAGCGCACGAACGGCAGCGCGCTGACCGCGTCCATCTGGGCCGCGCTGGCCTTGACGAACGCGACCGTGCGCGAGTGAAACCCGTGAAAGTAGGCGCCCGTGCCCTGCAGGGCGGCGAGCTGATACTGGAATACCGGCCCGGCGAACTGGACCAGGTACCAGCCGGTGCCGTCGCCCGGATAGGCGCTGATGGCGAGCCCGCTGCCCAGTTGCGGGGTTTCATACAGCGGGTCGAACAGCCGCTCGCCCCAGAACGCGACGCGGAAATCGTCGGCGTCAGGCATCGGCGCGAAGCCGCCGCGAACCGACTGCTTGAGCGGATTGGCGGCAAGCGCGACGCACGCCGCAAACGCGCAGAGGACAAGGAGCTTCTTCATCTTACCTCTCTTGGCCGAAAAGGCCGGTTTTCTGCGTTGCCCGAGGCCGACCCCCTCGGACCAGCCTCGGTCTAATCATACCCTGCCCCACGGGGTCTTGGCAAGCCCGGATTTGAGGGCCTAGCCCTGCAGCGCGCGGTGGACTGTTTCGGCCAGGGCCGGGCCGATGCCCTTGACCCTGGCGATATCCGCGATCCCGGCCGCCTTGACCTTGTCCAGCGACCCGAAGTGCTGGATGAGCGCCTTCTTGCGCGCCGGCCCAAGCCCGGGAATGGTGTCGAGCGCGGAGAAGGTCATCGCCTTGCCGCGCAGCTTGCGGTGGAACGTGATGGCGAACCGGTGCGACTCGTCGCGCACCCGCTTGAGCAGCTTCATCGCCGGCGAGGAGACCGGTATGGAAATCTCGCGGCCGTCCTCGTAGTAGAGCGTGTCGGTGCGCTTGGCCAACCCGAGTATCGGAATGTCGGCGTCGAACCGTCCGTAGGCCCGCACCGCGGCCGAGAGCTGGCCCTTGCCGCCGTCGACCAGCACCAGATCCGGCAGCGGCTTGTTCTTCTCCAGCAGGCCGCGCACCCGCCGCGCCAGCACCTCTTCCATCATCGCGAAGTCGTTCGGCCCCTGTACCGTGCGCACCTTGAACAGCCGGTAGGCCTGTTTCGACGGCCGGTCGTCCCGGAACACGACCACCGAACCGACCGCGTTGGTGCCCTGCGTATTGGAGATATCCACGCCCTCGATGAGCCGCGGCACGGTCGCCAGCCCCAGTACCTTTGCCAGCTCCTCGTTGGCCCGCGGCACGCGCTCGTCCGGCGCGAGCTCGACCAGCGCCTTGTCCGCGTTGAACCGCGCGAGCTGGACGAGTTTCACCTTCTCGCCCCGCTCGGGCACGATGATGCGCACCCTGCGGTCGTGCCGCAGTGCGAACCAGTCTTCGAGGGTTGCGCGGTCGTCCGGCTCGGCCGGCACGATGATTTCCTCCGGGATATCGGCGGTGTGGGTGTGGATCGAACGGATGAGCCCGGCCACCACCTCGGAATCGGGCACGGCGCGCTCCGCTGCAAGCGGGTACTCCTCTTTGGCGACGAGCTTGCCCTCGCGTACCCGCAGCACCACCGC
Source organism: Caldifarciminota bacterium (assembly GCA_965648935.1). GTDB lineage: Bacteria > Hydrothermota > Tepidihabitantia > Tepidihabitantales > Tepidihabitantaceae > CBFGJX01. The sequence goes on from CBFGIY010000007.1 coordinate 22,823, forward strand.
CAGGGCGGCCCGCTCGCCCCGGCTCAAGCCGACGATGTCGCGGCTGACCCGGTCGGGCATCGCTGCCTGCTGTTCCTTGCGAATCTCGCGCAGGGCCAGCAACTGGTCGCGCAGCGCCGCCGCGACCTCGAAGTCGTGCGACTTCGCCGCGGTCCACATCCGCGCCTCCAGCTCGTCGGCGATCGCATCCGACCGGCCCGACAGGAACCGGACCGCGTTCTCGACCTGCCGCGCATATTCGGCCTGCGCCACCTTGTCCGCGCAGGGCGCGGTGCACCGGCCGAGGTCGAACTCAAGACACGGCCGCTTCGGTCGCGCCTCGGGCAGGGCCCACGTGCAGGTGCGCAGCCGGAACACCCGCTTCACCGCGCGCAGCGCCTTGCGCAGCTCGCGCGCATTGGTGTACGGCCCGAACAGCGTCGCGCCGTCGGGCGCGATGTTGCGCGTGACAAAGATGCGCGGGAAAGGCTCCTGCGTGGTCAGCTTGAGGTACGGAAACTTCTTGTCGTCGCGCAGCCGCACGTTGAAGCGCGGCCGGTGAAACTTGATGAAGTTCTCCTCGAGAACCAGCGCCTCGACCTCGGACCGCGTGACGACCGTCTCGAGGTCGCGCACTGTCCTGACCAGAGCCGCAAGCCGCGGGCTATCCCCCTCGCCGGTGTAGGCGCGCAGCCGGTCGCGCAGCACCCGTGCCTTGCCGACGTATACCACCCGGCCCCGGCTGTCCTTCAGCAGGTAGACGCCGGGCGCCTCGGGCGCCGAAGCGACCTTCTCGGTGAAGCTTGTCGTTCCGTGCCGATGAGTCCGACCAGCCGGACCGGTCTGCTCAGCCGGCAAAGGCTACCCCTTGACCACTCCCAGCGGCCGCATCCGGACGACCTTGCGCGCGATGCCGGCGTTGTGACAGGTATCGACCACGGCATCGACATCCTTGTATGCGTCCGGCACTTCCTCGCGCAGCACTTCCCTGCTCGCCGCCATCACCCTGATGCCCTTCTGGCGCAGCTCGGCCGCGACGTCGCGCCTCTTTGTTTCGTTCAGCGCGCGGGTGCGCGACCAGACCCGGCCCGCGCCGTGGCAGGCCGAGCCGAAAGTCTGCTCGTCGGCCGCAGCGGTGCCGAGCAGGACATAGGAGTGCGTGCCCATATCGCCGGGAATCAGCACCGGCTGGCCCAAGTGCCGGTAACGCGCCGGTATGGCCTGATGGCCGGGGCCGAACGCGCGCGTCGCGCCCTTGCGATGCACGCACAGCCGGACCCGTCCCCGGTCGGTCCGGTGCTCCTCGAACTTGGCAATGTTGTGGGCAACGTCATAGACCTGGCTCATACCCAGCGCGTCGACCTTCTGGCCGAGCACCTCGGCGAACGCCTCGCGCACCCAATGGGCGATCGCCTGCCGGTTGGCCCAGGCGTAGTTCGCCGCGCAGACCATCGCCCCGAAGTAGCGCCGGCCCTCGGGCGAGTCGACCGGCGCGCACGCAAGCTGGCGGTCGACCAGCGGTATGCCGTACTTGCGCGCGGTCTCGCCCATCGTCCTGACGTTGTCGTCGCAGACCTGGTACCCGAGGCCGCGCGAACCGGTGTGAATCATCACCGTGACCTGGCCGACCGAGAGCCCCAGCGCTTCGGCGGCGGCCGTGTCGAAAACCCGGTCCACGACCTGAATTTCGAGGAAGTGATTGCCGGCGCCGAGCGTTCCCAGTTGCGGCATTCCGCGCTCCAGCGCTCGTTTCGACACGCCGGCAAGGTCGGCGCCGGCCATCTGGCCGTGCTCTTCCGTGTACTCGAGGTCTTCCTCGAACCCGTAGCCGTTGTCCACTGCCCAGCGCGCGCCGTGATTGAGCACCTCGGCCACGGTCTGCTGGGTGATGCGAATCCGGCCCGAGGAACCCACGCCCGACGGCACGTTCTGGTAGATCGCACGCACGAGCTTGTCGAGCAGCGCCGGGCCGAGGTCATCGCCTGCGAGTCTGGTTCGCAACAGGCGCACCCCGCAGTTGATGTCGTAGCCGACCCCGCCCGGCGATATCACGCCGTCCTGCGCATCGAACGCGGCCACGCCGCCGATGGGAAACCCGTAGCCCCAGTGGATATCGGGCATCGCCAGCGACTGGCCGACGATCCCGGGCAGGGTCGCTACATTGGCGACCTGTTCCGGCGCCTGGTCCGCCTTCAGGTCCGCGACCAGTCGCGCGTCGGCATAGATGACGCCGTCGACGCGCATCCCGGGCCGGTACGACTTCGGGATGCGCAGACGGTAATCATCAAGCTGTTCAAGCGGTCCGTTCCACGCCATGATTGAGTATAGAAGCGGGCCCCGGCGGGGGCAAAAAGACCCGGCGCCGCCCCGGCCGAAGCCGGGATCGCTCGCAGGTTACTCCACTGTCCGGACGACCTGCACCTTGACGCGCGCCACCACAGCGGCGAGCGCGCCCATCGCGGCGAGGACCGGCGCCAGCAGCACGACCGCGCCGCCCACAGCCACGCCCGCGGTCAGCGGCACTTCGAACAACACCCGGCCGTCAGGCATCCGGATGATGACGCGGCGCACGTTGCCCGCGTCGATGAGCGCCTTGACCCGGTCCACCAGTTCGCCGGCATCGACCTCAAACTCCTCGGTCCTGGTGCGCTCTTCCTTGGGTTGTTCGTCCATCGTTCCTCCAATCAGGGCCGCCAGACAGCCCTGTCTAATGTTGGGCCATTGTCACTGCCTGTCAACACCTCGGCGCTGGTGGCGTCAGCGCTGCACCACCACGCGCCGCGCCGGCGCGGCTCGTTCCTTCACGAAGTACACCCCGGCCGGGATCCGGCCGAGGTCGTTGGGCCCGAGGCGCAACGCCAGCGCTCTGCGCCCGACCGCGTCGTGAAGCATGGCCGGCCCGCTGCCGCTGAAGTGCAGAATGCCCCGCACGATGCCCGGCGCGGCCGCCGCCGGCGCCATGCGCCGTACCGCATCTGCGAGACCGACGGGGGGCGATGCGCCGACCAGCCTGGCCACGGTCGCGACCAGCGCCTTGATGACCTCTGTTTCCATCGGCACGTTGTTCGTACCGCACTGCTCGTAGTGGAGCGGGCCGATGGTGTCGCCGGTCGTGTGATAGAGCGGCGTGCGGTCGTGAAACCCGCCCCGGATTGCCGGGAACCCGTACTTCCAGAAGCTGTAGTGGTCGGACCGCGGCGCCGGCGTGTTCTCAATCGTCGCGTAATGCTTGAGGTTCGAGAACGTGTCGGCCTGCGCCTGGAAGAAGCTAACGAAAGCCTCCGAGTTCGGGGCGTTGCGCGCGCCGTAGATTACGATGCTGTCGCGGCCGGCCCGGCCGTAGGATATCATGTCGAAGTTGATTGCCAGCCTGATTGAGTCTCCCCGGTCACGCGCCCGGCGCGCCAGCGAGTCTGACCCGACCAGTCCCTGCTCCTCGCCCGCGAACACGCAGTACAGCAGGCTGTTCTCCGCCGTCATGTCGGACAGCACACGGGCCAGCTCAAGCACCGCGGCCACGCCCGAACCGTTGTCCTCACAACCCGGCGAGTAGGCCCGCGGCGTCTCCGAGGTCGCGTCGGCATGGGCACAGACGACGTAGTATCTGTCCGGGTTGACGGTGCCGCGCTTCAGTCCGACGGCGTTCGGCGCGTAGTCCGCGCGGAACGTATCGAGCCAGGTGCTGTCGCAGCCCCAACCGGCCAGACGCTCGCGCACCCAGGCCATCGCCCTGCGGCACGAGTCGGTGTCAGAGTAGCGGATGCGGAAGTCCCAGAGCCGCTGGATGAACGCTCGCACCGAATCCTCGCTCACCCGGTCGACAAGCACCCGGATGAGGCTGTCAGGCAGCGCGGCCCTGACCGATTGCGCCGTCGACCCGCCCGCGGTCCGGGCGATGCGGCCGATGCCGCACAGCTGCACCGGCAGGCGGTTGAGCGCGTGGATGCCTTCGGCGTCGGTCGCGAGCACGATCCCGGCCGAATCCTCGGTCAGGACCCGGCCGCACGCCGCGGCCGCAGCGCGGGCGCGCCCGTCTTCGCACAGCACGTATACATACTCGGCACGCGCTTCCCACGGCTCCAGGGCCGCGAATCTGCCCCCGCGTCGTGCCAGCTCGTCGTCTTCAGCGACCAGCAGGCTCCAGCCGTCGCCGGCAAACACGGCGTCGTTCGCAGGCTCCGGCCCGTCGAACCGGACCAGCCACTCGCGCGCCGGGACCAGCGCGGCACAGAGCAACAGGACGGCCACACTCTTTGTCATTGAATCATACTAGCGCGCAAACACGCATCAGTCATCAGGATTCAGCTGCCGGGCCGCATCGGCCATCGCAGCCAGGGCGCGCTCCGCCTGCGCCGTCTTGCGTTCGCGGCCGCGCATCCTGCCGGTAACAGGCGGCAGCAACCCGAAGTTCGCGTTCATCGGCTGAAAGGCATCGTTCGGCGAGCTCACGTAGGCGAGCAATGCGCCGGTCATCGTCTCTCTCGGCAACGCGGACGGCTCTTGTCCCAGCGCCAGCCGCGCCGCATTCACTCCCGCGACGAGTCCCGCGGCAATCGACTCGACATAACCCTCGACCCCGGTGAGCTGGCCGGCAACGAGCAGTTCTGCCCGCCCGCGCGTCTGCAGTGTTGCGAGCAGCGTCTTCGGCCCGTCGAGGAAGGTATTGCGGTGGATGCTGCCGAAACGCGCGAACTCGACATGCGCGAGTCCCGGTATCAGACCGAACACCCGTTTCTGCTCGGCGTGCCGCAGGCGAGTCTGGAACCCGACGAGGTTGTACATCGTTCCGGCCGCATTCTCTCGCCTGAGCTGGACAACCGCGAACGGCCTGCGCCCGGTGCGCGGGTCAATCAGACCCACCGGTTTCAGCGGGCCGAACGCCAGCGCCATCCGCCCGCGCCGGGCGATCTCCTCGACCGGCAGGCAGCCCTCGAAAAACCCGGCGCTCTCGAAGTCATGCAGCGGGTGCAGCTCGGCCGCGAGCAGTTCGTCCACCAGCCGGTTGTACTCGCCCTCAGCCAACGGGCAGTTGAGGTAATCCTCGCCCGCGCCGTAGCGCGATGCGGCGAAGACCCGGTTGCGGTCCAGCGACTCGGCCATGACTATCGGCGCGATGGCGTCGTGGAAAAACAGCCGCTCCGCACCGAGAGCATGGCCCAGCGCTTCGGCCAGCGGCGCCGAAGTCAGCGGCCCGCTCGCGATGACCGTGATGCCGTCAGGGACAGCCGTGACCTCGCGGCGTTCGATCTCTATCCCCATTCTGGCCAGCCGCGCGGCAACCGCGGCCGAGAAGGCCCCGCGGTCCACGACCAGCGCCTTGCCGCCCGGCACCCTTGCCTGCCCGGCAGCGGCCAGCAGCTCGCACCCGAGCATCGCAAGCTCGGCTTTCAGCAGACCGTGGGCATTGCCCGGCTCAACTGACTTGAGCGAATTGGAACAGACCAGCTCGGCAACATCCCCGGTCTGGTGTGCCTCGGTCATCTTCTCCGGCCGCATCTCGGCCAGCCGGACCGGGACGCCGCGACGGGCCACCTGCAACGCCGCCTCGCACCCGGCCAGCCCGGCGCCGACAACCGCGACCGTCTTCAACCTGCCCTGCTCCCCGACCCCTGCTCCCTTGTCCCTGTCCTAGAACAGCCCGCCGACCGACTGCCCGGCCGGATGCTCGACTTCGAACTCGATGTCGATCGTGAACCTGCCCCGCGCTGCGATCTCGGGCCGCCACGTGTACAAGCCCCGGTCCTTGTCCTCTTCCGCGGGTCTGGGTTCGAGCTTCTCCACCCTGACTCTGATCCGTTCATCCTGCGAGACCGGCACCCCCTCGACCAGCTTGAGCATGGCCGCGCCGGGTTGGTAGTTCTCGATGGTCGTCCTGTACGCGAACCTGGTCTTCTCGGTCTTGGCAAAAAGCCCCTGGCGGGTTCTGTAGCTCTTCACCAGTTCACGCCTCACCTTGATACGCTCGTCGATGCCGAACCCGATCGCAGCCGACTCGCCGGGCGCGATACCGGGCAGCCAGGCCGAGCCGGTGAACTCGTCGCCGACATAGGTGTTGCCCTGCCCCGCGAGGAAGATGAAGTCGCTCGAGTTGGACAGCCTGCCGGTCAGGAACGCGGCCTCGCGCTGGCGCGGCGCGACCAGATACTCGAACTCGGCTGCCAGGCTCGCCTCGTGGAGCTTGAGCTTCTTGGGCGGTTCGCCGCTATTGAGGCTGACCCTTCCGGGAATGACGTACTGCAGCGCGACGCCGGTCTCGACGACCTCGGGCATCTCATCCTCGACGCCGGCCTTGGCATAGCCCGGCGCCATCATGACCCCATCCGCCATCTCGGCCGCGGCCCGGCCGAATGCGGAACGGCGCGGGCGCGGTTCGTACAGCGACAGATACCAGGGCGTCGGTTCGGGCGGCGTGTTGCCCGCGCTCGGCTGCATCGTTGAGAGCACGACCTTCACCCGGTCCCAGTCCTCGCCAGTACGCTGGGCCAGCCGGGCGAAGTAGCCCACGCCCGCCCTTTTCTCGGACGGGCTGGCGCGCAGCTCGTAGTAGGGCGACCAGCTCGCGGCGTTGGGGACCACGTATGAAAGCCGCAGCGCGTAGGTTCCGCTGCCATCGCACTCGACGCGGACTTCCTTGCGGTCTTCAACTGCGGACCGGGCATCGGCGTATTCCTGCCGCGCGGCGGCGAGCCGGCGGTCGGCCTCGGCCCGCTCGCGCGCGAGCTTCACGCCGCGGGCCTTCACCCGTGCCAGTTCGTCGCCCAGAAAAGACAAAGCGCCGCGCCACGCGTCAGGCGCGACCCGGCCCTGCTGCAGTTCCCGCGCGATCAGCTCCGGCGTGCCCAGCTTCACGGAGCCGAGAAACTCCTCTTTCGCCTTGAGCACCGCCGCCTCATCGTCCAGCGCCTTGAGCGCGTCCTCCAGCTCCTGCACGCGCAGTTCGAGCCGCCGCACTTCCGGTGTCGGCTCGGCCAGGTAGCCGCGGCGCACCTGCACCTCGCCGATGCGCAGACCCTCGGCACGGACGCGCACGGTGTTGTCCTGAATTGCGCCGGGCATACCCGAGAACACCAGCTCGCCCGGACCCGAAGCCGTGACCTGGGCACGACGCACGACCAGCACCTGGTTCGGGTACACGATCACCGAATCGACCTGCGACGACACAGTCGCCGCGGCCAGTACAATCCACAACATCATTCCTCCTGTCTTTGAATGTCAGCTCAACCTACCGGACCGGAACGTGATTCATTCCCTTGCGGCGTGTTCGATGATGCCGCCGCCGAGCACAAGCTGTTCCTGCCAGAGCACCACGGCCTGCCCCGGCGCAGGCAGCCACTGCGGCTCCTCGAACTCGACGCGAATCGAGGCCGGTCCGGTGTGGGTGACCCGGGCCGGAGCATCCTGCCCCTGAGACCTCACCCGTGCCGTCACGCGCGAAACCTCGTTGCGTGCCGCGGGCCAGACCCAGCTTACGCTGCCGGCATAGACGACCCGGACTCGGGCCGCGTCTGCGTCGCCCAGCACCACGGTGTTTGTCTCGATGTCGATTCGCACGACGTAGCGTCTCTCGCCCAGGGCGATACCCAGGCCGCGCCGCTGACCAAGCGTGAATGATGCGATGCCGTCATGCTGACCCAGGACGTTGCCGGCGAGGTCGGTCACCGGGCCGGGTCGAAACAACTCGGGCCGGCGTGCTCTGAGGAAGGCACCGACGTCGCTGTCCGGAACGAAACAGACCTCCTGGCTCTCTTCACGCTCCGCAACCGCCAGACCGAGAGCCCGCGCCTTCTCTCTCACCTCGGACTTGGTCAGTTCGCCGACCGGCATCGCCACCTGGCTTAGCTTGTCCTGCGTCATCCGATAGAGGAAATAGCTCTGGTCCTTGAACGGGTCACGGCCCCGGCAGAGCCGCCAGGCGCCGGCGTGCCCGACGACCCGTGCGTGGTGCCCGGTGGCGACAGCGTCCGCGCCGAGCGTCCGTGCCCGCTCGATGAGCTTCCCGAACTTCAGCTCGGTATTGCAGCGGATGCAGGGATTGGGGGTTCGGCCGAGAGCGTACTGGGTCTCGAAATCCTCTATGACGCACCGGCCGAAGTCTGCCCGAAAATCGGCGGTGTAGTAAGGGATGCCCAGCCTGCCGGCAACTCGCCGGGCCGACTCGACAGCGGCATCGCCGCAGCAGCCGCGCCCGCCCGGGCCTGAGGATAAGTCAAACAAGAGCATCGTGACGCCGATGACCTCGTGACCCTGGTCCTTGAGCAGGGCCGCGGCGACCGCCGAATCGACTCCTCCGCTCATCCCGACCACGATGCGCATCGACCCAAGATACGTCGTCGGCACTGCGCTGTCAATCAGCCCAGCGCCCGGCCTGAGCCGGGCGCTGGCAGGATTGTGAGACCGGTCGTCCTAGAGGCGGGTCGTGCCGCGCTGGCTAATCTCGTGCCGTATGGAAATCCAGAGCTCCTGATGCACGGCCGGCGGAACCTCGCAATTCGGCTCGAGATGGCAGTAGTGAACAAGACGCTTCATCGAACGCAGCATCTCGGCGCAGGTCCGGCAACCCTGAATGTGAACCAGCAGTTGCCGCCGCGCCTCGGAATCCATTTCGCCCTCAAGGTACTCCGCTACCCACTCGACCAGTTCCTGGCAGTCAGTGCAGAAGTTGCCGTTGTTCTCTTCCATAGATACATCTACAAGTACTCGGCCAACACCTTTCGCAATTCCAGCCTGCCGCGGTGCAGACGCGACTTTACCGCCGGCACTGTAAGATTCAGAATCTTGCTCACTTCCTCGTTGCTCAGTCCCTCAAGGTCGCGCAGCACTACCACCGAACGGTAATCCGGTGGCAGGTCTTCCACCGCCTTCTGAAGCGCATCGCGCAGCTCGCGCTGCTGCATCATCTTCTCCGGGCTGTACCTGTAGTCAGGTATCTCCAAGGGCAGGTCGCCCTCGGGCCCGGCCGGGTCGTCTATCGACACCAGTTGGACTTTCTCGCGCTTCCTCAGTTTCGTTAGACTGACATTGGTGGCAATGCGATACAGCCAGGTGAAGAACGAGGACTTGAACTGAAACTTGGGCAGGAACCGGTAGGCCCGCAAGAATGCGTCCTGCAACACCTCGCTGGCATCACGCTCGTTACCCATGAGGCGGTAAGCGATATTGTAAACCTTACGCTCGTAGCGTCTTACCAGCTCCTCAAAAGCATCGCCATTGCCTGCCTGAGCCCGACGCACCAGTTCGTCATCGGGGACGGGCAGCGCTTTGGGTGCGGGTTGAAGTGGTCCGGCTTCGCTCACGCGCTAAGATACCCTCGGGCCGGCCGAAGTCAACCGCGCTGAACGCACGGCTCGGCCGGCCCGGGCAAACTCCTCAGGGCAGAGACGGCACGATGCGCTGACCGCGCCACCGGCCGGGCGAGTTGTCGAAGACCTGCACCACGTGGTAAATCACGCCGATCGACTTGCGCGGCGCCGGCCCGTGGAAATAGTCGTGCACTAGGTTGATGTACTCGACCACGTTCCGCTCGTACTCGGTCAGACCAGGGTCATCGGGATGCAGCATCTGGGCGATGCAGCGCAGCTCGTAGGACTTCGGCAGGTCGAGAAACACAACCGCCACCGCCGGGTCGACCATCTGGTTCAGGAACGTGTGGGTCTGGAAGTTCGGCTGGGCATACAATTCGAGCGAAGCCTGTTTGGTCTTGTCGTACATGTCGGTTTCGCTGGCGTACAGGCTTTCGAGCAACGCGACCTTCTTCGGCATCGAGTCGTCCCAGGTCGACTTCAGCAGCGCTATCATCTCGGCGAGTTTCTCCGGCCTGGGCAGCCAGCCCGTACCTTTGACCGCGTTGTTGATGGTGAAGTCCGAGTCCTTGCGCTTAGCCCCGTGCGAGGCGACGATGGCGTTGTGCGGACCGGCGACCTCGGGTCTGCCCGCGCCCATCCCGCTGCCTGACATCATCTTCTTTATCTCGGCCAGCTGCTCGCGTCGCCGGCCGAAGTTCCAGTCGAGGAAGCCCTGCGGCAGCTCAACCACCTTGAGTTCCTGCCATTTGCCCTCAACCCTGGCCCGGATGATGCCCTTGTCGTAGCGGGACAGGTCGATGTTGTCCTGGCGGAACCAGCCCTTCCAGGTTCCGCGCTTGCCGCTGGGGTCGCTTGTATCGGGATGAAAGACCACATCGCGCCAGTACCACGCACTGCCGTGCTCAAGATTGTCGAACTTCACAGCACCGGGCTTGGCCTCAGCCGTCATTCCCATCACCGCCACGAGCGCGATTGCGCTGACCAACCATCTCTTCATTTGGCTCTCCTATGCAGGCGAGATTCTCGCCTGGCTCGAGTCTGCGTACGATTTCAGGCAGGGCGCGACCCTTGCGTCGTTCGCCCCGGTCCACCACGACCACGGCCAGCGCGCCCAGCGCCAGCCCCGCGCCGCCGAGGATTCCAGCCCAGGTATCGCTCAGAATCAGCCCGCCGGCGAGCACCCCGGCCAGCATCAGCGCGCCCGGAATGCCGAATGCGGCAAGTGCCGAAAGCGCGCCGCTGCGCTCGCTCGCGCCGACCACCACCCGGTCGCCGACCGCGGCGCGCGCGGTGTTACGCGCCAGCAGCACGCGCTTCCTGCTGCCGAAGGCGCCGCAGACCCCGGCATTGGCGCAGCCGCCGCAGGCCTCGCCCGCGGTCACCTCGACCTCGGCCGTTTCGCCCGTGGTGCGCAGCACCCGGGCCGGGCTCTCCTGGCTCAAGTTGTCTTCTGCGCCGCGGCGCGCGCCTTTGCCCGACGCCTGAACTGACCGATTCGCCAGTTGGCGTACAGGATGCCGCCGGTCACGGCCAGCACTACCAGGCCGAGCGCCACGGCCGCGCCGACATACTTCTCGATGATGCGCCAGCTGTGCAGCCGGAAGAACGCCAGCGCATCGTGTTTGATATCGACAAGCATCACGAACGCAGTCACGCCGGTTACAAGCAGGAAGGGCGCAACCGCGGCGCCGACATAGAGGTGCAACTTGCGCAGCAGGTTCACTTGTCATCCTCCTCGCGGTAGCGATTGAAGAACGCCATCTCTTCCAGCGGCAGCCGCTCGGGCCGGCTCTTCTCCCACTCGACCTGCTTCTCGCTCAACGCGGGGCTGACCGTCGCCGCACGCCGGCCGATGTTCACCAGAGTAATCACCGTCATCGACTCGGGGATGCCCAGCGCGGCGCGCGCCTTGTCCGGGTCATAGCCGGCAATCGGATGCGCGACCAGACCAAGCTCGGTCGCGCGCAGGATGAGCAAGGCCGTCTGCATGCCGGTGTCAAACAGCCAGTACTCGCGCCCCTTGATCAGGCAGTCCGATTCGCGCTCGGCGAAGACCGCGACGATCATCGATGCGGCCCTGGCCCAGGCATTGCCCTTGTTCAGCGCCTCCTTGATACGCTCGAGCGCGTCCGCTTCCCAGACGAAGCAGAACCGCGCCGGCTGATTGTTGTTGCAGGTCGGCGCAAGCTGGGCGTGGCGCGCGAGATCGCGGGCCAGCTCCTCGTCCACCGGGACCGGGTCCAGCGACCGATATGCCCGGCGCTCGTGTATCGCGGCTGTCACGTCCATGGATTCTCCCTAGAACTCGGTCACCTCGCCGCCGCGGATTGCCCGTCGGCTGCGCGAGTTCACGTCGAATGTCGCTCCCGGCTCTATCTGCGCGTCGTCCGGGTACCCGCGCTGTTCCCAGTAGCCGGCTATCGACCGGTCCGTCAGGGTGATCCGCTCCAGCGCCTTGGCGCTCTTGTAGCCCCAGAGCTGAGGGATGAACATCCGCAACGGCCCGCCGTACTCCGGCTCGAGGTACTCGCCCCCGACCTTGTAGCACAGCAACACCTTCTCGTAGTTCATCTCCGAGAGCGGCACCGATGTCGTGTACCCGCCCCGGCTCGAGAGCAGCGCGTGGCCGGCTCCGGGCAGGAGTTTGAACTGCGTGATGAGGTCGGAAAACCGTACCCCCTGCCAGTCGCAGCGCACGCTCCAGCCGCTCACCGAAGTCAGCCGCGCATTGACCGTGGTCATCGGCAGCGCCTCGATCTCGGCAAAGGTCAGCACGTGCGGCGCGCCCCTGACAAGACCGTCAATGGTCAGAGTCCAGCTCTCCCGCCGCGTGTCAGCCGGGACCCCCTCGGCGTAGAAGACCGGAACTCCGAGTTCCTTAAGCCGTGTCAACCGGGTCAGACCTCCATTGACTTGACGTGCACGCCCCTGATGGCGCGCAGATCCTTTTTCAGGGCCGCGACCTCCCTCGCCTTGCCGCAGACGTTGAGCAGTATCAGCCCGTCTTCGGCGCAGACGTTGCCGATCTCGTGCAGACCGATGCGCAGGGAGATTATGCAGCCGTGCTTGGTCAGGGTCTGCTGAACCCGCGCGGCCTCCAGGCTACGGCGGTCAATCCGCACGGCCAGTATTGTACGGCAGTTCACGCTCTTCTCCTTTCAGTCAGCTACTGAAGTAGGATTATGTCCGTGGCCCGACCCGGGTCAAGCCGCAGGCACCGCAACAGACCGCGTTGGCGGCCCCGGGGGGGGCGGCAACCCGAAAA
>CBFGIY010000007.1:35378-51282 GCA_965648935.1 Caldifarciminota bacterium
AGAAGCTGGCGCCGCGGCAGTGCGCCATCGGCCTGACGGGGCTACTCGCCGTCACCCTCGTCGCCCTCGCCCGTGGCTGCCCTGAGGGCCTTGCGCGCGGCGAGCTTGGCCTCGTGTACCTGGTCGGCCATCTTGCGCAGCTCACGCTGGTCCTGGGTGGCGGCCATCTGGGCCAGTATGTTGCGCGCCTCGGTGATCTTGGCCTCGACCGGGGCTGCCTGCTCCGGAGTCAGGCCGGCTTCCTGCAGCCTTGACTCGAGCTTCTGCAGCCCCTGCGGACCTGACTCCATCTTCTCGGTGAACGCCACTGGGTCGACATCCGGACCGGTAAGCGGCTTCGGCCGCGTGGCCAGCAGTATCACCGCCACTACCACGAGGATGCCGACTATCACCCAGATGATGATGCGGCTCTTGCTACCGCCCTGTGCCATCTGTTCCTCCTTTGCGAGCACTTGCCGGGCCCGGCGCCTTGCCGGCTGCAGAGCCCGGGTTTGGTTTCCTCATTCGAGCCGGCCGGTTTCTACTCCGGCTCATCTCTACCGTGGCATTTCTTGTACTTCTTGCCCGAACCACACGGACAAGGGTCATTGCGTCCCACTTTGGCGACGTCGCGCCGCGCCTGGGTCACCGGGGCGGCCTGCTTCTCCTCGCCGGCGCCCTCGGACTGGACCGCGGGCTTGTAGGCGTGCACGGCCGGACGCGCAACCGGGCGCCGCCGCTCGTTCGCCGTCTGGACCTGCGCCCGGAAAGTCACTGCCAGAGCCTCCCTGCGGAGGTCAGCCATCATCTCATCGAACATCCGGAACGATTCCTGCTTGTACTCGACCAGCGGGTCCTTCTGCCCGTATGCCCGCAGGCTGATACCCTCGCGCAGCATGTCCAGCGCGTAAAGGTGGTCGCGCCACTTGCTGTCGATCGTCCGCAGGAAAACGTACCGGCACAGGTCGGTCAACAGCGCCTCGCCCAACTCCGCCTTGCGCTCATCATAGCGACGCCTGGTTAGGTCTGTCAACAGTTCGCGCAGGGCCTCGGGCCGGAACCGGTCCCGTTCCTCGGGCGCGACCTCGATGTCGGCGAGCAGGGTCATCTGCAGCTCGCCGCGCATCCCGTCCCAGTCCCACTCGGCCGGGTACTTGCCCGCGCTCACCGCCCGGCTGACCAGCGACTCGACCAGGCCGGCGGCCAGGTCCTCGTATATCGGCCGCAGGTCCGCCTCGGTCAGCACCGCGTCGCGCAACTTGTATATCACGTCGCGCTGGCGGTTCATCACGTCATCGTACTCGAGCAGGTGGCGCCTGATTTCGGTATTGCGGATTTCCACCCGGCGCTGGGCGTTCTCGATCGCCTTGGTCACCAGCGGGTGCTCGATCGGTTCGTCGCTCTTGGCCCCGAACCGGTCCATTATCCCGGCGACGCGCTCCGACCCGAACAGCCGCATCAGGTCGTCCTCCAGAGAAAGGTAGAACTTCGACGAGCCCGGGTCGCCCTGGCGTCCGGACCGGCCGCGCAGCTGGTTGTCAATCCGGCGCGCCTCGTGCCGCTCGGTGCCGATGATGTAGAGCCCGCACGGCACCTCCTTGTTGCAGCGGCCCGGCGATTCCTCCCAGTAGGCGCACTTGCCGTCGCCCGACACGAGGTAGCAGCGCTCGCCTTTGACCACGCCCGGCCCGAGCTTGATGTCGGTGCCGCGCCCGGCCATGTTTGTCGCGATCGTCACCGCGCCGGGCTGACCCGCGCCGGCGATGACCGCGGCCTCGCGCTGGTGCTGCTTGGCATTGAGCACCTCGTGGTTGATGCCCCGGCGCCGCAGCATCCGGGAGATCACCTCCGAAACGTCGACCGAGGTCGTGCCCACGAGAATTGGCCGGCCGGTCGCGTGCCACTTCTCGATCTCGTCGAGCACCGCGTCGTACTTCGCCTTGCGCGTCATGTACACGGTGTCGCCGTAGTCGATGCGCCGCACCGGCTCGTTGGTCGGTATCGACACCGCGTCAAGCTTGTAGGTGCCCCAGAACTCGGCCGCCGAGGTCAGCGCGGTGCCGGTCATCCCGGCAAGCTTTGAGTACATCCGGAAGTAGTTCTGCAGGGTGATGGTTGCGAAGGTCTGGGTTTCGCCCTGCACCACGACCTGTTCCTTGGCCTCCAGCGCCGAGTGCAGCCCGTCCGAGAACCGCCGGCCCGGCATCAGCCGGCCGGTGAACTCGTCGACGATGATGACCCGGCCCTCCTGCACCACGTAATCAACGTCCTTCTCGAACAGCGAGAAAGCCTTGAGAAGAGACTGGAAGCTGTGCAGCAGGTCGCTCTTCTGGGCGTAGCGCTGGTAGGCCTGCTCCTTCTGGTAGGCCTTCTCTTTCGGCGTCAGGCTCTCGTCGCGGTCGAGCCTGCCCAGCTCCTCGGACAGGTCGGGCAGCGTGAACGCGTGCGGGTCGTTGGGCGCCAGCTCCCTGCGGCCCTTGTCGGTCAGGTTGATGGAATGGTCTTTCTCGTCGATGACAAAGAACAGCTCGTCATCGATCTCGTGGAACCGCTTGTCGCGCAGGTAGAGCAGTTCGAGCCGGTCGACCGCGCGCTTCACGCCCTCCTCGCGCTCGACCTTGGTCAGCCGCTTGTGCTTGGGCGCGCCGCGCCGCGCCTGCAGGAACTTCTGGGCGGCCTCCTCCTCCTTGCCCTCCTTCATCAGCCGCTCGCCCTCGTCCACGATACGGTTGACCAGCAGGTTCTGCTGCGAGAACAGCCGCCGCACCAGCGGCGTCAGCCGGTCGTAGCCCTTGTCCTCGGACTCGACCGGCCCGGAGATGATGAGCGGGGTGCGCGCCTCGTCGATGAGAATCGAGTCGACCTCGTCGACGATGGCGTAGTGGTGGCCGCGCTGCACCTTGTCCTCGATGCTGCCGACCATGTTGTCGCGCAGGTAGTCGAACCCGAACTCGTTGTTCGTGCCGTAGGTGACATCGGCCTGGTAGTGCGGCTTGCGCTCGTCCGGGTCCATCCCCTGCTGGATACAGCCCACGGTCAGCCCGAGCGACTCCAGCACCGGGCCCATCCACTCGCGGTCGCGCCGGGCCAGATAATCGTTCACTGTCACCAGATGCGCGCCCTTGCCCGCCAGCGCGTTCAGGTACAGGGGCATCGTCGCGACGAGCGTCTTGCCCTCGCCGGTGCGCATCTCGGCAATCTTGCCCTCGTGCAGCACCACTCCGCCGATGAGCTGGACGTCAAACGGCACCATGTTCCAGGTCTGCATCGTGTCGGAAACCGGCCAGCTCTTGCCCACCAGCAGTCTGCAGGCGAGCTTGACCAGGGCGAACGCGTCGGGCACGAGGTCGTCAAGCGGCTCATCGTCGGCCACTCGCTTCCTCAGCTCCTCGGTGCGCGCCGGCAGGTCCGCGGAGCTCAACCCGCCCAGCTTCTCGTACACGGCGTTGATCTCCTCGACCCGCAGCCAGAGCCGCTTCAGCTCGCGGTCGTTCTTGGTGCCGAAGATTGCGCCGAGGATTTTTTCAAGCATCGTGCGGGCTGATTCTAGACCGTCCTCATCCTATGTCAATCCGCGGGGCGGGACCGGGTCCGGCGCCTAGCGCGCGCGCAGCACGCGCGCCGGGAGGGCGCCGGCGAATCGCGGCACGAGGAAGTAGACGCCGTCGGCCGCGTCCCGGCCGGCATTGTCCCGGCCGTCCCAGAAAGCCACGGCCCGGCCCGTACCCGCCCTGGCCCCAGTCAGGGTCCGCACGTGATTCCCGGCCCGGTCATAGACATCCACCGGCCCGGCCGCGTCGCCGGCCAGGGCAAAAAGGCAGGTCACGCTCGCGCCGAACGGGTTAGGCCACGCCTGCGCTGTGCCGGAATCCGGTTCGGGATTGCCGAAACGGGGCGATGCCGGCGCGGTGTCGCGTACGACGTAGACCATGCGGCTGTTCAGGTGCCCGACATACAGGCGCCGGCTCCGCGGCGACGCGGCAATCACATACGGCGCCTCGGAAAGGGCCAGAGTCGAGTGCATCGCGCCGCCAACACCCGCCATCACCGCGATCTGGGCCGGACGGTATGACAGGCAGTAAGCCTGACTGGTCACCGGGCTGAAGTGGATGTCCCACGGCTCGCCGCCGGTCCAGCGCGAGGCCACGACCGAGTCGGTCGCCATATCGATCATCCACACCGAGTCGGCGCTGGCCGAGGTGTTGCCGCCCGCGTACAGGAGCCGGCCCTGCTCGTCCGACTCCAGCGCGATGATGTCGCCGGGCAACGCGATGTGGCGCAGTATCGCGCCGGTACCCGGATCTATCACCGCGATTCGGCCGCTCATCCCGGCGTAATACTTGTCCGCGGCCGGGCTGTAAAGCCCGCTCTGCAGGTAGAACCCGGTTTCGATTGTCCGGCTCACCTCGTGCGTGCGCAGGTCGATGACCACGACCGTGCCCTCATCGCAGTTCTGCACGTACAGCTCGCGCCGGCGCGCGTCCAGCGCCATCTTCAGCGGCCCGTCGCCGGTGCGAACCACCGCCACCAGCGAGTCGGTCCGGCAATCGATCACCCCGACGTTCCACTCCATATCGCACGACACATAGAGCCGGTTCGCCGTGCGGTCCCACAGCGCGTACTTGGCCCCGCGCAGCGCGATTGCCTTCCGGCGCTGGTAAGTCGGCCCGGCCAGGACCAGCACCGACTCGGCCCCGGCCGGACCGAACGGGCAATACACCTTGTCGCCGAGCGAATCATAGGCGAGATACTTGGGCTGGGACACCTGGGTGATGGCGACCAGCCGGTTCGTGGCGCAGTCGATGGTGAACACGCTGCCCGCGCTCCAGCTTCGGCCGTGGATTGTGTTCTGTCGGGAGCCGTACACGAGCGAACCGACCCACGTTCCCCCGACGTCGATCGAATCTTCAACGTACTGGGCGCGGGCCGCGGTGCCGAAAAACCCCACCGCCAGGCAAAGAATCGTCAGACCACCCCGTCTGAACATCGAGAGTCTCTGCTGCGCCCCAATCTAGCCTGCCCGGCCTGCCAGTCAAGCAAAACCTCGCCGCGGCGCAGACGCGCTTCGCCCTTTGCACTTTGCCCTGCCCGCCCTATAATCCAGCCGATGCCTACCAGGCCCCACGCGCCCGAGCCGGCCGCCGACTCCCCGCCCGCGCCCCTGGCCGACCGCATGCGCCCCAGAACCATCGACGACATCGTCGGCCAGGACGCTCTGCTCGGGCCGGGCAAACCCCTGCGCCGCGCCATCGAGAAGGGCGAACTCCACTCGATGATACTCTGGGGCCCGCCCGGCTCGGGCAAGACCACGCTCGCGCTGGCCATCGCCGGCTATGCCCGGGCCCAGTTCATCCAGCTCTCCGCGGTCAGCGCCTCGGTCGCGGACGTGCGCGCCGTCGTCAAACGCGCCCAGTACGACCGCGCGATGCACAACCGCCGCACGATTCTCTTCGTCGACGAGATTCACCGTTTCAACAAGGCCCAGCAGGACGCCTTCCTGCCCCATGTCGAATCCGGCCTCATCATCCTCATCGGCGCCACGACCGAGAACCCCTCGTTCGAGGTCATCGCTCCGCTGCTCTCGCGCTGCCGCGTCTACGTGCTCGAACCGCTCGGCCCGGACAGCCTGAAGGAACTGATGCGCCGCGCGCTGTCCTCGGCCGACGGCCTCGCCGCTCTCAAGGCAAGGGTGGCCGACGACGCGCTCGACTACATCGCGCTCGTCGCGCAGGGCGACGCCCGCGCCGCGCTCACCGCGCTCGAACTCGCGGCCGGCGCGGCCGAACCCGGCCCGAAAGGCGCGCGCCGCGTCACGCTCGAACTGACAAAGGAAGTCATCCAGCGCAAGTTCCTGCTCTACGACAAGGCCGGCGAACAGCACTACAACCTGATATCGGCCCTGCACAAATCCCTGCGCGACTCCGACCCGGACGCCGCGCTCTACTGGCTCGCGCGGATGCTTGAAGCGGGCGAAGACCCGCTCTACGTCGCCCGCCGCCTGGTCCGCTTCGCATCCGAAGACATCGGCATGGCCAACCCCAACGCGCTCGTCATCGCCAATGCGGCACGCGAGGCTTACGAGTTCACCGGCCTGCCCGAAGGCAACACCGCGCTCGCCCAGGCCGTGGTCTACCTCGCGCTCGCGCCCAAGTCCAACGCGGTCTACGTCGCCTACGGCGAAGCGCAGAAAGACGCGGTCGAGAGCGAAACCCTGCCCGTGCCCCTGCACCTGCGCAACGCCCCGACCGCGCTGATGAAAGGCCTCGGCTACGGCAGGGACTACCAGTACGCCCACGACTTCCCGGACGCGAAAGTCGACCAGACCCACTTCCCGGATGGGATGAAACCGAAGAAGTACTACCGACCGACTGACCGCGGCTTCGAGGCCGAACTCCGCAAGCGCGCCAGGCAACCGAACGACAAGCCTGAACCCGGACGCGGGACCTAGCCGGCGCCGAGCGCGGCCGAAACGGATGCACCACTTAGCCGACCAGACAGGCCGCCGGCTGCACATCTTACCCAGCTACAGGTTTTGTCAGCGCCTGTGCGACCGGGCAGAGGCCAGATTCTCGGGCTGAATCAGCTACCACATTGACCCATTGTTACTTAGCTCGCCCAACCATTCGACCGGCGACCCGATGGGGGAACGGCTCCCCCACCGTCCCAACTGCCTGACTCAAGTATCAGCTCTTGTCAGAACGCGCCGCTCGATGATTCATCGAGTATCGCGTAAGTTATCGCCGCAATTCTGCGGCCCCTGGTGCCGGCATGCTGGACTCTGGGTCTTGCCGGGCTAGAATCAGGGCGTGACTCGTCCCGCGCGCATCCTCTTGCAGGCCGGCCTGACAATCGGCCTTGTCGCGCTTGGTGTCCTGCTTGTCAGCGCCCCGGCAGTCCTGCGCCCGCAGCGTCAGCCAAGGCTCGGCAACCCGGCCGTGCTGGCCGACTCAGGCCGCGTTCCGGCAGACTCCCTGCCGCTGGACTCGGCCCGCGCCATCGCGGCGCTCGAGCTCGTGCGCGACCCCGAACTCGACGTGAACATCGTCGAGCTCGGTCTGGTTGATTCGCTCGCCGTGACCGGCCGCGACATCAGCCTCGTGATGGTTTTCACCAGACCTGAGTGCCCCTATTCCCGGGTGATGGCGACCGAGGCTTTCGAGGCGTTGCTCGCCCTGCCCGGAGCAGGACTGGTCAGTGTACGAGTGGACCCGGGCAGGCGCTGGGACCCCTCGCGCGTGTCGCCTGCGGTGCGCGAGCGCTGGCAAAGCCTCGCCGCCCCGCCGCGTTGACACCCGCAGGCGCGCGGCTAGAATCGCCTGTCCCGCAACAGCCTGAGAGGAGAACCCCTTTGATTTACACAGTTACTCTCAATCCCGCGCTCGACCGCACGCTGCACGTCGAGCGGTTCGAGCCGGGCGGTTCCAACCGCATCGTGCGCGAGGCGCGCTACGCCGGCGGCAAGGGCATCGACGTATCACGCGCCCTGCTTGAGATGGGCACGGCCAACGTCGCGCTCGGGTTTGTCGGCGGGTTCGACGGCAAGGAGTTTGAAGGCCGGCTCCTGCTCGACGGCGTGACCTGCAGCTTCACGCGCATCGCCGGCGAAACCCGCACCAACGTCATAATCCAGGAAGACGCCGGCGACTCGGAAACCGCGCTGCTCGCGCGCGGCCCCGAGGTGCGGCCTGACGAGGTGATGGATTTCATCACGCGGCTCGAAAGCCTGCCCGACATCGCGATTCTCGTCGTGTCCGGCTCGCTGCCGCCCGGGCTCACGCCCGAGGTCTACCGCCGCATCATCGGGGTCGGCCGCGACAAGGGCGCGCTCGTCGTGCTCGACACCGCGGGCGAGGCCCTGCGCCAGTCGCTCTCGGCCCGGCCCGCGGTCATCAAGCCCAACCGCCACGAGCTCGCCGAGCTGGCCGGCGCCGACCTCCCCGACATCGAGTCTGCGGTCCGGTTCTGCCGCACTCTGCACGACCGCGTCGAGACCGTGCTCGTCTCGCTCGGGCCTGACGGCATCGTGCTCGTCGCGCCCGACCGCGCGGTCCACGCCCGGCCGCCCGCGGTGAAAGTCAGGAGCACGGTCGGGGCCGGCGACTGTGCAGTCGCCGGCTATGTCTGCGGCATCGCCGCCGGCGACACGCCCGACGCTGCCCTGCGCCGCGCGGTCGCGGCCGGCACCGCGGCGACCCTGAATCCGGGCACCGGCCTGTGCTGCCGCGCCGACATCGAAAGCCTGATGCCGCAGGTCGCGGTCGCGGAGCTTCGCCTGTGAGTCTCGTCCCGGGCCGGGAACTGCTGTCCGAGGCCGCGCGCGCCGGCCGGGCAGTCGGCGCGTTCAACTTCAACAACCTCGAATTCCTGCAGGCGATAGTCGCCGCCGCCGACGCGGCCCGCGCCCCGGTGTTCCTCGCGACGAGCGAAGGCGCGGTGAAGTATGCCGGGCTTGACAACATCGTGGCCCTGGCCCGGGCCGCGGCGCGCTCTGCCGGCGTCCCGCTCTGCCTGCACCTCGACCACGGCCGTGACCTCGACCTCATCCGGGCCTGCATCGCGGCCGGCTACACCTCGGTTATGGTTGACGGGTCCCACCTGCCCTATGCGGAGAACGTCGCGCTGACCCGCGCGGTCGTGAGCGCGGCCCGGCCTTCCGGGGTGTCGGTCGAAGCCGAGCTGGGCCGGCTCACCGGGGTCGAGGACAATGTTTCGGTGGCCGAGCGCGACGCCGTGCTGGTCAACCCGGACGAAGCCGCCCGGTTCGCGGCCGAGACCGGCATCGACTCGCTTGCCCCGGCCATCGGCACTTCCCACGGCGCGTTCAAGTTCAAGGGCGAGCCGCGACTGGACTTCGACCGCCTCGCGGCGGTCAGACGGCTGACCGGCCTGCCGCTGGTCCTGCACGGCGCCTCGTCGGTACCGGCCGACATCATCGAAAAATGCCGGCGCTACGGCCTTGAGGTACCGGGCGCGCGCGGCGTGCCCGAACCCGACACCGTGCGCGCCATCGAGCTTGGCGTCTGCAAGGTGAACGTCGACACCGACCTGCGCCTCGCATTCGCCGCCGAGGTGCGCCGCATCTTCGCCGAGCGCCCCGCCGAGTTCGACCCGCGCCACTACCTCGGCCCGGCGCGCGATGCCGTGCGGGAGATGGTTCTGCGCCGGATTGCCCTGTTCAGCCGCGCCGCGGGCTGAACGCTCGGACTGCCCGGCAAGGCCCTTCACCGGCCTGACCGGCCGCCAATCTGATTGACACCGCGGGCCTTACTCCTGTATAATCCTCCACGATGACAATTGCCGCATGCCCGACCGGCCGCGCTGGCCAGGGCATTTGTCTTGACATTCCTGCCCGCTCCCGGACGGAGGAGGACTAGCGATGCCTGAGGATATCCAGCAACCAGATGGTACGGCAGCCGAAACGCCGGCCGCACTCGAGGCCAAGTTCGGCGTGCCCTATGTCGACCTGACCAGCTTCAAGGTCGACTCCGAAGTGCTCCAGATGTTCCCCGAGCAGTTCATGCGCTCGAACAAGCTCATCCCGCTGTTCCGCTCCGGCAACACGCTGGCCGTCGCCTTTGTCGACCCGCAGGACATCTTCACGGTCGACGAGGTGCGCCGGATGACCGGGATGGAGGTCGAGCCGATGGTCTGCCGCGAGCTCGACCTGTTCGGCGCGCTCAACCAGTACTACACCGCGCCCGAGCAGCCCGACCTCCCCGACGAGCCCGAGCTCGCCTCGCTCGACGACCTGCCTGACGAGGAAACCGCGGCCGAGCAGGAACAGAGCTCCGAACCGCGCAAGCTCGAGGAGCTCGCCTCCGAAGCGCCGGTCGTGCGCTGGGTGAACCAGATGATCATGCGCGCCGTGCGCGAGCGCGCGTCCGACATCCACATCGAGCCGACCCGCGAAGGTCTGCAGGTCCGGTTCCGCATCGACGGCATCCTCCACCCCATCGTCTCGCCCAAGAAAGCGCTGCAGCTCGCGGTGGTGTCGCGTATCAAGATCATGTCGCGGATGAACATCGCCGAGAAGCGCATCCCCCAGGACGGCCGCTACGGCGCCATCGTTGACGGCCGCGAGATCGACTTCCGCGTCTCGACCTTCCCGACCACGTACGGCGAAACGGTCGTGATGCGTATCCTCGACCGGATGCGCCTGCTCTCGCTCGACGAACTCGGCCTGATGGGCGACACCGCTACCCTGATGCGCGAGATGATCGCCAAGCCCCACGGCGTCGTGCTCGTCAACGGGCCGACCGGCTCGGGCAAGTCCACGACGGTGTACGCCATCCTCGGCGAGATCCGTTCCGGCGACAAGAATATCATCACCATCGAGGACCCGGTCGAGTACGACATGGACAAGATCTGCCAGTCGCAGGTCAACGAGAAGGCCGGCTATACCTACCTGATGGGCCTCAAGCACATCCTGCGCCAGGACCCGGACGTGATAATGATCGGTGAAATCCGTGACGGCGAAACCGCCGGCGTCGCCATCCGCGCCGCGCTCACCGGCCAGCTCGTGTTCTCGACCATTCACACCTCGGACGCGCCGGGCACCATCACCCGTCTCATCGACATGGGCATCGAGCCGTTCCTCGTCGCCTCCGCGACCGAGGGCACCTGCGCCCAGCGGCTGGTGCGCAAGATCTGCCCCAAGTGCAAGGAGCCCTACGACCCGCCGCCCCGGCTTCTCGAAGAGCTCGAGATGGAGCCGGGCACGAAGTTTTACCGCGGCAAGGGCTGCGAGCGCTGCCGCAACACCGGCTACACCGGCCGTATCGGTATCTTCGAAGTGCTGAAGATGAACGACCGCATCCGCGAGCTGGTCGTCACCCGGCCGCCGACCAGCGCCATCCGCGCGCTGGCCCGCGAGTACGGCATGCGCACACTGTGGGAAGACGGCATGGACAAGGTCAGAGCCGGCGTCACCACGATTGAAGAAGTGATGGACGAAGCCGAAAAGGTCGACTGAAAAAGGAGCTAGCCAATGCCGCTTTTCAGTTACAAGGTCCGCGACAAGGAAGGCCAGATCGTATCCGGCACGCTCGAGGGCACCGACGTCGGGTCGATCGTCGAACGACTGGACGGCCTCGGCTACACCCCGATAACGATCCGCGAGGTGAAGGCCGGGGCAGGGGCCGGCGGCGGCGGCTTCGACATCGGCAGCTTCTTCGAACGGGTCAAGCCAGTCGACCTTATCAACTTCACCCGCCAGTTCGTGACCCTGCACCGCGCCGGCCTGCCGCTTCTGTCGGCCATCGGCGCGCTCCAGGGCCAGACCAAGTCCAAGCCGCTGGCCAAGGCGCTCGACGCGATCCGCAAGGACCTGATGGGCGGCGCCGCGCTCTCTGCCGCCATGGCCAAGCACCCGCGGGTGTTCGGTGACCTCTACGTGAACTCGATCTGGGCCGGCGAGACGGGCGGTGTGCTCGACGAGATCCTCGACCGTCTCGTCCTGCTGCTCGACCACGAACGCAAGCTCAAGAGCGACGTCGGCTCGGCGATGCGCTACCCGATGATGCTGATGGGCGCCTTCGTCGTGGCCATCGTCGTGCTGTCGGCGTTCGTGCTGCCCAAGTTCATGACCCTGCTGACCAACGTCGGCGGCAAGATGCCTCTCCCGACGCTCATCCTGATGCGGTTCACCGACTTCATGGCCAAGTACTGGTATGTCATCGTGCTGCTCGCCTCCGGCGTCGGCGTGCTGTTCTACATGTTCGTCCGCACCGGCCCGGGCAAGCTCTGGTGGCACCGGCTCCAGTTCCGCATCCCGATCTTCGGGCCGATTCTCTACAAGATGTCGCTGTCCCGGTTCGCCCGGATGTTCGAGACCCTCGACCGCACCGGCCTGCCCATCCTGCGCAGCCTAGGCCTCGTCGGCAAGACCGTCGGCAACGTCTACATGGCCGGGGCGATCGACCGGCTGGCCGAGTCGGTGCGCCGCGGCCGCGGCCTGGCCGCGCCGATGCGCGAGATCGGCGTATTCCCGCCGATGGTCGTCCAGATGGTCGCGACCGGCGAGGAATCGGGCGCTCTCGACGACATGTTGCGGCAGGTCTCGGACTACTACGACAGCGAGGTCGAGTACGCGGTAAAGAACCTGACCGGCATGATCGAGCCGATAATGATCGGGATTATGGGCATCGGCGCCGTGTTTCTAATCATCGCCATCCTGATGCCCTACATGGCGATCCTGTCGAACTTCGGTTCGGGCGGCGGCTACGGAACGAACTAGCTAGAACGCCCGCAGGCTGGCGCTGACCGCCGCATCGAGATTCTCGATCGCGGCGGTCAGCAGTTTCACCACCGCATCGTAGTCGCTCTCGGCGATGATACCGGCGTGGGCGTGGATGTAGCGCGTCGGCCAGCCGATCACCAGCGACGGCACCCCGCCGTGCTGGACGTGGATGACGCCGGTGTCATAACCGCCGCGTACCGTCGTGAAGTGGAAGCGCAGCTTGCGCTTCTCCGCTGTGTCGGCCACGAAGTCGCGCAGCCGCGTGTTGGGAATCATCGTGCTGTCGTGGACGAGGATGGCCGCGCCATTGGTCAGCCGCTCGGCCAGACCCTTGCGCGGCGTGTCCGCGCCCTCGGCGCAAAGCGACACGTCGGTCGCGAACGCCACATCCGGCTTCACCAGCTCGGCCGCGGTCCGGGCCCCGCGCAGCCCGACTTCCTCCTGGGTCGAGCCGACGAAGTACACCGTATTGCGGTGCTTCTTTTTGGCCAGCGCGCGCGCGGTTTCGATGATGATGCCGCAGCCGCCGCGGTCATCCCAGGCCTTGGCCAGAAGCAGCCCGCCCGCCATCTCGGTGAACTGCGAGTAAGGCACTATCGGGTCGCCCGGCCGGACTCCGAGTTTCTTCTCGACGTCGAATCCCTCGCGGGCGCCGAAGTCAATGAACATCTTGTCGATCTCAGGCAGCTTCTTGCGCTCCTCTTCGGACAGCTCGTGCGGCGGCTTCGAGCCGATCACGCCGGGGAAGTCGCCCTTGCGCGTGCGCAGCACCACGCGCTGCCCGAGCAGCACCTGCGGGGTCCAGCCGCCCAACGGCAGGAACCGCACGTATCCGTCGGCCGTGACCTTCTTGACCATGAAGCCGATCTCGTCCATGTGGGCGCTGACCATTATCCGCGGGCCGTCGCCCTGGCCGTCGAGCCGGCCGATGACGCTGCCCAGCCCGTCGCGGGTCACCTCGCACACCTTGCCCAGTTCGCGGGCGACGATCGCGGCCGGCTCGGTCTCGAATCCGGACGGGCCGAAGGCCTCGGTCAGCTCGCGCAGCAATGCCTTGTCTGCCATCTCACACTCCCATCTGGCTGATCCTTGCGGTCCTGCCGGCTAGACGTCGAGGTTCTCGACGTGCCGGGCGTTCTTCTCGATGTACTCGCGCCTGGGCTCGACGTCGTCGCCCATCAGCATACGGAACACCTCGTCCGCCTCGGTCGCGTCCTCCATCTTCACCTGCTTGAGCGTCCGTTTCTCCGGGTCCATCGTCGTCGACCAGAGCTGCTCCGGGTTCATCTCGCCGAGACCCTTGTAGCGCTGGATGTCATAGGACGCGCCCTTGATTCGCGCGATGGCCGCGGCCAGGTCCTCCTCGCTGTAGAGGTACTGCTCGAGCTTGCCCGACTTGAAGCGGAACAGCGGCGGTTGGGCGATGAACACGTACCCGGCCTCGATCAGCGGCTGCATGAACCGGTAGAAAAAGGTCAGGAGCAGTATACGGATGTGCGACCCGTCCACGTCGGCATCGGTCATTATGACGATCTTCCGGTAGCGCGCCTTCTGCGGGTCGAAGTCGTCCTCGCCGATGCCCGCCCCGACCGCCGAGATGATCGTCCTGATCTCGGCGTTGGACAGCACCTTGTTCAGGCCCGACTTCTCGACGTTGAGAATCTTGCCGCGCAGCGGCAGCACCGCCTGGAATCGCCGGTCCCGGCCCTGCTTGGCCGAGCCGCCGGCCGAATCGCCCTCGACAATGTAGAGTTCACTCTCGGCCGGGTCCTCTGACGCGCAGTCGGCGAGCTTGCCCGGCAGCGTGTCCGAATCGAGCAGGGACCGGCGCCGCGCCAGCTCGCGCGCCTTGCGCGCCGCCATCCGCGCCTTGGCCGCGGCCACGACCTTGTCGAGAATGCGGTTGGCGACCCGCGGGTTCTCCTCGAAGTAGGCCGCGAGCTTCTCGTTGAGCACGGTCTCGACGATGCCCTTGGCCTCGCTGTTGCCCAGCTTGGTCTTGGTCTGGCCCTCGAACTGCGGGTCGGCTATCTTGACCGAAACGACCGCGGTCAGGCCCTCGCGCGTGTCCTCGCCGGCTAGCTCGAGGTCGTCCTTGAGCCGGCCGTTCTTGCGCGCGTAATCGTTGATCGTCCGGGTCAGTGCCGACTTGAAGCCCGAGAGGTGCGTCCCGCCCTCGTGGGTGTTGATGGTGTTGGCGAACGAGAAGATGCTCTCGACATAGCCGTCGTTGAACTCGAACGCGACACCGACCTCCATCCCGTTGCGGCTGTCCTCGACCAGCACCGGCTTGTGCAGCGGCGTGCGGCCGGTATCGAGGAAGCGGACGAAATCGGCCAGGCCGTTGGGGTAGTGGAACATGTCCTTGCGGCCGTCGCGCTTGTCCTCGAGGGTGATGGTCAGGTCCTTGTTCAGGTACGCCAGCTCGCGCATCCGTGCCTGGATGATGTCGTACTTGAACTCGACCTTCTTGAAAACCTTGACGTCGGGCCGGAAGGTGATGGTCGTGCCGGTGCCCCTGGCCTTGCCCGCGACCTTCATCGGCTCCTTCACCTCGCCGCGCTGGAACTCCATCCGGTAGCACTTGCCGTCGCGGCAGACCTCGGCGATGAGATACTCGGACAGGGCATTGACGACCGACACGCCGACCCCGTGCAGCCCGCCCGAAATCTGGTACACCTTGTGCTCGAATTTGGCCCCGGAGTGCAGTACGGTCAGCACGACCTCGAGCGCGGGCCGCTTCTCGACCGGGTGCATGTCGACCGGGATGCCGCGGCCGTTGTCGCTTACCGATATCTCGTCATCGGAGAGGATGGTGATGTCGACCTTGTCGCAGTAACCGGCCAGCGCCTCGTCAACCGCGTTGTCCACGACCTCGTAGACAAGATGATGCAGGCCGCGAACGCCGACGTCGCCGATGTACATCGCCGGCCGGTGCCGCACCGCCTCGAGTCCTTTGAGGACATGGATCTGTGCCGCATTGTAGCTTTCCGTCATAGACCCCTATACTAATGATAAGTCATTGAAAATCAAGGCCGGTCAGCGCGCCGGCCGCCATCGGACACGAACCGTATGTCGCGCACGACGCGCCGCCCCGCGCGCTGGTTGAGCCGGGCCACCAGTTGCGGTTTAAGGTAGGTGAGCTGGGTCATCCATCCGGCACTATCAACCGCGACGCACAGCACGCCGTCATCCACCGACCGGGCACGCGCGTGGCGCGCCACGGCCTCGCCCGCGACCTCGGGCCACAGCTCGACCGCCGGCTGCTCGGCCACAACCCGGTCAAGGTGCAGCCGGCGCAGCACGCGCGGCAGCAGCTCGTCAACCGACTTGAACTTCTTCCACCCGGCCCTGCTCAACCTTGAACTCCTTGCTCCCGTTACCCTGTCCGGCCGGCTGCAGGGGCCGCGCCGCTGCGTAAATCATCTGACCCCGCGCGGCAACCGCGTCAAGCACGAGCCGGCAGCGCTGCTCGTCGAGCTCGGACGCGATCTCGTCGAGCAGGTAGACCGGCCGGGCGCCGGTGGCCGCGGCGACGGCCTCGCCCTCGGCGAGGCGCAGCGCCACGCCGGCCAGTCGCTGTTCGCCGATCGAACCGAACCGGCGCAGGTCGCGGCCCGCGGCCCGCACCGCGATGTCGTCCCGATGCGGCCCGACCGTTGTCTGGCCCAGTTCGCGCGAGCGGCC
>CBFGIY010000008.1:0-47820 GCA_965648935.1 Caldifarciminota bacterium
GCGGAGTCTCCGACGTATTCTGAGTGCTCAACGTGACATAAACGGGCGTGCCGGACGGGACGCTGACCGTTCCGGTCAGGATGGTCCCGACCGTCAGGGTGCCGCCGACCGACAGGTCGCCGCTCGTCCGGGTCGAACCGGCCACGTTCAGCCGGAAAGTATCCGGGTTGGTCGTGCCGACGCCGACGTTGCCGCGGTAGTTGATGCGCATCCGCTCCGCGGAGTTGTAGCCGAGTTGGGTATTGCCGGTGTAGAACTGGATGTTGCCGTACTGGCTGGGGTTGTGCTCCTTGGCAACGAAGCTGAGCGCACCCTGGGTATGGCCCATGCCGTAGCTGACGTTGGGCGATGGGTACAGGTAGGTCGCAAACGCCGGGTAGTCAACCGTCGCGCCGGCGAAGTTGCGGTCAACGCCGCTGGCGCGTTCCGCGTAGACCACGGGGTGCGTGGTGGCGTCGCGCACCCAGAGCTTCACGAGCGTGTTGTTCGCCGCGCCGCCGACCGCCACTCTCCCGCCCGACTGCTGAACAACCGACGTGTCCAGCGTACTGCCGTCTGTCCACAGAGGAACGTAGCCCGCAGTCCCCGAACCTGACACCATTCCCGAATGGCTGTGCCCCGCGGTCGCGAAGTATGCCCCGTCCTGGCCGTCGAGCTTGTCGGCATCCGCGGCCTTGAGGCTGTAGGGCGCGCTGACCACCCGGACGCGCGGGCTGATGGTGACGCCGTCAACGATGACCTGCAGGTAGCAGTCCGGCCCGTCCGGTATCACGAGCGGCTGTGTGCTGCCCAGGACCGTGTTGAATATCCCGTTGGTGAAGCTGACGGTCTGCGCTTCCTCCCAGGTCTTGTTGCCGCCGGAAGCCGCGTCGTAAACCTCGAACGTGACGCTCTTCGTCCCCTGGATTGGGTTACCTGACTCGTCGGCCAGCTTGCCCTGGTAGTTTATCATCTGGGGAGCTGTGATAGCGTCGGTCTCGACCTTGACTGCCTCGGTCTGCCCGGCCCAGAGAACGGCCGTCAGCAGAATCAGCGTGATGATGCTTCGGTGCATCGTACCTCCCTCTGTCTTTGCGATCGCTCCAAGCGGCGTCTGTTGAAGCGGCCGGACTGTCGCTTGTGTATCCGGTCACTTGCATGGTCGCGCAGAAGCGCTGGAATGACAACACCAGCCTCAAGCCGCTGCCGCGGCTGGCCGGTGTAGCCCGAACCCCGGCCAATCGGCGAAAGCATACCCCCCCCCGCTTCTGTGTCAAGAAGATATTGTGCTGACTATATTGCATCGGTCGCGCTGCCGCTGTGACAAGGCGTGAGATGCTTGGCGCGGCCGGGACGCGCCACTGCGAGAACGCAGTGCGGAATGACCGGTGCGGGGGCGGCCAGTTGTCTTGACCGCCCGGCCCCGTTCCCTATACTCAAGTCGTGCAAGCGGTACGCCTCGAGCCGGCTCACAGTCTCCTGGAAAACTTCTCCGTCGCCGAGCTGGCCAAGCTGGCGCGCGCGGCCGAGATTGCCGACCCGCCCCGCACCCGGCGCGCCCTGGTCCGCGCCATCACCCGCCACATCGCCCTCGATGAGATCGTCGAGCACCTGCCCGCGCTGTTCTCGCTACCGGGACGCGATGGCTTACGCCTCGGCCGCACGCGCGGCTCCGACGAAGTGCGCCTCGACCGGCTCGAGCGCGCCCACGGCGCGGTCACGGCCCAGGTCTATTCTCCGAGCCGGCCCGCACTGGGCCAGCTGCTGCTCGAACACGGCGACCATTGCCTCGTCCTCGGCTTTGTCAACATGCCGCTGGTACTGGAGAACCGCTGGACCGTCATCGGCCGCGATGCCGGTCCGGTTCCCTTGAACCGGCTCTACGCCGCTTTCTCCCGGCCCGGGGTCATTCACGCCGCGGCTGGGGCGCCGCCGCCCCGCAACCGGCCGTTCATCATCGACGAAGGCAGCTACCAGTTGCGCGACGCGCGCCTCCGCCTCGAGCTGCTCCGCGCCGGCCCGGTGTCGTTCTCGGTCGTTTTCCTGCGCCACCGGCCGCCCGCACTGCGACCGGAATACATCTTCGACCCCATCGCCTGAGCCTGCCGCGCTTGACGCGCGCCGCAGGCAAGCCAGAATCACGCGATGTTCGGACTGCTCGTCCTCGCGGTTGCGCCCAGCCTCGCGCTGTTTCTGTTCTTCTACCTGCGCGGACGGAGCAAAGGCCCGGCCCCGACGATAATCACGACTTTCCTGCTCGGCGCGGCTGCGGTCGCGCCCGCCGCGCTGGCGACAATCGGGCTTGAGCGGCTGACCGGCTGGCGTTCGAGCACGCCCGACCTGCTGCAATCGCTGCTCGGCGCGCTCTTCATCGTCGGCGTCGTCGAAGAAACCGCCAAGTTTCTCGTGGTTCGGCTTCACGCCTTTCCTCGGCGCGAGTTTGACGAACCCTACGACGGCATTCTCTACTCGGTCATCGCGGCGCTCGGGTTCGCCACGGTCGAGAACATCTACTATGTCCTTACCCACGGCGCCGGCACCGGCATCGCCCGGGCTCTGGTCGCGGTGCCCAACCACGCGTTCTGCGGCGTGCTGATGGGCTTCTTTCTCGGTCTGGCCAAGTTCGTCCCGAGCGACATCAAAGGCGACCTGCTTGCCGGGCTGGGCCTGGCCCTGGCCGTGCTCGCCCACGGCGTGTACGACTGGATCGTGTTCTCGGTACGCTCGACCCCGCTGCTCGTCGTATTCCTGCTGCTGTTTGCCGCGCTCGCCTGGGTGATAATCTTCCGGGCGACACGCCACCACGCCGAGCGCTCGCCCTATGGCCGGCCCCTGTTGGCCGACCTGCACCGCAACGGCGTGTCCGGCCGCGCCGTGCCGACTGGCCCGGCCGTGACCCAGTCCGACGCCATTGCGGCGCGCGACCGCGCTCGGCCGGCTTACCGTTCGGTTGCCGGCACGCCGACCGCCTTTCTTGAGAGCGAAACCGACAGACCCGGCGCGGTCGAAGTTGTCGGCGACGCCGACGGCCCGGTGGTGGGCGATGACTCTGGCGCCGACCCGCGCGCCGATACCCGGCCCCGGGCCTAACCGCGCGAGAGAGAGAACTCGGCTATCGCCTGCCGAGAAAGCGGATGCTCACCCAAGAGCCGGATCACTTCCAGCGGCAGCGTCAGGTGGTCTGCCCCGGCGATAACTGCGGCCGCGGCTTCTTCACTCGACTTGACGCTCGCCGCGAGAATCTCGACCCGCCGGCCCGACGCTCGCACCGCGGCGGCCATCTCTGAGACCAGCTTCATTCCGTCGCCCATCAGCCGCGTCGCGCGGTTGACATACGGTATCGCGTAGCGCGCCCCGGCCTCGGCCGCAAGCCAGGCCTGCGCCGGTGAGTAAACCGCGGTCGCCGCACAGGGAATGTCGGGCGCGAGCCGCGCAAGAAGCGCGAAGTTCTCGGTCGTGGCCGGAATCTTGAGCACGACCTTGTCCGGCGCGATGCGGCTGATTGCCCGCCCCTCGGCCTCGCGCTCCTCGGCGCTTGCTGCGGTTACCTGATAGAACACCGGGCCGGGCACGATGCGGCACAGCTCGGCGATTACCTCCGCAGGCTCCTCCCGCATCCGCGCCATCAGGGCCGGGTTGGTGGTGCAGCCCCGCACGAACCCGAGCGCGACCGCCTGCCTGACCTCGGCCGGTTCAGCGCTGTCGATGAACAGAGCCATCCGATCACCTCTCTTTCGCGTACCGGGCCAGCATCTCCTCGACCGCGGCGCGCCGCGGCATCGCCGGCTCGGCGCCTTCAACCGTGCAGGCCAGCGCGCCGCAGGCATTGGCGAACCGCACCGCGTCGTCGATCGGCGCGCCCTCGGCCAGGCGCACGGCCAACCCGGCGCGAAACGCGTCGCCGGCCCCGGTGGTATCAACCGCATCGACCGCCAACGCGGGAAACCCGCGCCAGCCCTGCGCGTCAAACACGACCGCGCCCTGCACGCCCAGCGACACGACCAGGGCCCGCATCAGCGGCCGCAGCAGCCGCGCGGCCCAGCGTTCCGGATCGTCGCTGTGCGCCAGCACCGTCGCCTCGTGCTCGTTCGGCACCAGCACGTCTGCCTCTATCCTGCCGGGCAGATGCCCTTCCGGGTGTCTCTCGTGCCACGGCGCGTTGGTGTCCGACCCCTCACCGTGGGTGTGCGGGGCGGGCGCCGGGTCGAGCAGGACCATCGTTCCGGCCGCGCGCGCGATCTCTGCCGCGCGGCGCGCCGCCGCGATGTTGACCTCGAACTGCAACATCAGCACGTCAGCCGCCTCGATGGCCGCCCGCGCCCGCTCGACCTCGGCCGGCGACAGCCGCCGGTTGGCGCGGGGCACCACGACGATCGAGTTCTCGCCGGACGAGTCCACGGTCGGGCAGGCCACGGCCGTGCCCTCGGTCTCGTCGCGTTCGACCAGCGCGGCGATACCTTCGCGCGCCAGCGCCGCGTCGAACCGGCGGCCGAAATCATCGGCCCCGCACCGGCCGACGAATGTCACCTCGGCCCCGAGCCGCCGACAAGCCACTGCCTGGTTGAATCCCTTGCCCCCGAGATACATACCGAAACCGTCGCCGATCGCGGTTTCGCCCGGCCCGGGCCGCCGAGTCACCCGGAACACCAGATCCATCACCATCGACCCGACAATGCAGATTCGCGGTCCTGCTCCCTTCATCTGCCCGCGTGAAGCATCACTCGTCGGCCGCCGGCTTGTCCCGAAACAGCGCCGAAAGAACAACCGTCGCCACCGACACTATCAGCGCGCCCCAGAACGCCGCCCAGAACCCGCGTACGTGAAACCCGACGTGAAACCAGTTGACCGCGATGCTCGAAGCGAGCCACAGGGTCAGCGCGTTGATGACCAGCGAGAACAATCCCAGTGTCAGGATGATGAGGCCGCAGGACAGGAACTTCAGCACCGGCCGGATTACGGCGTTCACCAGCCCCAGCACCACGGCCATCACGGCAAACACCCACCACGCGTTGGGTTCGACCTCGATGCCCGGCACTATCCACGCCGCGAGAAACAGGGCCAGCGCGGCTACCAGCCAGCGAATCAGCAGGTGCATCTCTTCAGACCTCCTCTCAGGCGACCCCGGGCACGCCCGGTGCCATCATACTGGCTTCGCATTGGCGGCGCGTCAACACCCGATCAGGCGTACTCGGGCGGCTCGACCGCCACCGGCTCGGCCGGCTGGAACTGCACCTTCCAGCGGTGTATCAGGTAGCGGGCCAGCGTCGGAACCGGTATCGTCGTCAGCACCGACAGCACGACCACCGCGTTGAAGAACGTCGGCGGCAGCATCCCCAGTTCCAGCGCGACCGCGGCGGCGGCCAGCGTCGCAGAGAGCTGGGGCACGGTGAACAGACCGGCCAGCAGGCTGCGTTGGTTGTCGAACCCGGCAATGCGCAGCGCGAGCCAGCCCGAGCCGATCTTGCTCGCGACCAGTGCCACGACCGTCACCCCGACAATCGCGAGCCCGTCCCAGCCCGTCGCCAGCACCCGCAGGTCGGTCTTCATCCCGATGACGAGGAAGGTGAATGGTATCAGGAGGCCGTGGCCGATGCCCTCGACCCGGCGGTGCAGTATGTCGCCGCCGTCGTGGAATCCTCCCGTGCGCACGAACGCCATCCCGGCGACGAACGCACCGACGATGATGCTGATGCCGATGAACTCGCCCAGCGTCACCGCGACCAGCAGCGCGAGCAGGAACACCAGCAGGCGGAACTCGCTGTCCGGTTTCAGCCAGCAGAACACCCGCTTCAGCACCTCGGGCAGGCCGAAGAGCAACACCAGCACGTACAGCACCACGGCCAGCCCGAACGCCAGGAAAAACCACGGCCCGTAGAGCGCCGGGTCGAGCGTGTCGAACAACGAAACGCCCGCCGGCGCGCCGACCGCGGCGTGGCGCCGCAACTGCACCGCCACCGCGAACAGCACCAGACTCGCGAGGTCAGTGATGACCGTCGCCACCAGCACCGACACGCCGAACCGCGTGCGCACCACGCCGAGCTCGCGGATGACCGGGAACACGATGCCGACCGAGTGGGATGCGAACAGCGAGGCATAGACCAGCTTGCCGATGGCGTCGTCGGGCCGGAACAGCGAGTATGCGAAGTACCCGAAGACCGCGGGTATGATGAAGGTGAGGACCGACAGGCTGGCCACCGCACCGCGCTCGCGCTTCAGCGAGCCGAACTCGACCTCCATCCCGGCCAGCGCCATCAGGAAGATCAGCCCGAGCAGGCCCATCGCCTCGAGCGCCGAGAACAGCTCGCTTGCCGGGTAGCCACGACTGAACAACCGCGCCAGCCGGCCGACAACGTCCAGCGCGTTCGGGCCGACGATGACCCCGACAAGCATCATCGCCGACACCGCGGGTACGTGGAACCGGCGCAGCAGCAGCGGCCCGAGCGTTACCAGCGCGATGAGGACGAGAAACATTATCAGGAACGTGAGCCCGGTCATCGCTGATTATGCCTCGCCGTTGTCACGGCCCAATCTACCCCGTGTCAGGCGCGGGTCAACGTCGGTTTCGCGAGCGGCCCTGATTCAGCGAGAGAAGACTGGTTCCAGCGCGGCAGTCTCGGCCCAGCCGCCTTCGCCGCCCGGCACCTGCACCAGCATCCAGCCGGGACGGCGCTCGCGCACCACAACCTCGAGCCCGTCGTGAACCACGGCAAGGTCTTTGTACTCCTCGCCCGGCCCGGAGCGCAGCGTGACCTCCGGCATCACCACGACCGCGCGCGCCGGGCTGGTGAAACCGGCCCAGGACAGCGACCCGGCCAGCAGGTACGCGAACACCACGCCGAAACCGATGCCGAACCAGCCCAAGGGCCGCCAGCCAGTGACAAACATCGCGGCCAGCGCAAGCGCGGCGAGGAAGAACATCACACCGGCCAGCAGCCGGGTGGCCGCAGCCGGCAGCAACCGCAGGAGGCTGGCCAGACCGCGCGCGATCGGATTCTCCTGCGTCAGGGTCTTGTCGGCACGGTATCGGCGCGCAAACTCCAGGTTATGGCGGATTGCCGGATCGGACGGCGCGAGCGCGAGTGCCCGGTTGTAGTCGGCTATTGCCCGTCCAACCTGGCCGAGCTTGAAGAAGGCATTGCCGCGGTTGTACAGCGCGGCCGCCGAACTGTGGCGCTCGAGCGCGCTGTCGTAGAGCGCGGTCGCGCCCGCGTAATCCTGCTCCTCGTACGCGGCATTGCCGCGCTCGAACAGCTCGACCGGCCCTGCGCTCGCCAGCGCGCCGATCGTAAGCAGCAGAAAAACTCCGGGCAATCGGCGGACCATCACAGCTTCTCCAGTATCGTTCGTGCGCGCTCCAGCAACTCTTTCGGATCGCACTGCGCCATCCCCGGCGAGAAACGGGCGAAATCGCACTGGCTGGTGACCCCGAGGATAGCCGTGACGGTGTCGCCGTCAACGCCGCGTCGGGCCAGCTCGGCGCGCAGCTCGTCGCCGGTCATCCCGGCTGCCTCGAGGTTGAACCGGTCGCCGACGTATCCGACAACAGCGGTTGAGAGCGCCGCATAGAACCCGCGCAGGTCATCGCGCTTGAGCAGCGCGGTCGCTTCCTTCAGCCGCGCGCGCACAAGCCGGCTGGACCGCGCGCGCCGCGCATAGCCGCGGTCGGCCGCGAGCCGGCGCCGGTGGCGGCCCATCACCGCGCCCGTTGCCAGCGCCAGCAGTCCCAGCGGGTAGAACACCACCGGCCACGCGCCGGGCGCGGACGGCGTGAACCGGGCCGCGGTCTTGATATGGCGGATGTCCGAGCCAAAACTCCGCGCGGCCGCCTGCTCGGGCAGCGGCGCGCTGCGCGCCGCCGCGCCGGTCGCCACAAACTCGAGCCGCGGCGTGCGCAGGGTGTAGTAGCTCGCGGTCTTCGGGTTGAAAAAGCTCATCGCCATCTCCGGCACCACTAGCTTGCCGTCGGCCTGGGGTATCAGCGGCCAGGCGAAGGTCCGGCTTCCCGCAACGCGGCCGGACGCGATTCGGGTTTCCTGTCTTGTCTCGGGCGGCAGCACCCGCGCGCCCGCGACCTGGGGCGCGGCCGGCTCGCCGATGAGCCCGATGTTGCCGGTGCCGGTCACCTTCACGGTCAGCGTCACCGGCTCGCCGTCAGCCGAACGGTCGCTGGACAGGCTGGCGTCCAGCTCGAACTCGCCCACGCCGCCGGAGAAATCGGCCGGCCGGCCCGCCTCGGGCAGAGGTTTGACACTGACGGTTATCGGGTCGGAACCGACCTCGAACGGCTCGGTGCTCTCAAAGAAGAATCCGCCCGGCACGATGATATCGCCCTGGACGCTCATCCGGTCCAGCTTCAGTTCGCCGGCCCGAGTCGGGAAGAGCGCGACCCGTTTGAGTGTCGCCGCGCTGTAGCGCTGGCCGCCGTACTCCGCGTCACGGTACTCCAGATTCTTCGCGTCGAACAGACGTTCAGCCCAGAACCCGGAAAACGACGGCGTTTCCTTGATGCCGAGATTGCCGATGCGCGCCCGGGTGTAGAAGGTGTAGGTCACGGTAACCTGCTCGCCGACAAACACCGCGGTCCGGTCGGCGCTCGCGCCCAGCCGCACGTAATCCGATGCCCGCCCCCCGCGCGGCGTCTGCGCCGGGCCGCTCGAGCGCGGCGGCGGGGCCGAGCTCTCACGCGTGACCGTGATGCCTATCGGCTGGGTCTGGTAGGTGGTTCCCTTGAAATCCAGCTTGCACGGGCCTATCACCAGCTCGCCCAGCTTCTTGGGTGAAAGGAAGTAAATGAAACTGATTGTCTGCTGCTGCGACATCCGCCCATTGACAAACTGGATGCTGGTCGACTGGGACTGCGTCGAGCCGAGCTGGTTGAAGTCGGACAGCTGCGGCAACTGGGGCCGGGGCGCAGATCCGACATTGCTGCCCTCTACCGTGACCGTGAGGGTGAGCTGCTCGCCCAGACCGACCGTGGTCCGGTCCACGCTCGCGCTGAAGTTCAGCTCGGCCGCGGCCGCAACCGCCACCAACACGGAGAGGATGGCGAGCGCTCCGCTCGGTCGGCGAGCGCAAATCGGAAGGCGATGGCGTCTCACGGCTACCAGTCGCGCTCGACCTGCCTGCGCCCGCCGGCCTGGCGCTGCCGTTCCTGCTGGTCGCGTTCCTTATTCTGCACGGCCTGCAGTATGCGCTCAGCCTGGTCTTTGTCCATACCCTGCTGGGGCTGAGGCCGAGGACGCTGCTGTTGATCCTGCTGGTTCTGCTGTTGCTGTTGTTGCTGCTGCTGACTCTGCTGGTTCTGTTGCTGCTGCTCCTTCAGCTTGCGCAGGCAAAACTCAAGATTCTGCTTGGCCTGACGGTCCTTGGGATTCAGCACCAGCGCGGCCGTGTAGGCCTTGATTGCCTCGGCCAGCTGCCCGGCCTTGAACAGCGTGTTGCCGGCATTGTAGAGCGCGGCGGCGCGCCTTACCGGTCTCTTGTCGACCGCGGCGAGCTCGAGCTCGCGCAGCGCCTCCTGGTAGCGGCCGAGCCGGTAGAGCGCGCTTGCCTTGTTGAACCGGATGCTCGGTGCGTCGGGCTCAAGCAGCTCGGCCATTCCGTACCGGGCCAATGCCTCGTCGTATTTCCCTCGAATGTAGAGACTGTTGCCCTGCCGCATCAACCCGCCGACATCAGGCCTGGCCCACGCTGTCGAGCAGGCGGCAAAGACACACAGACCGCAGATGACCCGAACCGGGGCACTAGTGCGCTTGGTGGCCTTGTGGCCCATTGTTCCCTCGCTTTCTCAGGAATCGCGGCAGTCGCAGCCCGGCCGCGTCAATCCACCGGCCGCGGCGGTTGGAAAGCCCCAGCCCGGCCAGCATCAGGGCGAGCGCCGCGCCGAGAAACCACTGGTAGCGTTCGACGTGATCGGCATACCGGCCGCCGGCGAGTTCTTTCTGCCGGATGCGCCCGAGCTCGGCAAGCATCCGCTCGCCGGTGAATCCCTCGACCCGCAGGAACCGCCCGCCCGTGGCCTGGGCAATGGCAATCAACTGACGCTCGTCCATGCGCGACATGACAACCTGGCCGTCCTTGTCCTTCTTGTAACTCTGCAGGTTGCCCCGCTCGTCGTACTCGGGAATCGGTCCGCCCTCGGCCGTGGCGAAGGCAACCGAAAATATCACCAGCCCGGTCGCGGCCGCGCGCTCCACCGCCTGCGCGGTGTTGCGGCCGAGGTCCTCACCGTCGGTTACCAGCACCAGCGCCTTGTGGGTCGGTTCCTTGGGGTTCAGCAGCTCGAGTGCCTTGTCGATGGCCTTGCCGAAATCGGTCCCGGGCACCGGCATCGTTGCCGGGTCGATGATGTCCAGAAACATTCGCGCCGAACCGGCATCGGCGGTCAGCGGGCACATCACGTAGGCCTCGCCCGCGAAAGCGACGATCCCGACATTGTTGCCGGCCAGTCCGTCGATCAACCCGGCCAGTTCGGTTTTGGCGCGCTGCAGGCGGTTGGGCTTGACGTCCTCGGCCAGCATCGACTTGGACGCATCCAGCGCGATAACCACATCGATGCCCCGGCCCCGGTAGAGCTGCAGCCGCTCCCCCCACTTGGGCCGGGCCGCCGCGATGATGAGCAGAGCCAGGGCGCCGACCAGCAGCAGGTTTTTGAGCCGGACCAGGCCCGGCGAAAGAGTCATGGTCAGGCCGGCCGCAAGCTGCGGATCGACCGCGCGCTCGAGCCGGCGCCGTTTCAGCGAGCCGAGCAGCAGCGCCGCGACCGCCAGCGCGGGCACCGCCGCAAGCAGCCACAGAAAGACCGGCTGGCCCCACCGTATCACGGCAACCTCCCGAGCAGAGCCGCGGCGGCGGCCCCGGCAACGAAGAAGACGAGCGCCAGAAGCAGGGGCAGTCCGGCGAGCTCGTTGTACACGGTGTGCTGCTTGACCTTGAATGTCGTCGGCTCCATCCGGTCTATCTCGTCATAGACGAGTTTGAGGCCCTCGGCGTCGGTGGCCAGAAACGACCGGCCGCCGGTGATTGCGGCGATCTGCTCAAGCGTCCTGGTGTCAAGGTCAACCTCGGCCCGGATGTAGCGCCTGCCGAATATCGGGTCGTCGATCGGGAAGGGCACCGGGCCTTTGGACCCGACTCCGATGGTGTAAACCTTGATGCCAAGCGCGGCCGCGGCCTGTGCCGCGGTTATCGGGTCGATGTCGCCGGCGTTGTTCACGCCGTCGGTAAGCAGGATGACAACCCGGTCCTTCGCCTTGGAGTCTTTCAGCCGGGCCACCGCACTGGCCAGCCCCATACCGATCGCCGTGCCGTCCTCGAGCATGCCGAAATCGACCCGGTCGATGAGCTGGCCGAGGACATTACGGTCGAGCGTCGGCGGGCACTGGGTCAGGCTCGTCGCGGAAAACACAACCAGCCCGATGCGGTCCCCGGCCCGCTTTTCGACGAATTCGCGCGCCCGGGTCTTGGCCACGGCCAGCCGGTTGCGCGGCGAGAAGTCCTCGGCCTGCATCGAGCCGGATATGTCGAGGCAGAGCATTATGTCTATTCCCCTGGTCTCGACCTCGGTGAACTGGCGGCCGCGCTGGGGCCGGGCAAGGGCGAAAACCATCGCAACCATCGTCAGCGAATAGAACGCCAGCGGCACCAGACGCAGCCACCGCCCCCGGTTTTCCGCGCCGGCAAGAAACGACATGTCGCTGTAGCGCACCGCGCCCCGACGTTTGGCCAGTGACCACCAGATGAACGCCGGCACCACCGCCAGCAGCGCGAAGAACCACGGCGCAGCGTATCTCACGACGACTTCCTGTCGGTGCTGTCCGACGGGCGATGTCCCGCCCCGGGCTGGCCATCCGCGCCTTGGCCTTCGGTCTGCTCTTCCGGCCTCGGCGTCGTCAGCGTCACCAGTTCGCGCGCCCGCGCCACCGCCGCGACAGCATCGGCCGCAGGCGGCAGGTACTTGGCGTACTTGACGAGGTCCGCCGCCCGAAAGAACTCGCCAAAGCCATCCCTCTCCGGTATCCGGGCCGCTTTCATCGCGCGGGTCATCTCAGTCGTGGTCTGGTCAATCGCCGGGAACCCGAACCGCCGGGTCAGGTAGCGCTTGAGGATCTCGGAAAGCGTGTAGTAGTAGCGCTTGACCTGCCCGGCTTCGAGCCACTCCTCTGCCGGCACGCGCTCGAGCGCGGCCAGCGCCTCGTCCCACGGGTCAGGCAGGGGAGCGCCGTAGAGCCGGATGCGCCGGTACCGCCGGTACAGCCGCAGGCCCAGCCAGACAGACCCGCCGGCCGCGATGAGCCCGAGCAGCACCAGCAGCGGCACAAAGTTGGGATACTGCACCTGCGGCTTGAGGTCGTTGATGTCGGCCATCGAGTCGGGCAGGACGCTCTCAACCTTCAGCGGAATGCTGTCGGACAGCGACGCGTACACCGCCGTGTCGCCCTGCCATGTCACGACATACGACGGCAGATGAAGCTCGCCCGCGGCGAAAGCCGCGAGTTTGAGCGTGTGCCGGTCAACTATCGTGTCGCCGGCATAGCGAGTCACGGTCTTTCTGTCCAGCTCGACGAAATGACCGGGGTCGGGCAAGAAGGGCTGTGAGGCGCTGTAGGACCGCAACCGCCGCACGGTCAGCTCAGCCTCGAACTGGTCGCCGACCGTCAGCCTGCCGCGCTGCGGCTTCAGCTTCGCGGTCACGCTCACCGGCCCGCCGGTGACGACGCGCACCCGCGGCAGCGCGGTGCTGTCCGGCGTGCTCAGGCTGTCCTGCGCCGCGGCAACCGCCACAAGAACGCCAACGAGGGCCAGGGCCCTGATCTGCGTCGGCTTGCGGCAGGTCCTCATCCCCGGTACCTGCGTGCGCGCTGCTGGAAGAAGGTGTGCAGCTTCGCCGTGAAGTCCTCGTCGGTCGAGAGCGCGATGTGGTCAACCCCGAGCTGGCGCAGCAGCCGTCGCAACTCTCCGGCCTGCTGCTGCCGGAACTCGCGGAACCGCTTGCGCAGGGCGGGCCAGTTTGTATCCACCATCTCGAGCCGGCCGGTCTCGGCATCCTCCATCTCGACCAGGCCGAGCGCGGGCAGCTCGCTTTCGGCCGGGTCATTGACCGATATGGCGACCATGTCGTGCTTGCGCGCGGCCACGCCCAGGGGCGTGCGCAGGTGCGCTTCGCGGAACGCCGGCCCGACGAAGTCCGATATGAAGAACACGATGGCCCGGCGCTTGAGCACGTGCATCACGAACTCCAGCGCCTGCACCGGGTCGGTGCCGGACCGTTCGGGCTGAAAGTAGAGAATGTCGCGCACCAGCCGCAGAACGTGGGCCCGGCCCTTACGCGGGGGCACGTACTTCTCGACCTTGTCGGAGAAGAACAGCAACCCGACCTTGTCGTTGTTGCGGATGGCCGAGAACGCCAGCGTCGCCGCGACCTGGGCCGCCTGCTCGAGCTTGAACTGACGCCGCGTGCCGAACCGGCCCGAGCCTGACGCGTCCACAACCAGAAGCACGACCAGCTCGCGCTCCTCGGCGAACTTCTTGACGTAAGGCCGGCCGTGCTCGGCCCCGGGCTGGGGCGTGGCCAGCCGCGCGGTGACCTTCCAGTCGATGGTCCGCACGTCGTCCCCGGGCTGGTACTCGCGCACGTCGAGAAACTCGATGCCGCGGCCCTTGAAGCTCGACTTGTAGTCGCCCGAGAACAGGGTGTTGACCAGCCGGCGGGTGCGAATCTCCACCTGCCGGATGAAGCTGCGTTCGGCCGCGCCCGGGCGGGGCACGCGGTCGACGGCCGATGCCTTACGCTTCACGCTCTGGGCAGAATGCTCGGATCGTCGCCTCAGGGCACCTCGACGCCCTCAAGCACGCGCCTGACGATGTCATCTGGCTCCAGCTCCTCGGCCTCGGCTTCATAGCTCAGGATTACGCGGTGGCGCAGCACGTCCGGGGCCAGCTCCTTGATGTCTTCGGGGATGACGAACCCGCGCCGGCGCAGGAATGCCATCGCCCGCGCCGCGGCCAGCAGATAGATGGACGCGCGCGGGCTGGCGCCGTAGCGCACCAGCGGCTCGAGGTCGGCGAGATTGTGCTCTTTGGGGAACCGGGTCGCGAAAACGATGTTGAGGATGTAGTCCTTCAGCTTCTCGTCAACATAGACCCGGTTGCACAGCGCCCGCGCCCGGATTATCTGGGCCGGTTCAACCACGGCTGTGGCCCTCGGTTCCTCGCCGCCGGTCATCCGGTCAACGATGAGCTTTTCCTCTTCCTTGGACGGATAGCCAACCCGCAACTTCAGCAGGAAGCGGTCGGTCTGCGCCTCGGGCAGCGGGTATGTCCCCTCCTGCTCGATCGGGTTCTGGGTCGCGAGCACCAGGAATGGGTCGGCGAGCTTGAATGTCTCGTCCCCGATGGTCACCTGCCGTTCCTGCATCGCCTCGAGCAGCGCGCTCTGGACCTTGGGCGGAGCGCGGTTGATCTCGTCGGCAAGCACGAGGTTGGCGAACACCGGGCCCCGGCGCGCCGTGAACTCACCGGTACGTTGATTGTATATCTGGGTGCCCACGATGTCGGCTGGCAGCAGGTCGGGCGTGAACTGGATGCGCTGGAACCGGGTGTTGATTGCCGCGGCCAGCGTCTTCACAGCATAGGTCTTGGCCAGGCCCGGTACGCCTTCTATGAGTACGTGGCCGTTGGCCAGCAGCCCGACCAGCAGGCGGTCGACAAGGTACTTCTGCCCGACAATGACCCTGCCGACCTCGCCGGTGATGGCCTGCACGAACAAGCTCTCACGCTCTATCTCTTCATGCACTCGCCTGATGTCGTCTTTCAGCTCGTCCATCTTCACCTGACCTTTCTCGAATTGAAAACGAGGTCTCCCGAATTCAATAGACTGCGCGCTTCAAGCGGGAGTTGCCGCATCATCCCAGTATATACTCAAAAGTAGTCACTCGCCAAAACGCGACCAGCGGCTTGGGGTTTCCCTTATAAAGCTTTGTGCGGGGCTGACTTGTAAGATCAACCCCGCACAGAAACAGGTGCTTTCTCGATTACTGGGTCAGCTCGCTCAGCGCCTGAAGCGCTTCGCCGTGCTGCTGTACCATCTGCTTGTTCTCGGCCGGAACATTGGCACAGGCGGCCTTGAGCGCGTCGATCTTCTTCACCATCTCCTTGGCCTCGGCCGTGGTGTCCGAGGCAAAGGCCGAGGCGAACTCGCTGGCCATGTCGGCGCTCAGCGCGGCCGAGGCCGCCATCACGCGCATCATAGTGCCGCGGAACTCATCCCAGTTGGTGCCGGCACCGGCCAAGGCTTCGGGCAGGCCTTTGACGTCCTTCATCCCATCGACCATCTTGTTCAGAACCGAAGTAACCGGCTCA
Organism: Caldifarciminota bacterium; assembly: GCA_965648935.1. Classification (GTDB taxonomy): domain Bacteria; phylum Hydrothermota; class Tepidihabitantia; order Tepidihabitantales; family Tepidihabitantaceae; genus CBFGJX01. Next base: position 15,340 of record CBFGIY010000008.1, read on the forward strand.
TCGTCGCCCGGGGTCGGTGCGACGTAACCGGCCGCTTTCAGGGCCGAGGCTGCGGCCGGGATGGCCTGAATGAACTTGGTCATCTCATCCTGGGTAAGCAGCTTGACCGCATCGGCGGGCATCTGCTCGACCTGAGTCTTGGGCTCGGCCTTCTGGCCGCCGCAATAAACGCCTGCGAACAGGGCAAGCGCAACAGACAGGACTACTGCATTTCTTAGCACGGGACTCCTTTCAAATCGGGCCGATGAAGATAGCGTCAAAGGCACGATTGTCAACCCGGTGTTGACTGCCGGTCCCGCTCAGATACCCTGTATCGTGGAGATGCGGCGCCCGCTTACCGCGCTGGTTCTGCTTGCCGCGGCCGCCGCGGCCCTGACTGCGCCGGTACTGTCCGATGTCTGCAATTCAGCCCCGCCGAGCGGCGGCCGGGTCGAGATCAACGCCGACTGCGGCCAGCTTGACGAGCTCGGCCGAACCGCGGCCGCGCTCTTCTACTCCCTCGACAACCGCATCACCTGGACCGAGCTGACAATGACCCGCATCGGCGCGAGCGGCTATGAGAGCACTTATGCGGCGGATTTGGCAGCGCCCGTTTCCGGCGCGGTGCAGTACTATGTCCGCGCATCAAGCGGGAGCAACTGGTCAACCCAGTCGCCGTTCAACGCCGAGAACCAGTGGCCGCCAGTGCCCGGCCTGCTCGCGGCCACGGCGGACGAACCGACCGGCGACGCGAGCGACCCCGAGGGGCCGTGGCTTGACCTGACCGCCGCGTATGTCGGCTATTCCGGAACCCACTTCTACGTCGCGCTGACCAACAACCACACATCCTGGCCCACGTATTCGTTTCCCCAGCCCTGGTACATCTATTCGGTCGGCCTTGTCAACCCCGAGGCGCGGTCCGACACGTGGGCCTTCGCCCTGAGCTATGCCAACATCCCGGGTGTCTACACGACCGGGCTCTACGCCGTGAATCGCTACGCCAACTCGTTCGAGCGCGTCGCCGACGCCGAGGCCGCAACCAGCGGCAACAGGCTCAGCCTCCGTTGCCCGATATCGTCGTTCACCGGCGACCCGCGTTTCGGGCCATGGCCCAACGAATCCGGGTACCTCACCGCCGCGGCCAACACTCAGGCCATATATCCCATCGGCGGCAACCGCCTGCGCGACACAACGGCCAGTTGCCGGTTCTATGCCGACAGATCACCGCGCTTCACAGTCGGGGCCAACTCGCCGCCGCTGCTGGTCAATCCGCGCGTGGTGCCGAACTCGGGCGCGCCCGAGACAGAGTTCTGGTTCAACGCCCGTTACATCGACTCTGACACGAACCTGCCGGTCCTGCGCTCGGTCGTGATTGACGGCGAAACTATCCCATTGCGTCCAAACCAGCACCGCTACGGCAACGGCGTGCTGTTCGACCTGTACCGGGGCGGCTTCGCCACCGGCACGCACCGCTTCCGCTTTGTGTTCAACGACGGGATCGCCATTGCGGAAAGCGCCCCCGACTCCTTCGTTGTCATCGGCACCGGCCTGACCGACACCCCGACGACTGCCTGTCCGCTTCTTTTGGCCGCGCCCAATCCGTTCCGGGACCGCGTCCGCCTGTCGCTCATCGCCCCGCCCACGGCCGCGAGATCACCCCTGCTCCTGCACGACGCGGCCGGCCGCGTCGTCTTTTCCCGCGTTCTTGCGAGTCTAACGCCGTCAGAGGTCTTTGATCTCCGCCCCCTGCCATCGGGCGTCTACTTCGCCTCGGTCGGCTCATCCCCCCGGCTGCGCCTGCTGAAGCTCGACCAGCCCCCGCGCGATTGACATCCCCTTGACCCTGCCGTAGCATCTTTCTTGGGCCTGACGGCCCGTTGGCATGGCACACAACCACAGGAGTTAACCATGAAGCTATTCGCCCTTCTGGCCGCCTGTTCGCTCGCCCTGGCCGCACCGTCTGACTGGCTGGTCCGGGTCGAGCTTGAGGGCATCGATGCGGCCGCAGTGCGCGATGCCGGACTGACCGTGATTGACGACTTCGGCGAGTGGGCCCTGGCTCGGGCCGGCGCAGCCGAGTTGATTCGCGCTGAAGGCAATCTTGCCTTCACCGGCCTGACCCAGAATCCCGCAGGCCGGTTGTTTCTTTACGTGATGCCCGCACCCGGATTCGACCGCTCGCGCATCGCCGCGCACGGCCGCATCCTGACCGAAGACAGCCGCGGCGTGCTCATCGAAACAGCCGAGGACGAAGTCCTCGCGCTCAACAGCCTGCCGGTGAAGCTCTACCGGGTCGGCCTCGAACCGATGGTCTTCGGCGAAGGCATCCAGCCCGACGCCTTCCCGCTGGTGGACGACAGCCTGGTCCAGGTCCTGGTTGACCGGGTCAGCCCCGACTCGGTACTGGCCAACATCAATCGCCTCGTCGCTTTCTACACGCGGTACTCGACAACCGACTCCTGCCGCCGGGCGATGGAATATGTCCGCGAGCGGCTTGAAGGCTATGGCTGCGACTCGACGTACACCGAGCCGTTCCGGCCCACCTACGCGCCCAACACGGTTGGCGTGAAGTACGGCACGGTCAACCCTCGCCGTATCTACATCGTCTGCGGCCACGTCGATAACACTTCGGACGTGCCGCCCAACCGCGCCCCGGGAGCGGACGACAACGCTTCCGGCACCTCGGCGGTGCTCGAGGCGGCGCGGGTGTTTGCCGATGTGCAGTTCGAGAACACGGTTCTGTTCATCGGGTTCGCAGGCGAGGAACAGGGTCTCTACGGCTCGGATTCGTTCGCCACCCGGGCTTACCGGCGCGGCGACTCGATAATGGCCGTGCTGAACTTCGACATGATCTCCTACGGCCGGCAGAACCGCGACACCTTCGAAGTCATCGGCAAGAACACCAACCCCAACTGCACGTGGCTCGTTGACAGCTTCATCGCCAACGTGCGCGCCTACACCACGATGAAGACGCGCCGCTCGATCGTCACCTCCGCGCCCTACTCCGATCACCACTCGTTCTGGAAGAAAGGCTACGTCGGGTTCTGCGGCATCGAGCGTGACTTCACGCCGATGTACCACACGCTCGGCGACACGGTTGGCCCGCTCTATTACGTCAACTGCGGCACCAACAACATCCCGATGGCGACCGATGCGATCAAGGCCGCTGTCGCCACCATTGCGAAGTTCGCCGGCGCGACCGTCACCACCGGCATCGAAGAGAACCCGGCACCGCGGCCAGCGCGCATTTCTGGCATCGCGCCCACGGTCGGCCGACTGCCTCTGGCCCTGCGCCTGTCCGGCCCGGCGCGGCCCGGCGCCCTGCTTGAGATCTATGACGCTGCGGGCCGGCCGGTGCGGTCGCTCGACGCCTCGGGCCAGCGCGCGATCGAATGGGACGGCCTCACCGACTCGGGCCGCCGCGTCGGGGCCGGTATCTACCTGTTCCGGCTCATCGACGGCGAGCGCGCGACAACGGCCAAAGCGGTCGTTACCGACTAGCAGGTCTGGTCCGGTTTCTGCGGCCCGCGACTTGACCTGAGTCGCGGGCCGCCTAATCTCGGAAGTATGGAGAGAATCTTTGCCGCTGTCGCGCCGATGGAGCAGTTGCTTGAGCGCTACGCGGAGCTCAAGGCAAAGGTCGTCGACCGCCGCGCTGAGTTCCACGAATTCGTCCGGATGATGGAAGAAACAACTTCCTGGCTCAAAGCCCCGGCCAGCACGCGGTTCCACCTGAACACGGAAGGCGGACTCCTGCGCCACTCGGTCGGCGTGGCCGAGAACCTGCTTCGCCTGCGCGCCTGCCTCGCCCCGGAAATCACTGAGGAATCCTGCGTCATTGTCGGCCTGTTCCACGATGCGGGCAAGGTCGGGATGCCGGGAGCGCCGCGCTACCTCCCCAACCCCGATGCCTGGCAGCGCAAAAACCGCAACGCCAACTACATCGTCAACCCCGACGAGGTCGAGATGGGCATCGCGGTGCGCAGCCTCTACCTTGTCGGCAAGTACATCAGCCTGTCCGACGCCGAGGCGCAGGCCATTGTCTACCACGACGGCCAGTACATCACGGACAACGAGAGCGTGGCCCAGAAGGAGGAGTGTCTCACCCTGCTCGTGCACTGGGCCGACTACTGGACGATGCGCGTCGAGGAAGACAACTGGCCGGTCGCTGACTCGACACCGCGTTATGTCCGAGAACGCGCTCCCGTCGCTGGCCGCAAGACGCGCAAGCCCCGCGACCCCGGCTCGCTGTTCTGAATCTGCCCCCATTCCAGCGCAGGTCTCGTCCGCTTCACGCCGGCCCGGGCCAGGCCTGTACTTGATACCGTGAGAGCATCGCTCGAAGCGCGGCCGACCGGCTGGGGCGACCCGCCGGTCGAGGCGCCAACCCTGCCCGCGGTGCGCGGTGCGCGGGAGCGACTGCGCGGCATCGCGGTTGCCTCGCCGCTCATTTCCTGCGCGGCCGCGCCGGACATCCTGCTCAAACTGGAAACCTCCCAGCCGACCGGTTCCTTCAAACTGCGCGGGGCGTGGAACTGGGCCGCACAACTGGACAGCCAGGAGGTACGGCGCGGGTTTTCAACCTTCAGCGCCGGCAACACGGCGCTCGCGCTGGGCTGGTGCGCCCGGCGCCTCGGCACGACCTGCCGCAGCCTGCTGCCCGACTACGCGCCCGAAGTGAAGGTAGCGGCACTGCGCGCGGTCGGGGTTGAGCCGGTCCTGGTGCCGTTCGCAACGATGGCCGGCTGGCTGTTCCGCGCCGGCTGGCGGGGCGAACCCTGGTCGTTTTTGCATCCATGGACTGAGCCGGCGATGCTCGCCGGCCACGCGACGATCGCGCTCGAGCTCTTCGAGCAGGATGGTATATTCGACAAGGTATATATTCCAGTCGGCGGCGGCGCGCTTTGCGCCGGGGTCGGCAGCGCGCTCAAGGCCCTGCGGCCCGCTGTCCGGGTCGCGGCGGTCCAGTCCGCGGCCTACCCGGCGCTGGCCGCGAGTTTCAGCGCGGGGCGCCCGGTCTGGATCGAGCCCGGGCGGACGGTCTGCGACGGGGTGGCTGTGCCGTTTGTGACCGACGAGCTATTCCCGCTGCTGCAGGCGGTCGTCGACGAAGTGCGCGTGGTCGAGGACCGGGATGTCCTGGTCGCGATGGACCTCCTCGCCGCGCAGGGGGTCACCGCGGAGGGGGCCGGCGCGCTCGCGCTCGCGGCCGCGCTATCGGAGCGCAGGCCGGGCAGGTCGGTCTGCCTCGTGACCGGCGCGAACCGCGCGCCCTCCCCGGGTCAGACCGCTTGACACTTGACGAGGCCGGGCTACCATTCAGCGGTGACCGGTTTCCCGGACGCGCGATGATCAGGTTCGAGCGGCGCTTCTTCAAGGAACGTCGGTACCGGCTGCCGTTGTTGCGCTGGGTAATCATCGCGCTGATGGCCGGCCTGGTCGCGTTAGTCTATCTTGCCTACCGGGGTTTCTTTGCCCGCTAGTCGGGCAGGCTGAAAGGAGTAAGGTCTTGACAAAGCTGTCTTTCTCCTACAAGGACCTGTTCCGGGCCCTGCGGCTCGGATTCTCGGCCAAGAAGATATGGATGATGGCGCTGGGGCTGCTCTTCGGCCTGGGCGGCTATGCGCTGCTCACCTACCTCGCGTATGTCACGGCCGGGGTGGACCTGCTCCAGGTCTGGCAGAATTTCCGGCTGCTGCCGTTCCCGCTGCCCGACTACTACGCTTTCCCGTGGTATGCCTGGGCGATCTATGCCGCTGGTGTGACCTTCCTGCTCTGCGTTTTCCTTGTTACCGGCACCGCGGTCTCCAAGGTCGCCTATGAGGGACTGCGGGGTGACGAGTTTTTCGAGGCGCGCGAGGCTTTCCGGTTCGCCCTGCGCAATGTCGCCGGCACGCTGGCCAGCCCGTTGCTGATTCTGGCGTTTGTCGCCCTGCTTGCCGGGTGCGGGCTTCTGGTCAGCCTTGTCGGAATGATACCCTATGTCGGCGAGATTGTGGTCGGGCTGCTGGGCATCGTCGCCTTCTTTGCCTCGCTGTTCATAGTCTATCTTCTCGTCGTGCTCGCGGCGACGCTGGCTATGGGCCCGAGCGTGGTCGGCGCGGCCCGGGCCGACACTTTCGACACGCTGTTTGAGGTTTTCTCTTGCGTCAACGAACAGCCGGGCCGTCTGGTCTGGTATTCGGCAACCGTGGCCCTACTGGCCAAGTTCGGCAGCTTCGCGCTGGCTGCGGCGTCGGTGACGGCCGGCCGTGTCGGCTATGCGCTGCTCGGCGTCTTCCCGGGGGCCAAGCTCGCCGACGTGTTCGAGAACGCCGGCTTCTACTTCAAGGTTGCCCTGCCCGACTGGTGGCCGGCCCTGTTCCAGCAGTGGTTTGCGTGGGAACTGGAAACACTCGGCCTGCCCCAGGTGCTGCTGCCGGCAACATACCTGTCGGTCGGCTGGAGCGGCGATGCGGCCGCGCTGCTCATCGGGCTTTGCATCTACGCGGTAGCGCTGATGGTTGTCGGGTATGGGTTCAGCGTCTGGTTCTCGGGTATGACCCTGACGTACGCGGTGCTGGCACAGAAAAAGGACGAAAAGAACATCCTCGAACTGCCCGACGAAGACGAGGAACTGCTTGAGCCGGCCGAGAAACCAGAAGGCATCCAGCAACCGGGCCCGGCCGATGCACCCGGTTCCTGCAGTCCTGTTCAGGAATCTAAATAGCTGTAAAGGATAGCCTTACACACAAAGGTCGGCGCTCGGTGCCGACCTTTGTTGCGCGGGCCGGCGGCCGGGTGCAGGGAGTCGGCTTCCGCCCATTCGTGTACCGGCTGGCTCAGACTCTCAGAGTCTGCGGCATCGTCGCGAACACGCCGACCGGGGTCGTCATCAAGGCACAGGGACGCGCGGCCAAGTCATTTCTGCAACAGCTGCGCTCGAATCCGCCGCGGCTGGCACGCATCACAGAGTGGACGGTGCGGACAATCAAGGCTGCGCCCATGCCCGGCTTTCGTATCATGCCCAGCAACAGAACCGGTCTTGGGCAGCTCGACCCGACCCCGGACCTGGCGTTGTGCGCAGACTGCGCCAAGGAGATAGCCAAACCGGGCGACCGCCGGTTCGGCTACCCGTTCACCAACTGCATCCACTGCGGGCCGCGCTACTCGATAATCACAGCTCTCCCCTATGACCGTCCCCGGACGACCATGGCCGGCTTTGCGCTGTGCCCGGACTGTCGCCGCGAGTACTCGACCCCGGCCAACCGGCGTTTTCATGCTCAACCGGTCTGCTGCCCGGTCTGCGGGCCGCATCTCGACGATGGCAGTGCTTCTACAGACCGGACTGCGCTGGACCGCGCCGCTCGCGCGCTCAGGGCCGGGCGCATAGTCGCACTGAAAAGCATCGGCGGTTTCCAGCTCGCCTGCCGCGCTGACCGCGACCCTGTGGTAGCACGCCTGCGCCGGCTCAAGCACCGCCCGACGAAGCCGCTGGCCCTGATGTGCGCCTCTCCTGCGGCCGCATCGCGCCTGGTCAGGCTGAGCGCGGCCGGCAAGGTTCTACTATCTTCAGGCCGCGCCCCGGTGGTGCTCCTGCCGCGCCTGCAGCATGCGCCCGTCTCGGAACTGGTCGCGCCCAGCACAGACCGGCTGGGCGTGATGCTACCCTATACGCCCCTGCACAGGCTGCTGTTCGATCGCCTTACCGACATCCCCGCCCTCGTGATGACATCAGGCAACCGGCGTGGTGAGCCCATCGCATTGGACAGTGCCGAGCTGGCCACCAAGCCACGGCTTGCCGACCTGGTGCTGGACCACAACAGGCCGATTGCCAACCGTTGTGATGACTCGGTTGTGCTTGCGGATTCGCCGCCGGTCGTGCTACGCCGCTCCCGCGGCTATGTTCCAGAACCCGTGCCGCTGGCCCCGATGTTTCACGTGAAACAACCGGTTCTCGGGGTTGGCGCCGACGCGCGCAACGCGTTCGCCTTGGCAAAAGACGACCGCGCGATACCCGGACCTTACTTGGGCGATATGGACTCGCTCGCGGTCGAACGGTTCTTTGAAGAGACGCTGGACCGGTTCCTCCGCTGGTACAGGACCCGACCGCGCCTGGTCGCCTGTGACCTGCACCCGGACTACCATTCGGCGCGACTGGCCGAGCGTGTCGCCAACCGTTTCGGGGCGAGGCTGGTCCGGGTACAGCACCATCTGGCACACATGCTCGGCGCAATGGCGGAAAATGGCATCACCGGCACTGCTATCGGCCTCGCTGCTGACGGCACCGGTCTGGGCAGCGACTACCAGATATGGGGTTGCGAGGTGCTGCTGGTCCGGCCGGGCAGGGACTGGGCACGTGTCGGCCACCTTGACTATCTGGAATCGGCTGACAGCGGCGCCGAGCTGGCTGACCCGGTGCGTGTCGCGGTTTCGTATCTTGCACAGGCAGGGGAGAGACAGTTAGCGAGACGGCTGTTTGGCCGGGGCACCAGACCCGTGCAGGCACACCGGACCCTCAAGACATCGTCACTTGGCCGGCTCTTCGACTCTGCGGCGGCGATCTTGGGCGTATGCCGCAAGGCGACCTTCGAAGGCGAAGCTGCGGTCGCCCTGGAGGCGACGGCTGGGGGCAGGCTGTTGCGCGGCTGGTTCAGGGAGGCTGACCTGTCAGGTGGCGCAGATCAAGTTATGACTTGGGACCCGCGCGGGATGCTCTCCCGGCTTGCCCGGGCAGCAGCGCGCGGTGCCAGCCCTGGAGAAACGGCGGCCAGGTTCCACGAAACTGTCGTCAGCGCCCTGGCCGCAATGCTGATACGGCTGGCTCGGTACCACAGCACATCAAGTGTGGTTCTGACGGGGGGCGCGATGGTTAACTCGCTCCTGCGCAACGGTCTGACCAGACGAATCGAACAGGCAGGGATGGTCGTATACCGCAATCGCCTGGTCCCGCCCAATGATGGCGGGATTGCTCTAGGCCAGGCAGTCTTCCCCGCAGTTCTGCCCGACCAAGTATCCGACCAGCGCGGCGAATGAGCCGGGCCGACAACGGCGCTTGACATTGTACCACACTCGCCTATGATGCCCGCAGGCAACTAGAGTCCGAAGACAACCTGTAACGAACCAGATTGTGGATACCGCGCCAGCGAGGGCGTATCTCTTTTTGCGCCAAATAGTTAGTCGCGCAGAGATGTGGATAACTCGGTGGAAAACCGGCTCGGTTGCTGTGACTATTGGCTCGCGGCCCTGTTGACTGGTATCGTGGCCACCCTTAACCGGGCCATCGTTGCCAGCGGGCCCGAAAAGACCGCGAAAGGGGCTTGTGATGGCTGTTGCCGAAACCGCTGTCGGCGCCAAGGACGGCGCCGCTGAAATCTGGAAAAAGACGCTGGAGCAGTTGCGTCTCCGGGTCAACCGCGAGGGATTTGAGACCTGGCTGGCGCCGACCCGGGGCGCCAACCTGGGTAACGGCTCGATCGAGGTAATAGTACCCAACGCCTTCTTTGCCGACTGGCTGTCGCAGCACTACTCAACCGACATCAGGTCGGCGCTGGCGCATGTCACTGGCCGCGAGCTTTCGGCGCGCTTCCGTCCGGACGACAGCCCAGACGCCCTGGTCGTGCCCGAACCGGAGAGGCCGCGCGTCGACTCCCGCCGGTTGCAGGCCCGCCACACCTTTGCCAGCTTCATCGTCGGCGAGTCAAACCGGTTCGCCTGCGCCGCAGCGCGCAGCGTCGCCGAAAACCCGGGCCGCAATTACAACCCGCTGTTCATATACGGCGGGGTCGGCCTGGGCAAGACCCATCTGCTTCAGGCGGTCGGAAACCACGCTCTCGCCCTGAAACCCGGCCTCAAAGTCCTCTACACCCCAGCCGAATCACTCTTTCTCGAGCTGATACAGTCCATCGAGAAGAACACCCGGCTCCAGTTCAAGAACCGCTACCGCGCGCTTGACCTGCTCCTGCTCGATGACATCCACTACCTCATCGGCAAAGAACGCCTGCAGGAGGAAATCTTTCATATTTTCAATGCTTTACACGAATCCGGGTCACAGGTTGTCTTCACAAGTGACCGCCCCCCGCGCGAGATACCGACGCTCGAAAACCGGCTGGTATCGCGCCTCGGCTCAGGACTGGTGGTCGACATCCAGCAACCAGATGTTGAAACGCGCATCGCCATACTGAAACAGAAGGCTGCGGCCGAGCACGCAGTACTGCCCGACGATGTCGCGTGCTTCATCGCCCACCGCGTACGCACCAGCGTACGCGAACTCGAGGGTGCGCTCATCCGGCTGATGGCTCTGGCATCGCTGGACGGCCGGACAATGACCGTTGACACTGCGGCTCACGCCCTGGCAGACATCCTGCCCCGCGAGGAGCCGCCCGACCATAACCGCATCATCGCGTCGTGCGCCGCGGCGTTCGGGGTGACCGCGGCCGACATCCGCGGAACCCGCCGCACCAAGCAACTGGCCCTGGCCCGCCAGTCGGCAATGTACCTGATGCGTACGACACTTAACCTTTCGCTCAAAGAGATCGGTTTCCTGTTCGGCGGCAAGGACCACACCACCGTCCTGCACGCGGTCAACAAGATCGCGCAGCAACGCATCACCGACCCCGGTCTCGCCGACCGAATCGATCGCATAGCCAGAACCGTGGTCCGGTAGGATGTATCAACAGCCGAGCACCGGATAAGGCTGTTGATAACCTGGCTGATTTCGTGCCGCGTGCAGTTTGCCACGACTTCTCTACACGAGACCAACCTCGATTTCACATGGCTCCAGCAGACCAAACAACTATTGGACAATATGTTAGGAAGCATTACCAGCTCTCCACCAACACAACATCACCAACAGAAGTCTTACTAAACAACTGCTGTTGTCCGGAGAGGCAACCAACCATAAGTCTTAGGGTATTTGCAAATAGTGTCTACCTGCACTACTACATTAGCCTCAATCAGCTGTTTACGCCGTTGAGCTGTGCTGGTGGTGCGCCCCGCCAGGCGCCACTTGTGCAATGGCGACGCACCGACAGTGCGTTTTCGGCGGGTCTCTTGTACTTGACCGGTTCAGTATTCTTGCCGACCCTTGCTCGCACTCGACTCCGGCGCTATTTGACTGCGGACGGGCGCGCGATATAGTGTTTGAACGCAGCCGCAAGCCATGATCAATCTCAGCGAGGACACCTCATACGGGTTCGCGGTCGGGCGCGTGCGCGCTCTCGAGGTGGCGTTGCTCGGTCCCGGGCAGTATGACCGCCTGCTGCGTGCTGCCGGACCTGATGAGTTCACGGCTATCCTGAAAGAGACGGGTTACGCCCGTTTCTTCGAAGGCGCCGGGCCGGGTTCCTTCGATGCCGCGATGGAGCTGGCAGCTGCCGAGTACGCCGCATTCCTTGCGCGCTACGCGCTGGACCCGTGGCTGCTTCGCTTCTTTCAGTTGCCGGCAGACATTCACAATCTGAGAACAGCGGTCAAAGCTGCCCGCGGCGCCGGGTCCGTGCCGCCCCACAGAGCGGGCGGCGCATGGTCCGCACAGTCAATAACGGCGCTGGTCAGCGGCGCAGCGCCGCCTGAAGTCGAATCGCTGGTACAACCTGTCGTCCGCCGGCTGCTTGACGAGGACAGCCGGGCCGATGCCATCACGATAGACGTGGCGCTCGACCGGCTCGAGGCAGAGCTGGCGCTCGCTGCGGCGCGGCCCAGCCCATTTCTTGTCGGGTACCTGCAACTGCACAGCGATCTGGAGAATGCCAGAACCGCGGCACGCGTCAAGGCGGCAGGCGAGAGCGGGGCCGACCTTGCCGGATTGCTGTTGCCTGGCGGTGCGGTTGGCGTGGAGCGGTTGCGCGCCGCGGTCGCCGGCGACTGGGACGGATTTGCGCGCGCGTTCAATGGTACTGAGGTCGGGGATGTCGTCTCGGACGGCGCGGCGCGGTTTGCAGAAACCGGCGCGCTCCTGCGCTGGGAACGGCTCGGCCGTGAAGCCGAGCTCACCTACCTGCGCCGGTCGCGCTACGCCGTGTTCGGCCACGAGCCGCTTGCCGCTTTTCACTACTACCAGCTCAACGAACTGCGCAACCTGAGAGGCGCGTACGCCGCGCAGCGCGCCGGGCTTGACCACCAGACCGCGCGCGAACTTATCGCCTATGTCGACTGAAGCCGCGCCGACACTGGCCGTGGTCGGCCGATCCGATGTCATAGCACCCTTCCGCGCAGCCGGGCTTGCCGCGGTGCCGGTCGAACCGGGCCCGGGCGCGGCCGCGGCGGTGCAGGCACTCATCGAGAGCGGCTGCCGCGTCGTGTTCTACACCGAGGACCTTTTTCCGCAGCTTCTGCCGTTGCTCGAACGCTATCGCCGCGCGGCCGTGCCGTCGCTGGTGGCGTTGCCGGTCTCGGCCGAGCGCTACGGCATCGAGCGCCTGAAAGACATAGTCCGCCGCGCGGTCGGCGCGGACGTTTTCCATCAGTGAGTGCCGGCAGGATGACAGCGTCAGTGCCCGGCAAGGAGGATGCAGTTGGCTGAAGAAAGCCTGGGCAGGATAATCAAGGTTTCCGGACCGCTCGTCGTCGCGGAAAACATGGCCGGGTCGAAGATGTACGACCTGGTCAAAGTCAGCGACCAGCGGCTCATCGGCGAGATAATAGAGCTGCGCGGCGACCGCGCCTCCATCCAGGTCTATGAGGAAACCGGCGGCGTCGGGCCGGGCGAGCCGGTGTTTCCGACCCACGAGCCGCTCTCGGTCGAGCTCGGCCCCGGGCTTGTCGAGTCGATCTACGACGGCGTGCAACGCCCGCTCGACGTGGTGAAAAAGAAGGCGGGCGACTTCATCAGCCGCGGCATCGAAGCACCTGGCCTTGATCGGGAACGGCGCTGGCGGTTCGAACCGATGCGCGCGGCCGGGGCCGATGTCGGGCCGGGCGACATCATCGGCGAGGTGCAGGAGACCGTGCTCGTGCGCCACCGCATCATGGTCCCGCCCGGCCTGGCCGGGAAGCTTGTCAAGATAGAGGCGGGTGAGTTCCGGGTCGAGGACGCCGTCGCCCTGGTCGCCACCGACAAAGGCGAGGTGCCGGTCACGATGCTGCAGCGCTGGCCGGTGCGCCGGCCGCGCCCGGTGCGGCGCAAGGTCCAGCCCGACGAGCCGCTGGTGACCGGCCAGCGAGTCATCGACGCGTTCTTCACCATCGCCAAGGGCGGCACGGCGAGCGTGCCCGGGCCGTTCGGTTCGGGCAAGACCGTCATCCAGCACCAGTTCGCCAAGTGGTCCGACGCCCAGATAATCGTCTTCGTCGGCTGCGGCGAGCGCGGCAACGAGATGACCGACGTGCTGATGGAATTCCCTCACCTCAAAGACCCGCGCTCCGGGGAGCCGCTGATGAAGCGCACGGTGCTGGTCGCCAACACCTCGAACATGCCGGTCGCGGCCCGCGAGGCCTCGATCTATACCGGCATCACCATCGCCGAGTACTACCGCGATATGGGCTATTCGGTCGCGCTGCAGGCCGACTCGACCTCGCGCTGGGCCGAGGCGCTGCGCGAGATGTCGGGCCGGCTGGAGGAGATGCCGGGCGAGGAAGGCTACCCGGCTTACCTGGCGACCCGCGTGGCCGAGTTCTACGAGCGCGCCGGCCGAGTCGTGTGTCTGGGCACCGCGCCCGGCGGCGCGGAACAGGAAGGCGCGCTGTCGGTTGTCGGGTCGGTTTCGCCGCCGGGCGGCGACCTCAACGACCCGGTCGTCCAGTCGACGCTGCGCGTGGTCAAGGTGTTCTGGTCGCTGGAGGACCGGCTGGCCTTTGCCCGCCACTTCCCGGCAATCTCCTGGCTCAACTCCTACTCGCTTTACCGCGAAGTGACCCGCGAGGCGCTGGCGCGCATGGCGACGCCGGAGTTTGTCGAGGACTCCTCCGAGGCGCTGGCCCTGTTGCAGAAAGAGGCCGAGCTGGAGGAGATCGTCCGACTGGTCGGGCGCGACACGCTCTCGGCCGGGGACCGGCTGATACTCGAGGCGGCGCGCAGCCTGCGCGAGGACTTCCTGCACCAGAACGCGTTTCACGACGTCGACACCTACACCTCGCTGAAGAAGCAGGCGCGGATGCTGGCCGCGATAATGCTGTTCTATCGCCTGGGCAAGCAAGCGCTGGAGCGCGGCGCCGACATCGCCGCGGTCGAGACGCTGCCGGTGCGCGAACGCATCGCACGGATGAAATACCTCACCGAGGAGGAGAGCGACGCGGGCATCGACCGGGTCGAGGCCGAGCTCAAGTCGCAGCTCGGCGCCCTGGGGCCGGCCGGGCAGGAGGCAGGATGATAATCGACTATCGGACCGTGGTCTCGGTGGCCGGACCGCTGGTGGTCGTCGAGGGCGTGAGCGGCGTCAAGTACCAGGAGCTGGTGCAGGTGACACTGCCGTCGGGCGAGCGCCGGCGCGGGCAGGTGCTCGAGGCGTCGGGCGACCGCGCGCTGGTGCAGGTGTTCGAGGGCTCGACCGGCATCGACCCGGGCACGGCCAGGGTGCGGTTTCTGGGCCGGGGCATCACCATTGACCTGTCCCCGGAAATCCTGGGACGCGTGTTCGGCGGGCTGGGCCGGCCGCGCGACGGCGGGCCGCCGGTGATCCCGGACAAGCGCGTCGACATCAACGGCGCGCCGATCAACCCCTATGCCCGCGAGTACCCCAACGAGTTCATCCAGACCGGGGTGTCGTGCATCGACGGTCTGAACACGCTGGTGCGCGGCCAGAAGCTGCCGATCTTCTCCGGCTCGGGATTGCCCCACAACCGGCTGGCGGCCCAGGTCGCGCGCCAGGCCCGCGTGCTGGGCACGAGCGAGCCGTTTGCGGTGGTGTTCGCCGCGATGGGCATCACCTTCGAGGAGGCGGAGTTCTTCATCCGCGACTTCACCGACTCGGGCGCGCTCGAGCGCACCGTGCTGTTTCTCAATCTCGCCGACGAGCCGGCGATCGAGCGCATCGCCACGCCGCGCGCGGCGCTGACCGCGGCCGAGTACCTCGCCTTCGACCGCGGGATGCACGTCCTGGTCGTGCTGACCGATATGACCAACTACTGCGAGGCCCTGCGCGAGATATCCGCCGCGCGCAAGGAGATCCCGGGCCGGCGCGGTTTCCCCGGCTACCTCTACACCGACCTGTCAGCCATCTACGAGCGCTGCGGCCGAATCCAGGGCCGGCCCGGCTCGATCACGATGATGCCGGTGCTGACGATGCCCGAGGACGACAAGACCCATCCGATACCCGACCTCACCGGCTACATCACCGAGGGCCAGATAATCCTGTCCCGGGCGATGCACCGGCGCGGCATCGCGCCGCCGGTCGACGTGCTGCCGTCGCTGTCGCGACTGAAAGACAAGGGCATCGGCAAAGGCAAGACGCGCGAGGACCACGCCGACCTGTTCAACCAGCTCTACGCCTGCTACGCCCGGGGCAAGGAAGCCGAGGAACTGAAAGTCATCCTCGGCGAGGCGGCGCTGTCCGACGCCGACCGGCTGTACCTGGCCTTTGCCGATCAATTCGAGAGGCGCTATATAGCTCAGGGCGAGCGGGAAAACCGGACGATCGAGGCGACCCTCGACCTCGGCTGGGAGCTGCTCGCCGCTTTTCCGCGCGCCGAGCTCAAGCGCGTGCGCGACGCCTACCTCGACAAGTATCACAAGCCGGCGGCGCAGTAGGTCGCGCAGGGCACGCAGGACGCATCCCCGGTGCGCTACCCTTTCGTCCTCTTCGACCTTGACGGCACGCTGATCGACTCCGCGCGCGACCTGGTGGCCTCGGTGCGCCACGCGCTGCGCGCGCTGGAGGACCGCGAGCCGCCCGAGGCGGTCGATATCCTCGCCCTGGTCGGCAGTCCGCTGGAGAAGTTTCCGCCCGCGCTGGGGTACCCGGCCGACCCGGCGAGCCTGGCGCGGTTCGCGGACAGCTACCGGGCGCACTACGCCGAGCACTTCAATGACCACACCCGGCTGTACCCGGGCATCGCCGACACCCTCGCCCGGCTCAAGGGAGCGGGCGCGCGCCTCGGGCTGGTGACAACCAAGCACCAGGCGCAGGCCGACTTCACGGCGCGGGCGATGGGCCTGCTTGACTATCTCGACCACGTCCACGGCTGGCTGGAGGGGCGCCGGCACAAGCCGGACCCGGAGCCGGTGACGATGGCGCTGACCGCGCTGGGCGGCAGCGCCGACCGGGCGCTGTTCGTCGGCGATTCGGAGCTGGACATCGAGGCAGGCCGCGCGGCCGGATGCGCGACCTGCGCCGTGGCCTGGGGATTCCGGCCGGCCTGGCTCCTGAAGGAGTACCGGCCCGATTACCTGATCGGCGCGCCGCACGAGATAGCGGAAATAGCCCTGTCCGACGGTTTCCCGTCAGCCGCTCTCCCGGGTTGACAACCGGCCGCGCCTGGCTGAGAATGGCGCACGGGGATTAACTGCCATGTCTGACAGGTCAAGCCAGCCGCTGCCGCTGGAAGCGGGCGTCGCCCTGCAACCGGGCGACATCGCCTTTGTCACCGACCGCAAGGGAAGAATCACCTGGTGGAACAGAGAGGCGGCCGCGGCCTTCGGCCTGTCGGGCGACGAGCCCGCGGGCAAGGAGTTCGCGGCTCTGTGCGCCGGCGGCCCGGCCGAAGGCGGCCCGGTCGACATCGAATCGGTGCTGGCCGGGCGCGACTTCGCCGGCGGCATCGAGTGCGTCAAGTCGGGCGGCGGGCGGCTATCGCTCTACGCCTATGCCACGGCCGGCCGCGACCAGTCAGGCGAGGTTGCCGGCGTCGTGTTCGTCGCCCGCGATGTCACCGGCTACAGCCGCGCCGAGGAGGCGCTGCGCGCCTCGGAAGAGAAGTACCGCCGCCTGCTCGACGGTTCCAACGACATTGTGCTCGTCACCGACCCGTCCGGCCGCATCGAGGAGGCCAATCTCGCCGCCGCGCACCTCATCGGCCACACCCGGGAAGAGCTGACCGCGATGGCTTTGCCCGACCTGGTGGCGCCGGAGGGCCGGCGTGCGGTCGAGCTCGCGCTCGGCCAGATGCGCCAGCGCGGGTCGACGATGAGCGTCGTCGCGTTGCGCACCCGCACCGGCCGGACCATAACACTCGAACTTTCGGCATCGCTCATCCGGGTCGGCACGACCGAGCGAGCTCTGCTCATCGGCCGCGACATCACCGAGCGCCAGCTAGCCGAGCAGCGAGTGCGCGAGTCCGAGAACAAGTACCGCAGGATATTCGAGGCTTCGGGCGACGCGGTGCTCGTTATGTCGTTCGACCTGCGCGTGCGCGACGCGAACGAGCGCGCCGGCGAGCTCTTCGGCCGGGGCCGGGACGAGCTGCTCAAGCTGTCGCTGCCCGAACTGGTCGTGCCGGGCGAGAAAGACTGGCTGCCGGTGCTGCGCGACCGGCTGACGCGCACCGGCGCCTGGCGCGGCGACCTGCGGATGAGAGGCCCGGGCAATGCCGAGCTGCAGGTGGACCTCGCCGTGTCCCTGCTGGACCTTGCCGGCGGGCCGCTGGTACTCTGCGTCGGCCACGACGTGTCAGAGCGGCGCCGGGCCGAGGCCGCGCTGCGCGAGAGCGAAGCCCGGTACCGGGCGGTTTTTGACAACGCGGCCGAGGCGGTGTACCTCGAGGCGCTTGACGGCCGCATCCTCGACGCCAATGCCAACGCCTGCCAGATGACCGGCTACACGCGCGAGGAACTGAAGCGGATGAGCGTTGCCGACCTCGTCCCGCCCGAGGTGAAGACCGGTCTGGGTGAAATCGAACAGGCTCTGGTCGAAAAGGGCGAGTTCCGCACCCGGTCGCTGAACCGGCGGCGCGACGGCACGGTTTTCCCGGTCGAGGTCGTCGCCTCGGCGCTCGACTTCGGCGGCGAACCTGCCGTGCTCGTGCTGGTGCGAGACATATCAGAGCAGCAGCGCTACACCGACGCGCTGCGCGAGAGCGAGGCCCGGTTGCGCCTGATGCTCGACCAGTTGCCCACGGTGCTCTGGACGGTCGACCGCAACCTGATCTTCACGGCTTCGCTCGGGGCCGGCCTGCCCAAGCTTGGGCTCAAGCCGGGTCAGGTCGTCGGCCGGTCCCTGTTCGATTACTTCGGGAACGACAGCCCGGACTTCCCGCCGATTGCCGCGCACCGGCGCGCACTGCAGGGCGAAACGGTGCGTTACGAGTTCGAGTGGGACGGTCAGATTTTCGACACCACGCTCAAGCCGCTGCACGACGGCGAGGGAAACATCATCGGCGTCATCGGCCTTGCCGCTGATGTGACCGATGAGCGCCGTGCCGCGGCCGCGCTGCGTCGGAGCGAGGAGCGCTACCGCAGCCTGACCGAGGCTTCGCCCGATGCCATATACATCGTCGACCGCGCAGGCACGGTCCAGTTCTGCAATCGGGCGGGCGCGGCCGCACTGGGCCGGGCCGGTGAGGACCTGGTCGGGCGCCGGGTAGCCGACCTGTTCCCGCCCGACAATGCCCGACGCCAGGCAAGCAACCTGCAGCGCGTGTTCGAAACCGGCGAGCCGGTCCATATCGAGGACCTTTCGCGCTATGGCGAACGCGAGGTATGGCTTTCGACCTGGCTGGTCGGCCTGCGCGACGAGGCCGGCCGCGTGAACGAGGTGCTCGGGGTATCGCGCGACCTGACCGAGCGCAAGCGCGCCGAGGAGAAGCTGCGCGAAAGCGAGGCACGCTACAAGGCGATCTTCGAAACGACCGCGGCCGCGACGATGATAATCGAGGCCGATATGACCATCTCGCTGGCGAACCGGGAGGTTGAGCGCCTGCTCGGTTTTACCGAAAGCGAGGTGGTCGGCCACAAGTGGACCGAGTTCGTTGCCCCGGACGAGCTAGAGCGGATGCAGAGTTACCACGAGCTGCGCCGCTCGGCCGACCCGGTCACTGCGCCGCGCACCTACGAGGCCCGCCTGCGCCACAAGGACGGAGCGTGGCGCGACTGCCTGCTGACGGTCGACATGATCCCTGGCACCGGGCAGAGCGTCGCCTCGGTGCTCGATGTTACCGACCGCAAGAGTGTTGTGCTTGCCTACGAGCAGAGCCGGATGCGCTACCGCTCGTTGCTCGAGTCGGTGCCGGTCGGCATCTACCGGACCACGCCCGATGGCCGCATCCTTGTCGCCAACCCTGCGCTGGTCAGGATGCTCGGGTTTGATTCGCTTGAGGAGCTGCTCGCGCGCAATCTGGAGAAAGGCGGATTCGGGCCGGGCGCGAGCCGCGCCGCGTTCCGCTCGGCGCTGGAGTCGGCCGGCGAGCTGCTCGGCTACGAATCGACCTGGCTGCGCGTTGACGGCCAGCCGATTTTCGTGCGCGAGAATGTCCGGGTCGTGCGCGACGCGAGGGGCGCGGTGCAGTACTACGAGGGCACGGCCGAGGATGTCACCGCGACCCGGCACGCTCTTGTCGCCCTGGAGGAAAGCGAGCAGGCATTCCGCGATCTCGCGGCCAACATCAACGATGGCGTCAGCATCGCCGAAGCCGAGGACGGCCGCTATGTCTACTCGAACCCGCGGTTCCGGGAGATGACCGGCTACAGCGAAGCGGACCTCGCGGCGATGACCTTCCGCGACGTGCTGGACAGCGCCGACCGCGCGTGGATGGAAGAAAGGTTCCGGTCGCGCCTTGCCGGCGGTATTGAGCCCAGTTCCTACGAGATAACGCTGGTCTGCAAGGACGGGCGCCGGCTGCCGGTGGAAATCAGCGCCAGCGTTACCCAGTGGCACGGCCGCCGGGCGGTGCTGGTCAGCGTGCGCGACATGTCAGCCCGGCGCGCGGCCGAGGCGGCCCTGCGCGAGAGCGAGGCAAAGTATCGCAGCGTTGTCGAACGGGCCAGCGACGGCATCTGCGTTATCCAGAACGGCCGGATACGGTTCCTCAACAATCGGCTGGCCGAGATGGTCGGGATGACGCCGGAACAGCTCGCCAACCGGCCGTTCATCGAGTTCGTCCACCCTGAAGACCGCGCTATGGTTGCCGACCGGTACCGCCGGCGCCTGGCCGGCGAGACGTTGCCCGGCACGTACTCGGTCAGGTTTGTACTGCCCGACGGCGAGGCCGGATCGTTCGAGATCAACGCGGCGGCGGCGGAGTTCGACGGCGCGCCCGCGGATGTCGTGCTGGTGCGCGACGTTTCCGAGCGCGACCGTGCCCGGGCCGAGCGCGATGCCGCGCTGAGCCGGTACGAGTCGTTGCTTTCGAGCGTCCGGGACGGCGTTGTATTGCTTGACACCGAGACCCGGGTGACATTCGCCAACGATGTCGCGGTGAAGCGCTCGGGCCGGCCGCTCGAATGGTGGCTTGGCCGCTCGTTTCTGGAAGTGGTTCCGCCCGAGCAGCACGACGGGCTCAAGCGGCTGTTCTCGGCGGCGCTGCGCGGGGAGGAGATCGGCCCGTTCGAGCTGTCCTATCAGACGGCGGGCGGCAGGACCATATACATTGAGGGCAGTGCCGCGGCCATCCGCGCGGGCGATGCCGTCGCCGGCGTGGTGGTGGTGAACCGGGATGTCACGGCGCGCCGTGAGGCCGAGGCCGCGCTGCGCGAGAGCGAGGAACGGTACCGGCGGCTGGTCGAGCTGTCGCCCGACATCATCGCGGTGCACCAGGGCGGGCGGATCGTGTTTGCCAACCCGGCGCTGGCCGCGACCCTCGGATTCCACTCGGCGGACGAGTTGCGCGGCCGCGGCATGATGGAGTTTCTCCATCCGGACGACTATGCCGCTGTCCAGGAGCGAGCCCAGCTCTCTCTTGAGCAGGGCGCGCCGGCACCGCCACTGGTCGAGCGTTTTGTGGCGCGGGACGGTACGGTGGTGAGGGTGGAGGCGCGGGCCGCAGCGTTCCTGTGGGAGGGCAAGCCGGCCGTGCTGGTCATCGCCCGCGTTCTGGAGCGGGTGCGGTCCGCCGGAGCCACAGCAAATGGCCCGCGCCGCCGCGCCAGCGCCGCCCGGCCTGCCCCCAAAACGCAACGCCGGCCGAAAAAGCGGGGCTAGCCAACCCGGCACCGGGCCGCCGGCCCATCCGTTGACTTGTGTCCGGGTCCGGCTAAAATGACCTTCTATGTTGAGCACCATGCGCAAGCGCGTCCGCATCATAATGATAGTCGTTGCCGCCGCGTTCATCCTCGGATTCCTCGGCAGCGAGCTGTGGAACATCATCGCCCGGCAGGGCGGCGCGGACCCGCGGGGACAGAATCCCAAGGGCCTCGTCGCCGAGGTCGGCAAGCACGAGGTGACCTCGGAGGAGTATCGCGCCGCGCTTGCCTACATCACCGAGAAGTACAAGAACGAGAACCGCCTGCGTGATTTGTCCAACGAGGACTACGCCAACATCGAGCAGCAGACCTGGCGCTTCCTGGTCGGCGAGCTGACCTGGTCCCAGGTTCTTGAGAAGGCCCGCATCCGCCTCACCCAGGACGAGGTGGTGCAGATAATGCAGGCCAATCCGCCCGAGGAGCTGCGCGACAACCCGGAGCTGATGACCGACGGCAGGTTCGACCAGCAGAAGTACGTCGAACTGATGAACAAGCCGGAGAACCGCGAGTACTTCTCCAGGTACTATCAGGAACTGGTCGAAATGCTGCCCAAGGAGAAGTTCCGCATCGATGTTGTCAGCTCGTGGCGCCCGACCCAGCTCGAGATACAGGAGCAACTGGCCCAGGCCAACACCGTCTGGCGCGTCACCTCGCTTTACTTCGGGCCGGCGGCCATCGCCGACGCCGGCGACATCCAGCCGACCGACGCCGAGATCAAGGCCTACTACGACGCCAATCGCAACGACTTCAAGTCGAAGGAAGTGCGCCAGATCCGGTACACCGTCTTCCCGGTCGCGCTGAGCAGCCGCGACTCGGCCGACGCCAAAGAGCTCATCGACAAGGCGTGGGCCCAGCTCCAGTCGGGCGAGTCGTTCAACCTGACGATGCTTGACTACTCGGAGCTCGCCCCGGATACGATAGCGACGAAGTTCCCGCGCGAGCGGCTCGATCCTGCAACCGACTCTGTCGTCAAGAAGCTCAAGCCCGGCCAGACGAGCGAGCCTTTCCTTGCCAGTTACGGCTGGCAGATAATCGCGCTCGACAGCATCAGCGCCGACTCGGTCGCGCTCCGGCGCATCGTCGTCCGGGTCAAGCTGGGCGGCGAGGCGCTGGCCACGGTGCGCGACACGGTGCGCGCCTTCATCGAGCAGGCGAGCGCGGCCCCGTTTGAGAGCGTCGCGGCCCGCTTCAACTCCCCGGTACTGCGCCTGCGTCCGATGGTCGACGGCGAGCTCAACCTCGCCGGCCTGAACATCGACAGCCCGAACCAGGTCGAGCAGTGGGCGAGGCGGGCCAAGCCCGGCTCGGTGTTGCCCAACGCCCAGCGCGGGCCGTTCGGCTACTATGTTTTCTGTCTCGATTCGGTGACGCCGGCCGGTGTGCAGGATTTCGAAAAAGTCAAGGCTGCGGCCGGGTGGCGCGTCCGCCAGAAGAAAGAGAAAGCGCTCTGGCAGGCCAAGGCCGAGGCCGCGGTCGCGGAACTGCGCGCGGGCAAGACGCTCGAGCAGTACGCCTCGGAGAACCCCGGGGTCGAGCTCCAGCCCGAGGAATTTCCCGGCCTTCAGGAAGCGCGCCGGCGCAAGGGGCCGGAATTCGCCGGAGCGCTGCTGGGGCTTGCCGCGGGCGAGCGGGTCGGCCCGGTCATCGCGGACTGGGGCGCGTTCATAATCCGCTGCGACGAGCGTTTCGAGATACAGGGCATGACCGCCGAGACCTATGCCCAGCAGCGCCAGCAGGACATCGCCCAGCGGCTGATGGGCGAGTTCCTCAAAACACCGGACATCAAGGACTACCGCGAAGGCCTGCAGTACTGAGTTCTTGACTTTGGCCGGCGGCAAAATAGATTAGAGCAGCAGTCCGGCGGGACGAAGCCGGTGATACTTCCCCCGGCTCGTGCCGGGAGAGTGATGGCCCCATCGTCTAGAGGTTCAGGACATCACTCTTTCAAGGTGAAGACACGGGTTCGATTCCCGTTGGGGCCGTGCAGCGCGGGAGTAGCTCAGTTGGTAGAGCACTACCTTGCCAAGGTAGGGGTCGCGAGTTCAAATCTCGTCTCCCGCTTTCCATCCAGGGCGGCTTAGCCAAGTAGTAAGGCAGCGGTCTGCAAAATCGCAATACTCGGGTGCAAATCCCGAAGCCGCCTCTTGCGCTGCCCGGACTTTTGACTTCCCCCAACCGCCAATTAGACTGACAGGCAGCCAGCGCCGGGGTGGCGTAATTGGCAGACGCAAGGGACTTAAAATCCCTTGGCCCCTTGGGGCCGTGCCGGTTCAATTCCGGCCCCCGGCATCACCGCTTGACGCCGGTCAGAATGCCGGTAGCCTGACCGTGGCCGGTCGCTTGTTGATTCAGGTCGATCGACAATTGGAGATCGGCAATCGTAGATTCTGTTGGGCCGTTAGCTCAGTTGGCAGAGCACCTGATTTTTAATCCGGTGGCCGCAGGTTCGAATCCTGCACGGCCCATTTGGTCTCGTAGGTACAGGATTCGGCTGGCTCGCAACGGGCTCGCCAGAGCGAATCCTGCACGGCCCATTTGGTCTCGTAGGTACAGGATTCGGCTGGCTCGCAACGGGCTCGCCAGAGCGAATCCTGCACGGCCCAGTTGATTTCATAGGCACAGGATTCGGCTGGCTCGCAACGGGCTCGCCAGAGCGAATCCAGCACGGCCCATTACCGATTCGTAAGGAAGCGTATTCGCGGCGACTCGCCCGCCACGCGGACGGTTGAAGATTTCGCTTGACACGCATCGATTTGATGCTATAATATGTTGTCTGGTCGCGCAAGCGACAGTCTGACAATCTGGAGTCTGTGCATCAAGAGCGACCTGCAGGCGCAGGTCCGGCAACCGAGCTGAAGGAGCCACGGTGCCCGGGTTGGTCTGACCCGATGCGGCGAAGAGCAAAAAAGCCTTTGCCGCCCAGCGATGGGCGGTTTTTCCATCCACCGCGGCAAGCCGCCGAGAAGTTCAGGCCGTCCCTCAACGTTCCTGGTGCACACAAGCAAGCGGTCGAACGACAGGAGCCCGACACGACGCCATTGCCGGCACCAGCCGGCACGGCAGGGTCGGCGCTGCCCGGGCGCCGGCCAGGCAGAGAATCTAACCAAGGAGGACCGATTGAGTGACGGGAAGACCGGCAAGTTTGATGCAGTGAAAGCGCGCGAGTATCGCACGCAGGCCGAGTACCTGGAGGGTCTGCGCCAGGCGGTGAACTTCGAGAAGCAGTTGGGCAGGTTGCGAGAGCGGCTGGCCCGGCGCGCAGACGGCGGGATGGCGCCGCGCCCGAGCGACGCCAGCCTGGAGATAGCCGCGGCCCGGCGCGACCTGGCCCGGCGCGAGCACGAGGACCGCGTTGCCGCCACTCGGGCCGCGGGCATCGTCCTGCCGATTGACCGGCTGGCGGAGGAATACGCGCTGGACGAGCGGGAGCGGCAGTTCATCGAGACCGTACTGGTCGAGATGACCGACCTCAACGACACGCGTACCAGCCGGTTGGAGCTTGCCCGCATCGCCGGGCTGCTGGGCGGCGGGGACCCCGGCTCGACACAGGCGGTCCTGGGCCTGGTGCTGCCGGACAGCAATCTGCTGCAGAAGAAGCTACTCATGGTCAGGGGGTTCGGGCCGGTGCTGGGAGATTGGCAGGTGGCCGTCGCCCCCACCGTGTACGAGCGCCTGTTCGCCGGCGAGCGGGTCCGTGCCGGCGAGAAGGACGGCACTGCGCCGGGTATGCCCAGGCCGGCGGTGCCGGACGTGCGGGCGCACTTCGCGGAACGCGGCGTGGTGCTTGAGGAAGACGCGATGACAGTCGTCGAGCGGGTTTTCGCCGAGGCGAATTCGGGCGAGGACGTCCTGGTCAGTTGGGGATTCCCGCGGGAGTTCGCCGGCAGGGGCGTCGTCGCGCTGTTCCACGGGCCGTCGGGAACCGGCAAGACCCTGACCGCGCGCACGCTGGCCGAGGCGCTGGGCCGCGACCTGCACGTCGTGAGCTACGCCGAGGTGTTCAACGCGTATGTCGGCCAGACCGAGAAGGCCATCGTGCGGATGTTCGCCGAGGCCAAGGAGAAGAACGCGGTCCTGCTGCTGGACGAGGCGGACGCCCTGCTCGGCCGGCGCGGCGAAATCTCAAGAGCCGTGGACCGGCACTTCAACTCCGAGGTGAACACCGTGCTGATGGAGCTCGAGAAGCACGAAGGGGTCGTCATCCTGACGTCCAACCTGCCCGGCCTGCTGGACCCGGCGCTCGCGCGGCGCATCGGGCACAAGGTGGTTTTCGCCGCGCCGTGCGCCGAGGTGCGCGCGAGAATATGGCGGGCCAAGTTCCCGGCCGCCGCGCCGCTTGCGCCGGACGTGGATTTCGCCGCGCTGGGCGAGGAGTACGAACTCACCGGCGGCCAGATTGCCAATGCCGTGCGCAACGCGGTGTTCGTCGCCAAGGCGAGGTGTCGTCGCGACGGGTCGGCCGAGATACGCATCGCCGACATCAGGGCCGCGGCCGAGGCGGAGGAGCGCGGGTACGAGGCCCACACCGGGCCGGAGGGCGGCTTCGGGTTCGCGGGCGGCGGGCGATGAAGATTGAAAGCATCAGCAGCGTGCCGGAGTCGATGGCGCCGTTGTTCCTGCTGCCGAGAATCAACGCCGTTGCCGGCGCGTTCCGCCGGGAGCGCTTTGCCGTGCTCTCGGCTTTCCGGGTCGGCGAGCCCGACGCCGCGGGCTTGGCCCGGCAGTCCGAGCTCGTCGACCGGGTACAGGCGGCCGGGCTGGGCTGGTTCCCGGTGTTCTGGGACTGGCCCGGCCGGGTCAGGCGCAGCCTGTTCGTTCACACCCTCGGCAGGGAGGGGGCGAACCGTTGGCGGTCGGCGCAGTCCATCAAGGCCGATGTGCCCGCGGTCGAGCCGACAATGGCGGTCGTGCTGCAACTGCGGCGGCAGGTTCGCTTCGACCAGTTCATCTGCGGAGAGCGGGGCAGTTACCTCGTGTACGGGGGCGACCCGCCGGTGCCGGTCGGCGCCGGCAGTAAGCTGTGCCTGCGCATCGATGCCCGGTTCATCGCGTTTCGCGAGCGGCAGGGATACCTGGTGACGCAGCGAGTGAAGCGTGGGACAAGGCCGCTCAAGTCGAAGAGCAAGGGATAAGGGTTACTATCCTGTGCGGGCGATGCCCGCCAGGATTGGACATCGGTGGCACCAACTGAGCCCTGCCCTGCGGCTCTGGCTGCGCCGAAGGGCTTACCGCCGCGTCTTGAGCAACGGCGCGTATCGGAACATTGGAGCGTGCCCGGCGACGACTTGTGACGAGATTTCTGAGGCCAAAACAGGCGGGAGACAGGAGGCAGCAGGCAAGAGAAGGGTTGTCGGACACTTGCGTGCGCGGGAGAAGTTGATTCCACGGGAAGGGCCGGTTTTTGGGCAGTCCGGGGGACCGTCCCCCGGGCGGCCCCGGGCCGAACAGGACTGGCCGCCGCCGCCGGCCCGCGCGCCTGCTTATTGCTCAGGTCCGGTCGCCTTCGCGCGGCCCGGCCTGTTGCGGCGTCTTCGGTTCTTGCGCTTGCGTCGGTGCCGCGGCGGCCGGCCGGCTGCGACCGCTTCGGGCAAGAGCGCCTCGACTTTCCGGACCAGGCCCTCGCGCCCCGGCCCCGCGATGGCGGCGCTCATCTCGGCAAGTATGAGCACCTGTGCCGGGCCGCCGAGCCGGTGCAGGGCGCGTCGGACATCAAGCAGGGCCGGCGGGTCAGAGAGCAGGGCCTGGTTGCGCACGAGCGCCACAACATTGTGGCGCAGCGCTATCTGAACACAGAGAGACTTCAGGCGGCGGGCCGCGAGTTCGGCCGCGGCTGACGGGTCAGAATCGCAACCGGCGCGCCCGATGCTGTGCAGCAGGACCGCAAGGCGCAGTTCGAGGTCGGGTCGCATCGAACCGAGCGTTTCCAGCGTGCGTTCGAACACGGCAGGCTCCGATTTGAGCGCGGCGACCTCAGGCAGCAGGATTGAAAGCAGCCCGGCATCGTCCATCAGCTTCAGACCGCGCGCCGGGTCTGCGCCGGCGATGAGCTTGAGAAGCTCGTCGCGAATCCGCTCGATGCTCGTGTTGAGCACTTCGCCGGCGTGGGCCCGGAGCCACCCGGCAAGCTCCGGGTCGAGCGTGAAGCCGAGTTCGGCCGCGAGCCGCACCGCGCGCATCAGGCGGCGCGGGTCAGAGGAGAGGGTCTCGGCCGGACTGCGCGGCGTGCGGATGACCCGCGCGGCGAGGTCAGCCCTGGCCCTGCCCGACGGGTCGAGCACGGTGCCGTCGGACAGGTCCCAGAGCAGCCCATTGGCGGTGAAGTCCATCGCCATCACCTCGTCGGCGAGCGCGGATGGTTCAACCCCGCCGTCGCGCCAGAGCGTGCGGCACTCGACCGAAACGCCGCCGACCGTGAACTGGGCGGTGCGCGAGCGCGAGTAGATGACTACCGGGGTGCCGCCGAGCACGCGCGACAGCGTCACGGCGAGGCGCGTGGCGCCGCGCGCACCGATCACGAGCAGGTCGATGTCGCGCGGCCGGCGGCCAAGGGTGATGTCGCGCACCCAGCCGCCGAAAGCGTACACCCGCCCGGCAAAGCGCGTTTTTGCCACGGCAACTCGGATGCGCTCGAACAGGCCGGAATCGACGCTCGGGGAATCTGGCATTGCTCTTGCCGCTTCGGGCCGGGGGCGCGAAGCAGACGGGTGAAGAGTAGGCAAAAGCCCGGTGAAGTCAAAGCCCGCATCGGGCCGGCGCTCTGCTGGACGATTGGCCCGCGCCGCGCTACGCTCGATCGTATGCGGGACAATCGCGGCCGGATGCTGCGGCCGGGCGTGCTTGACGCGCTTCTGGCCGCCGTGCTGGTTGCCCTGCCGGTGCGCGCGCTCACCGCGCGGCGGCCGGCCGGGCCGGCCGCGGTTCGCATCACCGAGGCGGGCCGGCTGGTCGGCGAGTACCCGCTGGACCGGGACGCGCGGGTTTCGCTCCAGAGCGGCGTGGTGGTTGAGATCCGCACCGGCGCGGTGCGGGTGGCCGAGTCGGATTGCCCGAAAGGCGTGTGCCGGCACGCGGGCTGGGTGAGCCGGCCAGGCCGGGCCATAGTCTGCGTGCCGAATCGCGTCGCGGTCGAGATAACGGGCGAGCCGCCCGGTGTCGACGCGGAAAGCTACTGAGGCGCAGGCGATATGGCGGCAGTGAAGGCTGATGCGCCCTCTCCCGCGCCCGGCGCGCGGCTTGCCGCTCTGGCCGCCTGCGCGGGCGCGCTGCAGGTGGCCGAGTCGCTGCTGCCCCATCCACTGCCCGGGGTGCGTCTGGGCCTGGCCAATGTCTTCACACTTGTCACGATCGTCGAGCTCGGGTGCGGCAGCGGTCTGCAACTGGCGGTGTTGCGCACGCTGGTGAGTTCGCTCGTGCTCGGCACCTTCCTGTCGCCCGCGTTCGTGCTGTCGCTGGGCGGCGGGGTGGCGAGCGCCGCGGTGATGAGCGCGGTCTACCTGCTGGCGCGGCGCCTGCCCGGACTGGGCATCATCGGCGTGAGCGTGGCCGGCGCGGCCGCGCACACGCTGGCCCAGGTCGCGCTGGTGTACCTGCTTTTCATCCGCAGCGGCGCGGTGCTGCGCCTCCTGCCGTGGCTGGTGGTCTTCGCGGTCGGGGCCGGGCTGTTGACCGGCTTCGTGGCGGCGCACGCCCTGGGCCGCATCGCGCGCGCGGCCGGCGGCGGGCAGAGGGCGGGGAGCGCCGCACCGGATGCCGGAATGCAGCAACCCGCCGACCCCGGACCGCTGGGCCGGGTGCCTCCTGAGTACAAGGTCGGGGCTGCGGCAGTTGTCGCGCTGTTCCTGGTGCTTGCGGGCGGCGCCTGGGCCTGCGCCGCGGTGTCGGTCGCGCTCATCGGCGCGGCCGCGTTCGGCCGAGTGCGCGCGGCAGCGCTTCTATCCGGGCTGCGCCGGGCCTGGCCGCTGGTCGGGGCCGCGCTTCTCGTCCCCGCGCTGTTCTCGCCCTGGGGTCGAATAGTGCTGCAGCTCGGGCCGGTGCGCATCACCGAAGCCGGTCTGATGCAGGGCGCTCTGTTTGCGGCGCGTCTGGCAGTTCTGCTCTTCGCGGCGCGCCTGCTTTCGCTGGTCACAGCGCCGGCCGATATCGGCCGCGGCGTGGCGCGCCTGCTTTCGCCGCTGCGCCGGTTCGGTCTGAGGCCGGATTCGGTCGGACTGGCAATCGGCGCGGCGTGGGCCGCGTTTCCCTCAATGATGAGCCGCGCGCGACAGGCAGTGCGAGCACGCGCGGCCGGGCGCGGCCTCGCGGCGCGGCTCGTGCGGTTGCCCGGCGAGGTTGTGGCTGATTTGTACCTCGCCGCAGCGGAGGACATGGGGCGATGAAGTACCGGGCGCTTCTGGCAATCGCCGCCCTGCTGTTTGCCTGCGCCGGCGGACCGGTTACGCGCAAGCGGTCGGCCCTGCTGATGGACACATTCGTCACCGTAACGGTCATTGCCGAGCGCGGGCTGGCCGACCGCGCGATTGACTCCGTCTTCGCCCGGCTGGAGACGATAAGCCGCAGATTCAACCACCTCGACAGCGCCAGCCCGGTGTTCGCGTTCAACACCTCCGGCGCGCCGATCACCGACCCGGAAGTTGTCGGCCTGGTGCGCGTCGCGGTCGAGGCAAGCGAGCTCTCGGCGGGCGCTTTCGACATCACGGTCGAGCCGCTGGTGCGGTTATGGGGTTTCTACAGCGGCGCCCTCGCCGTGCCGCCCCGGCGGGCCATTGATTCCTGCCTTGAGTTTGTCGGCTTCCGCAGGCTGGTAGTCGAAAACGGACGCGTGACCCGCGCTGACCCGCGCACCACGATAGACCTCGGCGGCATCGCCAAGGGTTACGCGCTCAAAGAAGCCGCTGCCCTGCTGCGCCGGATGGGCGTGCGCTCGGCGCTGATCGACGCGGGCGGCGACATCTACTGCATCGGCGGCCGGGCAGAGCGCGACTGGAAGGTCGGCATCCGGCACCCGCGCGGCGACGGCATCATCGGCGCGGTGGCGGCGCGCGACCGGGCGGTGGTGACATCGGGCGACTACGAGCGGTTCTTTTTCGGGCCGGACAGCGCGCGCTACTGCCACATCATCGACCCGCGCACCGGCTGGCCGGCGCGCGGCCGCTCAAGCACGACCGTGGTCGGCGAAGACCCGGTGCTGGCCCAGGCTCTGGCCAAGGCGCTGTTCGTGCTCGGGCCGGATGAGTTCAGACGCCTGGCGGTCGGAAACATCGAGTGGCTGGCGATAGGCGAAGACCTGTCCGCGACCGCATCGCCCGGGCTTGGTATCACCGACCTCGATCTCGACAAAATTGACAAACCATGACATTTACGGGATAATTATTCTGTTCGGGTCGGTCAGGGCCGATTGACCGCCCGCGGACAGCCGGGACACAAGCCGGCTCTTGATTTACGGGGTGACCGCGGGCTTGAAGCAGGGCAACCGGGAACTGGGAGTTTGTATGCGGCAAGTTGAGTTGTCTGTCGCAGTGTTGGCCGACAATCTGCCCGATCTGTTCACCGTAATGCGCTTCACGCGCCGTACAGGCCGTGGAGCGTTCGGCGTTTCTGGTCACGCGATTGCCGCGCAGGAGATTTGACCGAGGAGGCAGGCTGAGAGAAGCGGGGGAGCCTTCAGGCTCCCCCGTCAGTTTGCCGGTGCCGGCGGCTAGCGGAAGTACCAGCGCGCGCCGACCGCGCCGTTGGGGAAGAACTGCGTTTCGGGAATCAGGTCCATTCCCGGCGCCACCTCAAGGAAAAGCCCGACCGGGATTTCCGCGAAGATGTACTCGACGCCCAGCGGCACGCGCACGCCCAGCCGCATATTCTCGGGTACCAGCTTCAGCCGCGCGCCGACACCGATGTACACGGGCAGTTCGCCCGACGGCACCTTGAGCCACTCGAACTGGTGAAACAGAAAATCGCCGTGCAGGTGCAGGGCAGCGCCGCCGCGCCCCCAATACGACCAGGCCGCGGCCGCGTCGAATGCGGTGCGTTCGCCGGTCCAGTACTTCGCGCTCAGGCCGTTGGGGTCGCCGGCCATCACACCCAGGCCCAGCCCGCCCGCGCCATAGCACAGCGCCGCGAGCAGTGCAGTCAATCCGAGCAGTCGTTTCATGGTCTTGCCTCCTTTGGTTGATTCATCTCAGTAGCGCGGCCCGAACTCGCCGCCTTCGTCCATTATGCCGATGATGTACTGCGCGCCAACACCGACGTGCAGGGCCAGCCGGCCGTAGTCGAGCCCGCGGCTGTCGAGGTAGAGCCCGACCTGGGGCAGGATCCTGAACCGCCGGCCCAGCGCCGCGCCGGCCACGAGGTAGGGCCGCGCGGGACGAGCCCGGCGTAGCGGTCAATCTCGGTCTCAAGGATGAGTCCCAGCCCGGCGTAGACCCGCTCGGTGCCGACAGTGCCGCCGCCAGTGGCCGTGACAAGCGAGTTCTCAGATGTGGTAAGCGGGCGGGTGTATGCCAGTGCGAGTCCCGCTGCGGCGAGCGGGTCTTCGGTGACCTGGTACCGGCCGTCGGCAATCAGCGTGAGCGAGCGCCGGGCCGGGTTCTCGGGCCCGCGCGGCGGTGAGGCCGAGTACACCGCGCGCAAACCGCCGTCCGCGCCGCGCCCGAACCCGGAACGCCAGAACAGGTCGCCCTGGGCACCGGCCAGGCCGAGGTTGTCTCTGCCGATACCCAGGCCCGCGGTTGCGCCGATTCCCACAGCGTGCTGGCCCTCGGTGAGCACCACGGGCGACAAAAAGCGCGGGTAGAAGCAGCCGGCGGTCAGGACCAGCGCGGCCGTGGCCAGGGTAATGCCCGTGCGCATGCGGGCTCAGCGCACGCGGCCGATGAGCGTGTAGAAGAACTCGGTGCCGCGCATCATGCCCAGCCCGCCGCGCTCGACCGAGCGTTCGTCGTAGTGCAAGACGATGTCGGGCGCGAACCCGGGCCCCATTATCGCGACCGGGACCGCGCCGTGGATGTGGTTGCCTTTCTCGACCGGGGTGATGTGGTCGGGCAGGAGCGCGACGACCGTGTCGGATCGGTACTTGCGGATGTGGCGCATCACCGGCCGGATGAGCCGGTCGTCGAGGAATTCGATGGCCTGAATCTTCTGCTTCACATCGCGGCTGTGCGCGGCTTCGTCCGGCGCCTCGACGTGGACAAACACGAAATCGTGGCGGGCGCTGGCGGCGATAGCGGCCTCGGCCTTTCCCTCGAAGTTGGTGTCAATCAGTCCGGTGGCGCCGGGCACGTTGATTATCTCCAGGCCGGCATAGACCCCGAGGCCCTTGATGAGGTCGACTGCCGAGATGACCGCGCCGGTGAAGCCGTACAGGTCGGCGAAAGTGCGCATGCGCGGCCGGTGGCCGGGCGACCACGGCCAGATGGAGTTGGCCGGGTCCTTGCCTTCGCGGACGCGGCCGCGGTTGAGCGGATGGTCGCCGAGCAGTTTCC
>CBFGIY010000009.1:0-43977 GCA_965648935.1 Caldifarciminota bacterium
TTCTGCACCTCGGGAATGCTCTCCTTGAGCACCTTCTCGACACCGAAAGCCAGGGTCATCGCCGAGAACGGGCAGCCCGAACAGGAACCGGTCAGCCGGACCTGCACGACCCCGTCGTCGGTCACGCCGACCAGCTCGATGTCGCCGCCGTCGGCCTGCAGGTTCGGCCGCACCTTTTCGTCGATCAGTTGCCGGACCTTCTGTTCAAGCTGCTGGTTCATCAGTCTCTCCTTTTTCGGCCCGGGCGGCGCGCTTGACGATATCCGGAGCCTTGACCCGCCACGCCGCGATGTCCTCGTCGGCGAAAGGCTTCACCGACAGCTCCCTGTCGGCGCAGGCAATCTTGACCGGCTTGCCCGGCGGCGCATCGGAATAGCGCGCGCAGAGCCGGGCCGCTATCTCGGTGTCTTTCTTGGTGACCTTGGCCGCGCGGTAGAGCACGACCGGCCCCATCACGCTCACCGGCCGGCAGACCACGTCGGTCTCACGGGCGAGCTTCTCGATTTCGGCGTTCTCGGCCTCGTTGCGGCCGACCACGACCTTGGCTCCGCTGTCCAGGCGGAAGTGCCGGCCGTGGCGCAGAAGCGGAATCGAGTCAAGCGCCAGTTCGCTGTGAGCCACGGCGTCGCGCGCCTTGGCCGCGAAGTTGCGGTCGAGCAGGATGCAGCCGGTGCCCGGTATCGGGAAATCAAAGAAGCCGTACTCGTGGGCCAGGCGCATCTGGCGGCGCCGGCCCCGGCCCTTGATGTCCAGCAGCCGCTCGCGCCGCACCAGCCCGGTCAGTTCTGGAATGGTCGGCTCGAGCAACTTGGCCGACAGGGGCCTGAGCAGCCGGCCCTCGACCCCGGCCGCCTTTTCAATCGACTTGAGCGCGCGCTTGTTCTGGCACACCGCGCGCTGGCCCGCCACCTCACCCGTGAAGATGAAGTCTGCCCGTATCTCGCGGGCCAGTTCCTTCGCCTTCATCAGCATGAAGACGATGCAGTCGAGGCACGGCGCCATCTGGCGCACATAGCCCTGCTTGGGCTTGCGCACGATGTCGAGGTAATCGTCGCCCAGGTCGAGCACGAGCAGGCTGGCCCCGGCGCTCGCCGCCAGCTTCTGCAGCCGCTCCTCGGACGCGACCCGGCCCGGCACCTCGAACGGCGTGCGGAAGTGCAGCGCCAGCACCGTGGCGCCCTGCTCGGATATCAGTTTTGTCGCGAGGATGCTGTCGAGGCCGCCGGAAAACAGGCCGATGGCTTTGGACTTCTTGCTCGGTATCATTGGCTGTCTTCCTTTGGCATAGTCGGCGGCCGTCGGCACCCGGTCCGTGGTGTCGGCAACCCGCTCATATGAGTCATTTTAGCCGCCCGCACAACGCTGTCAAGCTGGCGTGCGTTCAGCCTCCCTGACGCCCGCCGTACACGCTCTGGCGGATGAACGCCTCGTCCCGGCGCCACCGCTCGGCGACCTTGACCGACAGCTCCAGAAACACCGGCCGTCCGAGAAACTTCTCAATGTCGCGCCGGGCCGCCGAGCCGAGCCGCTTCAGGGCGCGGCCGCCCTTGCCGATGATTATCGCCTTCTGGGACTCGCGCTCGACGAACACCGTCACCCGGATGAGGTCCTTGCGCCCGGGCCGCTCGACAAACTCCTCGCAGACCGTCGCCGTGGCATAGGGCACCTCGGCCCCGAAAAGGTTGAACACCGCGGCCCGCACGAACTCGGCCGCGAAGAAGCGCTCGGGCCGGTCCGCGACCTGGTCCGGCGGATACAGCGGCGGCCCGGCGGGCAGGGACCGGCCGATTGCCGCTCTCAATTCGTCGATGCCGCTGCGCCGCAGCGCCGAGACCATGAAGACCTCCTCGAACCCGGCCCCGGCGAGCGCGGCCGCGGCCTCAAGCAGCCGGGTCTTGTCGGCCAGCAGGTCAACCTTGTTGAGCACTGCGAGTGACCGCCTCCCTGCGACGCGGCGCAGCGCGTCGTCCGGCGCGCAGTCGGAGCTTGCGTCCAGCACCGCGACGCGGACATCGGCGTCGGCCAGGGCCGACTCGATCTCCCTAGCCATGTGCTTCTGCAGCGGGTAGCGCGGGTCGAGCAGGCCGGGCGTATCGAGCAGCAGCGCCTGGTAGCTCTCGGTCGAGATTATGCCGAGGATGCGGTGCCGGGTGGTCTGGGGCCGGGGCGCGGTGATTGACACTTTCAGCCCGACCAGCGCGTTGGTCAGGGTCGACTTGCCGACGTTGGGCCGGCCGACCACGGCCACGTAACCGCAGCGGTAGTCGGGCGGGATTGTCCGGGTCGGTTCGGTCACGAGCCGTAGACGCCGATCCGGCCGAACCGCTCGACCCGTGTCCGGACCAGCTCGTCGGCACTCAACGTCTTGAGCTCGGAGTAGTGCTCCAGCACCGCGGCCTTGAGCAGCCGCGCCGCCTCGTCCCAGTCGTGGTGGGCCCCGCCGAGCGGCTCCGGCACCACCGCCTCGATGACGCCAAGCGACAGAATCTCGGCCGCGGTCATCCGCAGCACCCGGGCCGCGTCCGGCGCCTTCGAGCCGTCGCGCCACAGTATCGAAGCGCAGCCCTCGGGCGAAATCACCGAGTAGACCGCGTTCTCCTGCATCAGCACGCGGTTGCCGACCGCGATGGCCAGCGCGCCGCCCGAGCCGCCCTCGCCCGTGACGACGGTGATCACCGGCACCGGCAGCATCGCCATCTCGCGCAGGTTGCGGGCGATCGCCTCGCCCTGGCCTCTTTCCTCGGCCCCGACGCCCGGGTAAGCGCCGGGCGTGTCGACCAGGGCCAGCACGGGCAGGCCGAAGCGGCCCGCGAGCTCCATCACCCGCAGCGCCTTGCGGTAGCCCTCGGGATGCGGCATCCCGAAGAA
Organism: Caldifarciminota bacterium; assembly: GCA_965648935.1. Classification (GTDB taxonomy): domain Bacteria; phylum Hydrothermota; class Tepidihabitantia; order Tepidihabitantales; family Tepidihabitantaceae; genus CBFGJX01. The sequence goes on from CBFGIY010000009.1 coordinate 2,869, forward strand.
GCGCGCGACCTTGTCCCTGGTGTCGCGGCCCTTCTGGTGCCCGACGATGGCGAACCCGATGCCGTCGATGCGGCCCAGTCCGGCGACGATCGCCTGGTCGTCGGCAAAGCCGCGGTCGCCGTGCAGCTCGGTGAAATCGGTCACCATCCGGGCGACGTACTCGAGCGTGTAGGGCCGGCGCGGGTGCCGGGCGAGCTGGACCCGCTGCCACGGGGTCAGGTCGGCGTAAAGCCGGGACTTGAGCTTGTCAATCTGGTCCTGGACTTTCTGCGCTTCCTGGGTCGAGCCGAGCGCGACCAGCTCGTCGTAGCGGTCGTGCAGCTGGGCCAGCGGCTCTTCGAAATCCAGCCAGCCTTCAGCCATTGTTTTCGCCGGTTGGTGTCAGTAGCCGAACCCGAGTGACAGCCGGTGCGCGACACCAAGGTCGTGCCGCAGCGGCGCGAGGCTGTAGTCGAACCGGAACCGGCCCAGCTTCAGGCCCAGCCCGGCCGAGAGCTTCTGCCCCTTGCCCAGGATGTCGTAGCCGGCGCGCGCCAGCAGCAGCTCGTTGTAGCCGACTTCGAGCCCGGCCAGCGCCTCGAACTCGCCGCTGTAGAAGAAGTAGCCGCCGTCGGCCGCGACCGTCACGCGCAGCCGGTCCAGCGGCGCAAAATCGTACCCCGCGCCGAGCCGGCCCCGGGTCGGCAGCCAGAAGACTTCGCGCCGGTAGGTGAGCGTCTGGCCGAAGTCCACGACCGACGCGCCCAGCGAGAGCGCGCGCCACGGCCGCACCCGCACCCCGGCATCCAGGCCGAGCCCGCGGGCATCCCACGTCATCATCCGGCCGTAGAAGTACCGCGCGGTCAGCCCGACATCGACCCGCTCGCTGACCTGCCGGGCCAGGTTCAGGTAGAAGCTCATCTCGACCGGCTCGAAAGTGCCGATCGGCTCGGCGGTCGGGTCGGTGCGGTACTCGAACTCGCCCGCCGAGAAGCTCACCGCGCCCAGCCCGAAGTTGACCAGCCGCGTGCTGCGGGCGACAAAGACCGACTGCTGGCGCGTGTCAAGCAGCCATTTCGTGTAGTGAACCGTCGCCTGGAAACCCGCCGCGCCGGCGTTGGCCGACGGGTTGTAAGGCACCGACTGCGGCCCGAACGCGGCGGCACAGCCGGTCCCGCCCATTCCCGCCTCGCGCACGCCCGGCTCGACCCGGAGGCTGGAGAAACCGAGCACCCGGGTTCCGCCCGCGGCCGACAGGGCCAGCAGCACCGCGACCAGCGTGGTCACGCCCTAGCCCTCGATAATCTCGACGTTGGCGCGGGGCATGCGCACCCGCACGCCGCCCTCAAGCTCGACCTCAAGCACCCGCACTTTGGCCTCGGTCTCAATGCTCTCCAGCTCGACCGGCAGGGCGACGACCTTGCCGATGGCGCCGAAGTGGGGCTGGCGGATGATGCGCACCAGCATCCCCAGGCTCAGGCCGGCCTCGGCCGCGTTCTGGGTCGTCTCGGGCTTGTCGTCGCCGAGCGGCACGATGACCTCGGGCCGGATGACGCCGGCGCGAATCTGGGTCGCGCCGTTCACCGATGCGACCTTGCCCTCAAGCGACTTGAGCAAGTCGAAAGTCTTGCGAGCCATCCGCATCTCGCCGAACCCTTCGGTGGCGACCACGGTCAGGCCCTTGCGCTCGTGCCCGGTTATGGCCACGCCGATGTCGTAGCCGAGAAACTTGCGCAGCGTCGAGTCCTCGATGCCGCCGCCGATGAGCGCGCGCGCGCCCTGGCGCACTCCCTCCTCGATGGCGCCGTACTCGATGAGCGAGCCGCCGACCACGACCTTGCCCCGGCAGTCCGGGGTGATCCGGTCCGCGGTCAGCACCGTCTCGGGCGAGTCCGCGACCACGTGCACGACCCCGCGCACCTCGCCGCCGACCCCGAAAATGCCCTGCACCAGGCTCGCCATCGTCTCGACCACCACGCCCTCGCGCGGCAGCACCTCGCTGACCACGCCCTCGATGTAGGCGTCGACCTGCACCGGTTCGGGCGCCTCGCGCATTATCACCTGTCCGGTGACGTGCGAGATGCTCTCGACCGTGCCCGCGACCGGCGACTTGACCTCGGTCTTGAACAGGCCAAGAAAGCCCTTGGACAGGGCGATGACCTCGTCCTTGGCCACCGCCGCGCCGACCGCCTTGGTCATCATCCCGGGTACGTCCTCGGGCGGCACGCCGAGCAGGCCGCCGACGTTCACGGTCGTCACGTTGCCGGGCAGTTCGGTGCGGGCGACGACATCGTCGCCCTTCACCCGCTGGCCCTTCTCGACCAGGGTCTCGCCGGGCAGGGGCAATCGGCGCTGTTTTCTGACGAGGGTGCGGCCGGTGACTTTCAGGCCTGGAGTGTACGCATGTGCCATGGGACTCCAGCTTATGGCAACGGCCGGCAACTGTCAAGAACGCCACGGCCGGGACTGCTCAGGTGTTGACAGCCGCCCCGGCCGGACTAAGTTCTTTCATTAATGTTACCGCGAAACGCCGCCCGCGAGGCTGACGTGCGGCTGTCTGCCCGGAATCAAACCCCGCCAAGGAGGTCCTAGATGAAGCGTCTGAGTCTGCTGGTCCTGGCCGCATTCTCGCTGGGCCTGGCCGCGAGCGTGACCCACACGTTCACGTACTCGCCGACCAGCCTGAAGCTGAGCGAGAGCAACGGCTACACGCTCGTCGACTTCGCCGGCCTGCCCCGCGGCGACCGGCTGGGCACGCCCGACCTGCCCGTTGCCCCGGCCCAGGTCGTCATCCCGGCCGGCGCCGAGCTGACCGGGTTCGAGATCGTCGACGTGCGCTACGAGCCGGTCCCGGGCACATACGACGTGATGCCCGTGCAGTACGCGCAGGCCTACACGACCGACCCGCTCGAGTTCCCGTTCGTCTCGCCCGATCCGGCGAGCTACTCCGGAATCTGGCCGGCAGCGCCGGCCGAGCTCACGGCCCAGGGCACCAAGTCCGGGTACCGGCTGGTCAGTTTCCGCGTGTATCCGGTGCGCTACGACGCGGCCGCGCGCACGCTCTCGATCGTGACCCGGCTCACGGTTCGCGTGACCTACGAGAACGGCAAGAACCACGTCGCCCGGCGCTCTGACCTGCAGATCGCCCTGCACGGCCGGCAGGTGCGCGAGCTCGTGCTCAACCCCCAGGACGTCGACCGCTTCGCCCCGCCGAAGAAGACCGGCGAGTACGGCTCGGCCTTCCTGCCCGCGGGCACCTACGAGCACGTCATCCTCGCCACCAGCCTGTACAAGGACTCGCTCGCCCGGCTGCGCGACTGGCGCACCCGCCAGGGCTGGCGCTCCATCATTGTGCCGATCGAGTCGGTCTGCGCGGTCTACCCCGGCGTCGACACCGCCGAGAAGATGCGCAACTTCCTCAAGGACGCCGAGACGACCTGGAGCACGATTTTCTGCTTCATCGCCCGCAAGGACTGGCCGGCCAACCAGTTCCGCAGGGTCTACGGCAACGTGTCCGGCTACCCGGTCGAGAACATGCCCTCGGACATGTACTACTCTTGCCTCGACGGTTCCTGGAACCGCAACGGCAACAACATCTGGGGCGAGCCGGGCGACTCGGTCGACTGCCTCGCCGACATCCATGTCGGGATGATAACGCTCGACGGCTTCGCCGAGCTTTCGAAGTACCTCGCCAAGCTCTTCCGCTACGAGTTCACGCCCGACACCGGCTGGTTCACCAAGGCGCTGCTCGGCAACGACGTCACCTTTTCCAACAACTTCCACGACTCGATCGCCAACGCCACGCCCTCGCCGCCGTGGTTCGACCTGAAGATGTACACCACCGGCGGGATGATCACCCCCACGCCCCAGCGCTACATCGACTCGCTGCAGTCCGGCTACCCGATCACCGCTATCATCGCCCACGGCAACATCGACCTCTACGGCATGGGCGGCAACATCACTTCGCCGATGATGAACGCGCTGACCAACGCCAACAGGCTGTCGATGATAACCGCGGTCTGCTGCCACACCGGCGAGTGGGACCAGACCGGCAACACCAACGGCGACTGCATCGCCGAGAACATGGCCTTCCACGCGCCCAACGGCTTTGTCGGCGTGATGAAGAACGCCCGTTACGGCTGGGTCGCGGTCGCCGAGTTCTTCAACTACTCCATCTGCTACGGCCTGCTCGGGTTCCGCACCCCGCGCCGCATCACCCAGGGCGAGGCGCTCTCCTACGGCAAGGACTACTGGCACCCCCTCGTCGCGGTCACGACCGACACCTCGAAGTTCCGCTACGAGGCGTTCGAGCGAACGCTCTTCGGCGAGCCGGCCGTGCCGATCTGGACCGGCCGCGCCTTCACCGCATCGGTCACCCGGCCCGGCGCGATCAACATCGGCTCGGGTATCGCCGTGCCGATAACCGTCACGACCGGCACCGACGCACCGGTCGAGTCGGCGATGGTCTGCCTTGTCAAGGGCAACGAGACCTTCGCCCGCGGCTTCACCGACGCCTCGGGCCAGGTCACGCTCACCGTCTCGCCGCTCACGCCGGGGATGATGTCGCTGACCGTGACCGGCGCCAACAACCTGCCGGTGCTCGATTCCATCGTCGTGATGGCCGCAGGCAAGTTCGTGTCCTACCTGCGCCACTCGGTCAACGACTCAATCGGCGGCAACAGCGACGGGATAATCAACCCGGGCGAGAGCTTCCGCCTGCCGATGTGGGTCAAGAACTACGGCACCCAGACCGCGCAGGGCGTCACCGGCCGGCTCATCACCCGCGTCGCCGGCGTGACGGTCACCGACTCGATCAAGAGCTTCGGCAACATCGCGGGCGGCGACAGCGCACGCAATGCCCAGGGTTTCGGGCTGACCGTCGCCACCGGACTGCCCAACAACTACGCGATACCCTGCTCGGTCGTCTGCCGCGACAACCAGGACTCGGTCTGGGTCTCATACGTCACCCTGCGCGTCGGCGCCCCGAGCATCGCCTTCGTCGACAAACGGGTGCGCGACGAGAACGGCTCACGCCCCAACGGCAAGCTCGACCCGGGTGAAACCGCCGACCTCGAAGTCAGCATCCGCAACGCCGGTCTCGGCCACGCATACAACGTCCGCGCGACCCTGCGCTCGGGCGACCCGCGCCTCGTCGTCACCGATTCGGCAGCCGCCTACGGCACGATTCTGAGCGACAGCACCGCGGTCAACACCGGCGACCGGTTCACGCTCGCGGCCAGCGCCTCGATACCGCCGGAAACCCCGATCGCCTGCACGCTCGACATCTACGCCGATGCCGGCTACTACAGCCGGTCGGTCTTCACCATAATCGTCGGCGAGATTCGCGTCGTCGACCCGATGCCCGACGGCCCGCGCCAGCCCGCGCTCTACTGGGCCTACGACGAGGTCGACACCGACTACGACGAATGCCCGGTCTTCGAGTGGGTGGAAATCAACAACCGCGGCACGCGCCTGACCCTGTCGGACGACCAGACCGTGGTCGTGCCTATCCCGACTGCGTTTGGCCCGTTCCGTTTCTACGGCCAGGACTACACCCAGCTCTCGATTTGCGGCAACGGCTGGATCGGACTCGGCTCGACCACGGTCTCGGCCTACTCCAACACGGCCCTGCCCACGTCTGCCATCACCGTACCGGCGGTCTTCGCCAACTGGGACGACCTCTACCCGCCCACCGGCAACGGCGTCTGGCACTACCACGACGCGGCCAACAACCGCTTCATCGTCGAATGGGACTCGGTCGCATACTACTCATCGCGCACGACCTTCGAGAAGTTCCAGGTCATCTTCTACGACACCACTCGCGCCGCGGCCGACGGCAACTGCGAAATCACAGTCCAGTACCTGAGCGCGGCACAGCCCGGCAGCTCGGCCACGCTCGGGATGCAGGACCCGACCCGCACCATCTTCATCCAGCAGGTCTTCGACGGCGCCTACACCCGCGGCGCATCGCCCTGGGTACCGGGCCACGCGGTCAAGTACACCTCGGACGCGCCGGCTACCGGGCTTGAGGAAGGCAGAATCGGGTTCGCTCTGGGCAACCGCCGGCTCGCGGCCGCGCCCAGCGTGTTCCGTGAGCAGACCCGCATCAACTGGCAGGTTCGCCGCGACGGCCCGGTCGAACTGACCGTGTTCGACGCCTCGGGCCGCGCGGTCCGCTCCCTCGTGTCGGGCCGGATGACCGCCGGCGCGTACGCGATGGACTGGAACGGCAAGGACGATGCCGGCCAGCGGCTCGCCCACGGCATCTACTTCGTCCGGCTCACGACCGAGGACGGCGCGACCAGGGTCAAAGCCGTCCTCACCCGCTAGCCGGCGACAGGCCGAAACTTCGAGGGGCAGGGCTTCGGCCCTGCCCCTCGTGCTCGCTTCAACTCACCGCGAACAGCAAGCGCCACAGCAGGTTGGAAAGGCCCACTATCGGAACATACCGATCTCCCACTTATCATGTCAGGCTAAATCGAACGATGCTGGAAATGCCAGCTAAGACATTACGGTACAATCGGTTGCGACAACAACCTAAGAACTACCCCTCTTGTCTCCCCCACGGCCTGACCGGCGAGTTCGCAGAGCCTCGAGCGGGCTGTCGGGCGCGGGCATCGAAACGGCTCTCTGCGCGGCACAGTGCCGGGATCCGTGCTGGACATTGCAGCCGGTCTCGCTGACGGTCCGTCAACGCACCCCGGCCCCGGCCCGAAGGCGGGCATAGCGCCCGACCCGGAACCGCGCCCGGCACGATCCGCTCTTCAGTGCGCTGACGCGTCTCTTTGTCATTGCCGCGAGCAGACGCAAGCCGGCTCGCCTCGCTTGTGCTGGCTCTTCGGGCCGGCCCAGCCCCTCTACCGTGCTACGACGACCCGGACGGTGTGCGATTGATGCGCGCTGATTGCCTGTCTGACAAAATAGACGCCCGGTGCAAGCCAGCTCACATCGTTCTCGGCTGCACTCAGACTCATCACGCGCCTGCCGCAGGCATCCAGCAGCGCAGCCCCCAGCCGCGAGCCACAAGCCGGCGGCGGCAGACCAAGCGCCCCGCGCACGACCGTCGGCCCGGGCGTGCCGCGAGCGCGGGCAGGTGTTTCCTGCCCGTCCGCGACGGCAACCGTAGCCGTGTCGCGGATGACCGAGACGCTGGAGTCGAGGCAGTTGGCAACATGCACCCGACCGTGTGCCGGGTTCGGGAGCAGCGCAACCGGGCCACGTCCCACATCCACGGTCGCCACGACCCGCGCGGTCGCCGCATCGATTACCGTGACGGTGTTGCTCTCGTAGTTGGCGCACCACACCCGACCGCGCGCCGTGTCAAGGCACAAGGCCCAGGGCTGGCGCCCGACCCGCACCGTCGCGACCACCGAATCGCCCGCGCCGTCTATGACCGCGAGGCTGCTGTCGTACTGATTGGCGCACCACACCCGGCCGCGCGCCGTGTCGCAGACCAGCGCCACGGGCAGCTCGCCGACGGTCAAGCTGGCGAGGACCGTGTCGGCCGCGCCGTCGATGATGGTGACGTTCTTGCCGAAGTGGTTGGCGACGTAGACCTTGTTGTCGCGCGGATTATAGCAGGTGGCCCAGGGATGATCCCCGGCACGCACGGTCGCGACGACACTGTCGAGCGCGCCGTCAATTACCGTGACGTCGTCGCTCTCCATGTTGGACCAGTAGAGCTTGTTGCCGCGGGTGTTGTGGCAGACCGCCCACGGGTTCACGCCCGTGCCGACCGTGGCGACAACGCTGTCGGTCGCGCCGTCAATCACCGTGACGTTGTCGGTGACGAAGTTGCCGCAGTACACCTTGTTGTCCTGCAGGTTGAGCCCGAGCGCATACGGGAACTGGCCGACCGGGATGGTGGCGATGATTGAACCGGTCGCCGCGTCAGCGACAACCACCCGATTACCGAAGTAGTCGGCGAAGTAGACCTTGCCCTCAATCGGGTTGTGGCAAACCGCGTACACGGCCGGGCCGGCCCGGATGCGGCGGACGATACGGTTTGACCTGCCGTCGATGGCGACGATGCAATCGCCGTTCTCGCCTCCGACGTAGACGACATCGCGCGCCTCATCAATGGCAAGACAGCGCGGCGCGGCCAGCCGCCCCGAATTGTCGCACAGCTCTATCGTAGCCTCAAGATACTGCGCCGAACCCGCGGCCCACAAAAGGAGCAGCGCCGCCGCAACCGGCAGGGCATGGCGCGTCCTGCGACACAAGGGTGCCGCTCCCGGCGCGATTGGGCTATGCCGAAGTACGGTCACGCAGGCTGGTTATAGTCTGTGTCCCGGCCTCGGTCAAGACTCTCCCGCAGGCCGAGCTCTGGCGAAGGAACGCGGACCGGACTAGGGTTCTATTGCGGTGTAAAAGGCGCTGCGGCCGCGGAGAACCCGCACAAGCAGGGGCCGCTCGCTACCCTGCATCGCGCGCCGGATGCGGGCGAAGTCGGCCCGGCTGAGCACCGGCGCGAGGTTGACTTCGATGATGACGTCGCCGGCCGAAAGCCCCGCATCGGCCGCCGGCCCGCCCGGCTCCAGCCCGGCCACGACCACGCCCGCGCCCAGACCGGTGCGCAGACGGTCGGCCGCCTCGATGTCGCGCACGCGCAGGCCAAGCCACTCCGAGGTCGGCAGCTGGGGCCGCGGCTCGGTCGAGCTGACCGGCCACGCGCCCAGCGCGACCTCGGTTTCGACCCGCCGCCCCAGCCGGATGTACTCGAGCTTGACCCGCGTGCCAGGCAGGCGGCCCGCGACCGCGTTCTGAAACCAGCGCACGTCGGTCACCGGCCTGCCCCCGAGCTCAACGATGACGTCGCCGGCCCTGAGCCCGGCCCGAGCGCCCGGACCGCTCGGGTTGACCGATGCGACGATGACACCGAGCGTGTCGGCGAGCCCGAGCGCGGCGCGCATCGGCTCGGTCAAGGCCTGGGTGTTGATGCCGGCGTAACCGCGCCGCACCGTGCCGTCGACGACCAGCGCGCGGGCGACATCGCGCGCAAGGTTGCCCGGCGTGGCGAAGCCGATGCCCGTGTTCTTGCCCTCGCTCGTCCGGATGAAGCTGTTGACCCCGACAACCCGGCCGCGCGCGTCGACCAGGGGCCCGCCCGAGTTGCCCGGGTTGATGAGCGCGTCGGTCTGGATGAAGTCCTGGAAATCCGGTCCCGAGCTCTTGGGCAGGCCCCAGCGCGACAGGCCGCTGACCACGCCGGCCGAGGTCGAACCGTCCAGCCCGAATGGGCTGCCCGCGGCGAGCACCGGCTGGCCCGGCTCAAGCGCATCCGAGTCGGCCCACTCGACCGGCACCAGACCCCGCGCGCCCGCGACCCGCAGCACCGCGAGGTCGGTGGCCGGGTCACGGCCAACCACGGTCACCAGCGCGTTGTCAATGGTGCGGCCGTCCGAGAACCGGACCGCGATAGACTGATAGTCGGCGATGACGTGATTGCAGGTCAGGATGTGACCGAGCGTGTCGATGACGAACCCGCTGCCCGCGCCCCGCACCGAGTAACGCCGCACCGCGCCGCCGACCCGCCGGGTCCGCAGCCGCTCGGTCGACAGCGACACGACCGACGGCAGAACCCTGCGCGCCGCCGCGACCAGAGACTCCTGGGCCGGCGCGGCTGCGGCGGCGAGCGCCAGTAGGAGCGCTGCTAGCGGCCGCGCGCGGCCTGGCCCAGCCGGAAACCCTCTTCCAGGCACTTGACGTTTGTCGGTATGGTCTTGGGCTTGCGCGCGAACTCGTGCCGGGCCATCGCCACGACCGCCTCAAAGGGCAACAGGTCGACCGCGCCGACGTACGCCCCCAGCATCACCATGTTCGCCGCCTTGCCCGTGCCCGCGTCGATGGCAATCTGGTTCGCCGGCACATCGACAACCTTCAGGTCATCGCGCCCGGGCCGCGCCGGGATGAGCGAGGTGTTGACGATGATGAACCCGCCCGGTCGCAACGCCGGCGCGAACTTCTCCATCGACGGCAGGTTCATCACCACGCAGTCGCGCGGGTGCGACACGATCGGCGACGCGATCGGCTCGTCCGCGATGATGACGGTGCAGTTGGCCGTGCCGCCGCGCATCTCCGGGCCGTAGGACGGCAGCCAGACGACCTCGCGGCCCTGTTCCATCCCGACCTCGGCCCAGAGCTTGCCCGCGAGCAGCACGCCCTGCCCGCCGAAACCGGCAAAGACCGTCTCAATTTGCATTGCCCGCCTCCTTGGCCGGTTCGGCCGGCGCCGCCGCCTCATCCTCCGGCTTCTTGAAGTTCTTCACAGGGTAGTAGGGCAGCATGTTGTCCTCGAGCCAGCGCGTGGCATCGAAGGGCGACATCCCCCAGTTGGTCGGGCAGGTGGATAGTATCTCGACGAACGAGAAGCAGCGGTTCTCGGCCTGGTGTTTGAAGGCCTGGAGCAGGGCACGCCGCGCCTTCACGATGTACGTCGGGTGGTGAATCGCGACGCGCTCGATGAAAGCCGGCGTGCGCAGACTCGAAAGCAGCTCGCACATCCGTATCGGGTAGCCGACGTCGGCCGCATCGCGGCCGGCCGGCGATGTCGTCGTCACCTGTCCCGGCATTGTCGTCGGCGCCATCTGGCCCCCGGTCATGCCGTAGATCGCGTTGTTGATGAAGACGATGGTGAACTTCTCGCCCCGGTTGGCCGCGTGGACCGTCTCGGCCATGCCGATTGAGGCGAGGTCGCCGTCTCCCTGGTAGGTGAACACGATGAGGTCGGGCCGCGCCCGCTTGATGCCCGTCGCCACGGCCGGGGCCCGGCCGTGCGCCGCCTGCATGAAGTCCATGTTGAAGTAGTTGAACGCCAGCACCGAACAGCCGACCGGCGCGATGCCGACCGTGCGCTCGCGCAGCTTCAGCTCGTCGATGACCTCGGCGATGAGCCGGTGCGCCACTCCGTGGGTGCAGCCCGGGCAGTAGTGGGTGCGCGCTTCGGCCAGCGCCTCGGGACGCTTGAAAGTCACTGTTGCCATTGCCGTCTCCTTCTAGGCAGCGCAGTGCCGCTTGACCTGCTCAACGATTTCCTCGGGGCTGGGCACGATGCCGCCGGTCCGGCCGAAGAACTGCACCGGCTTGTCCGGCCCGACCGAGAGCCGCACGTCGTCCAGCATCTGGCCCATGCTCATCTCGACCGTCAGCACGACCCGGGCCGGCCGCGCCAGCTCGCGCACCTTCGCCTCCGGAAACGGATAGAGCGTTATCGGCCGCAGCAGCGCGGCAGCGGTCCCGGCTGAGCGCAGCTGGGCGATTGCGGTCTTGCAGATGCGCGCCGTCGTGCCGTACGCCACGAGCAGAACATCGTAGGGCTGGTCCGTGCCGTACTCCTCGAAACGGACCTCTTCCCGCTTCATCCGGTCGTACTTCTCCTTGAGCCTGATGTTGAGCTCCTCCTCGACTTTGGGATCAAGGTGTAGCGAGTTGATTATGTTCGGCCTGGCCCGGCCATTGATGCCGGTCGCGGCCCAGTCTTTCGGCGGCAGCGGCGGGAAGCTGAACTCCTTGAACTCGACCGGCTCCATCATCTGGCCGATCATCCCGTCGCCAATGATGATGACCGGCGTGCGGTAACGATCGGCCCGGTCAAAGGCCAGCGGCATCATATCCACTGCCTCCTGCACCGATGCCGGCGCCAGCACAAGCGTGTGGTAGTCGCCGTGGCCGCCGCTTTTGACCGCCTGATTGTAATCGCCCTGCGACGGCAGGATGCCCCCCAGACCCGGGCCGGCCCGCACTATGTTGACCACGACCGCGGGCAACTCGGCCGCCGCGATGTACGACAGCGCCTCCATCATCAGGCTCATCCCCGGACCGGACGACGACGCCCAGGCCCGGGCCCCGACCCCGGCCGCGCCGTAGAGCATGTTCGACACCGCAACCTCGCTCTCGGCCTGCAGGTAGGCGCCGCCGACCTCGGGCAGACGCCGGGCCAGGTACTCGGCGATCTCCGACTGCGGGGTCAGCGGATAGCAGAAATAGACCAGCCCGCCGGCGCGGATTGCCGACTCGGCAATCGCCTCGTTGCCCTTCATCAATACTTTAGCCATCTTTGCGCTCCTCGACCGCGTCGAGCTGCTCGATCGTTATCGCGACTTCGGGGCACTGCATCGCGCAGAAACGGCAGCCAATGCACTTCTCCTGCGCCACGACCTGCGAGAAGAAGTAGCCCTTGTCGTTGATCTCCCGGGACATGCCGAGCACGCCCTTCGGGCAGACCTTGTTGCACAGCTCGCAACCCTTGCATCGGTTGCGTTCGACCGTCACTCTGAACTGCTTTGCCATAATACCTCTCAGTTGCCGACCCGGTACTTGCCGAGCCAGTTCGACCGCTCCCACGGCTTGAGCATCCGCCGGTCCAGCACCAGCACCGGCAGCCCACACCGCGCCGCGTCGAACCGCTCCAGCATCGATCGCGCCACCGCGACAAATGCGACCCGGGTGCCTGTCGCCTCGGCCACCTCGCGGCCGAGCGCGATGCCCTCCTCGATGACCTCGGGCGTGGTTTCGTCGACCAGGTGCGAGTTCACGACCAGGTCGGTCATTGCCAGGCCGCCGGCCCGGCCGACCTCGTCAATCATCCGGCGCGCCCCGGCCGCATCGGCCGTGAACGGCCGGCGCGAATTGAGCACGAAGTAGGCCGTATGCGAACCCGGCTCCAGCCGGGCAGCTATCGACCGCATGACCCGCGCCCCGACCGGGTCGCCACCCAGGTCCAGGACCACGGTCCGCCGCCGGCTCTCGATCGCGCCGCGGATGCCCGGCTCGATGACCGGCAGGTCGGCGTTGACCAGCTCCTCGCTGGGCACGATGACCTCGATGCCCATCTCGCGCAGCGGCGCGCGCACCTCGCGCGAGCGGAAATAGGGGTTCACGATGTCGAGGTCAGCGATGCTCACCGCGCGGCCCAGCCCGGCGAGAGCGACCGCGAAGTTCACCGCGACCTCGGTCTTGCCCGACCCGTAGCCGCCCGCGAAGAGGTTCACCGGGCGCAGCGATTCGAGCAGGCCTGTGGCGTTGATCCAGGCCGGTGTCTGCTCGGTGCTGCCGGGTTGGGACATGGACAGTCAGACTAGCCCGAAACTGGCTGCAGGTCAACCCTGCCCGCGGCCGAGTCCAACGTTCTTGACAGGGCGGCGCGGTCCGATATAGTCTCGCCTTGTGTCCCTGTTCAATGACATCCGGGCGATTAGCTCAGCTTTGGTTAGAGCGCTTGCTTGACATGCAAGAGGTCACCTGTTCAAGTCAGGTATCGCCCATACCTGCGAGGTGTGGGGCCATTGGCCTCACACCTCTTTTCTTTTGCCCGATGACAAGCGAGGTGATATGAAGGAACGCTACCAGCAGCTCTGGGCCTTGCAGGCGGTCGACAAGGAACTCAAGACCCTCACGACGCGGCTGGAGAGCATCCCCACCCGCATCGCCGGGCTGAAGAAAGCCGCCGCCGACCTCAGGGCCGGTCTGGAGACCGCGCTGGCCGGCATCGTCGAGCACCGCAAGCTCTACAAGCTCGCCGAGGTCGAACTCAAGGCCGCCGAGGACAAGATCAACGGCTACTCGGTCCAGCTCTACTCGGCCAAGACAAACGAACAATACAAGGCCTTCCTGAAGGAAATCGAGGCCCAGAAGAAACTCAAAAGCGACATCGAAGACCGGATGATCGTGCTGATGGAGGAAACCGAGACGCTCGACCGCCAGGCCAAGGCCGACCAGGCCAGGCTTGGCGACCTTGACGCCGACACCGCCCGCAAGGTGGCGCTGCTTGAGGCCGAGCAGGCCGAGCTCGAGGCGGCAGTGGCCGAACGCCAAGAGACGCGCGCCAGGCTCGTCGCCGAACTGCCCGCCGACATCCTCAAGCGCTACGAGCGCATCCGTGAGAGCAAGGCGGGCATCGCCATCGCCACTGTCCAGAAGGAACGCTGCAGCGGCTGCCTGTCGCCGATACCGGCCCAGCGCATCGTGGAAATCGCGCGCCAGGACCGGCTCTACATCTGCGAAGCCTGCGGCCGCATCATCATTACCGCCCGCGACTAGCCGGGACCTTGACCGGTTATCTCATCCACATCGACGGCTCGTCCCGCCGCAATCCCGGCCCGGCCGGCATCGGGGTTGCGATAAGCGACTCCATGGGCAGGGTGGTGAAAGAGATCAGCCATTCAATCGGCACAAGAACCAACAACCAGGCCGAATACGAAGCTCTGCTCTGCGCCCTGCGCGAGTGCGCCGCGCTTTCCGGTCCGGTCAGAATCCTCACCGACTCCGAGCTGCTCTACTACCAGATGACCGGCAGGTACCGCGTGCGCGATGCCGGTCTCAAACCGCTGAACGCCGAGGCGTTGCGCCTGCTCAGGCAACTGCCATCGGTGCGGCTTGAGCTTGTGCGTCGCGAGTCAAACAAGACAGCGGACAAGCTCGCCCAGTCAGCTTCGGAGCGGGCCGCACAGGCGCCCGATGCCGGCTAGCCGGAACCGCAGGTCGTCTGTCACCTGGCTGATGCCGCTGGGCACACTCGTGCAGTTCTTCCTGCCCCGCTGGTTCGCGGTGGCAATCGCGCGTGCGCTGGGCCCGTTGCTGCCGCGCCTGGACCGTGCGCGCGCCGCGACCCTGCGCGACAACCTGCGCCGTATCCTCGGACCGCGCGCCACCGCCGATGAGCTTGACCGGCTCTGCCGCCGCGCATTCACGCACCTGCTCCAGAACAGCTTTGACCTCTTGCGCGTGCCGGTGCTGCGCCGTCGCATCACCGGCCTTGTCGAGTGCGACCCGGCCCCGCTCAATGCAGCGCTGGCCGCGGGCCGCGGCGCCATAGTCGTCACTGCCCACATCGGCAACTGGGACCTGTCCGGCGCGTACATCGCCGCGCTCGGCTATCCCATCTCTGCCGTTGTCGAGCCGGTACCGGGCGGCTGGATGCAGGCCTTTGACCGCTACCGCCGCGCGACCGCGATGCAGACCATCCCGATTCCCGACGCCGCGGCGCTGCGCGCTGCGGTCAGGGCCGGCCGCGTCGTCGCGCTCGTCGCTGACCGCGACCTCACCGGTGCCGGGATCACCTGCCCGGCCTTCGGCGCGGCGCGCCGCTATCCGCGCGGCCCGGCCTACTATGCCCTGCGCCACCGGCTGCCCCTGCTGATCGGCATTATCAGCTTCATGCAACGGCCCGGACGGCCGCCCTACCGCATAGATCTGGAACCGGTGAGATTCACGCCCTCGGGCCGCCTTGCCGAGGACGTCGAATCGCTCACGCGAGTTCTCGCCGCGCGCCTCAACGATTGGATTGCCCGCTACGCTGACCAGTGGCTGGTCTTCGAGCCGGGCTGGCAATGAACACGATTCCTGTCAAGGTACGACGCCTGGCCGACGTACCCCTGCCCTGCCGCCAGACCGCGGGCAGCTCCGGGTTCGACCTCTGCGCGGCGGAGGCGGCCACGGTTCCCGCGCGCGGCTTCGTGTCGGTGAGCACCGGCATCGCGATCGAGCTTCCGCCCGGTTTCGAGGCCCAGGTCCGGCCGAGGTCGGGTCTGGCCGCGCGTTCCGGCATCGGCATCCTCAACTCGCCCGGCACGATCGACTCCGACTATCGCGGCGAGGTCAAGGTCGTGCTTTTCAACCACACTGACCAGCCCTACGCGGTCCGCCCCGGTGACCGTATTGCCCAGCTCGTTTTCAGCCGCCTAGCAGAAGTCGAGCTGACTGAAGCCGAGCGCCTCTCCGACTCCGAACGCGGCGCAGGCGGTTTCGGTCACACGGGCCGCGGTTGATGCCACGCCCTCTGCGCGTCTGCCTCGTCTCCGCCGCGTACCGTCCCTATCCTTCGGGCTTGAGCGAACACGTCCGCAATCTCGCGCTCGGCCTGCGCCGTCTCGGTCTCGACGTCGCGGTACTGACCACGCGCTTCGCCGGTGCCGACGACAACGCCGAGCCCTTCGCGGTCAAGCGCTGCGGCCGGGCCCTGCTCGTGCCGATGAACGGTTCGTACGCGACTCTGCCGATCGGGTTGCGCCTCGGCGTCGAGGTGCGCGACTACCTCGCCGCGCAGGAATTCGACATCGTCCACTGCCACGGCCTGCACTGGCCTGAGATTTCCTACTGGGCAATCCGCCACAGCCGCTCGGTCAACCTCGTCACCTGTGTCAGCGCAGGATTCCGCATTCACACAACCGGCAGCGGCCTCTACCGGTTTCTCTTCCGCCGCCACCTCAGCCGCATCCGCGCCCGCATCGCGGTATCACGGCGTGCCCGCGACGCGGCCGAGCCCTACGTGCCCGGCGACTGGCGCATCATCCCCTGCGGAGTCGACCTCGAACGGTTCCGTCCCGGACTGCCTGCTCCGGAGGCGCTCGGCCGCGGAACGGGGGGCAGGAAGTCCGACGCTCCTCTCATACTCTTTCTCGGCCGGCTGGACCGTCGCAAGGGACTGGCGGTGCTGCTGCGCGCCCTGCCGTTGATTCGGACGCGCCTGCCCGATGTGCGACTGGTCGTGGTCGGTTCCGGCCCGCTCGAGGCCGACTCGCGCCGGCTCGCCCGACGGCTGGGCATTGCCGGCTGCGTGGATTTCGTCGGCCGGCCGGGCGATGACGATGTTCCGGCCTGGTTCGCATCGGCCGACCTCTACTGCTCCCCGGCCCTCGGCGGCGAGACCCTGGGCATAGTGCTGCTCGAGGCGCTGGCTTGCGGCACGCCGACCATCGCTTCACGCATCCCCGGTTACGACGAGACCATCCGCGACGGCACGGACGGGGTTCTCTTCACGGCGGGCAACGCGGCCGCGCTGGCCGACGCCGCTGTCCGGGTGCTGTCTGACCCCGACCTCGCCGCCCGGCTGCGCGCGGCCGGCCCGGTCCGCGCCGAGGCATACGCTTGGCCCCGGGTCTGCGCCCAGACCCTGGAATTGTATCAGGAACTGCTGTCGGGGCCGCCGGCCAGCTCGTCGGCCAGCGCCTTGAACTGGACCGGCGCGAGAGTCTCGGCACGCGCCGCCGGATCGATACCGGCGCGCTTGAGCGCCGCGACCGCACTATCGCGGCTCAGGCCCGCCAGAGTGGCCAGGCTGTTGGCAATCATCTTGCGCCGCTGGGCGAAGCTCGCCTTCACGACGCGGCGAAACAGCGCCTCATCAGTCAGGTCGAACAGCGGCCGCGCCAGCCGGGTCAAACGGAATACTGTCGAAACGACATCCGGCCTGGGCTTGAACGCGCCCGGCTCGATGTTGAACAGCCTCTCGCGTGCCATGACCCGGGCAAAGAACACCGAAACCGCGCCGTAGTCCCGGCTTCCCGGCTCGGCCAGCACGCGCAGCGCAAATTCGCGCTGCGTCGTGAACACGCCCGCAGACCACGATTGCGCGTGGTCAAGCAATCGGAACAACATCTGTGATGCAACGTTGTAAGGCAGGTTGCCGATGACGCGCAGGCCGCGCAGACTGCACAGATCAAACTCGAGGAAATCGCCGTGAACGACATCGAGGCGCGCTGAGGCCAGTTCCGAACGCAGGCCCTCAGCCAGTCGTTCATCCAGCTCGACCGCGATGACCCGCCCGGCGCGTTCCAGCAAGCGACGGGTCAGGATGCCCTTGCCCGGCCCGATTTCCAGCACGGTGTCGGCCGGCCCGCACCCGAGGCTGTCAACGATGGCATCGGCTGTCGGCTCGTGGGTGAGAAATGACTGACCCAGGCCCTTGCGCGGACGGATGTGTTTCACGCGGCTCGAGCTGCGCTGTCGGCAGTCACGGTCTGAGGCCGGACCGGTAACGGATGCTCAGATACCGAAACAGCGCAGCGCGCTCGCCCGCGTGGTCTGGGCAAGTTCGCCGGCGGTCGTTCCCAGGGCACTCGCCACGGCCTCCAGAGTCTGGACAAGAAACGCCGGCTCGTTGCGCTGGCCGCGCAGCTGGGCCGGGGCGAGGTAGGGGGCGTCGGTTTCGACCATCAGCCGGTCGCGCGGCACCTGCCGGGCGATCTCGGCCAGGCGTTCCTCGCCGTAGGTGAAGTTGCCCGCGAACGATATGTACAACCCCTTCTCAATCGCCCATTCGGCAAACTTGCGGTCCCCGGAGAAGCAGTGAATCACGCCGTTGAAGTAGCCGTGCTCATCCATTATCGCGCGGGTGCGGCTGGCCGAGTCACGCATGTGAATGACCATCGGCATCGCCAGCATCCGCGCCAGCTCTATCTGGGCCGAGAACGCCGTCTCCTGGTTGGCGCGCGAACTGATCCCGCGAAAGAAGTCAAGACCGATCTCGCCGATCGCCTTCACCTTGGGCTCGATGCAGAGGTCCTTGAGGTACTGGACGTCAACCGAGCGAAAAAGGTCGGCCTCGTGGGGATGGACACCGATCGCGCACCACAGGCCTTCGTGCTTGCGGCACAGGGCGACGGTTTCGCGGCTGTCCGGCACGCTCTGGCTGGCACATAGAATGTCGCGCACGCCGATTGAATGAGCCCGCTTCAGCGTCGCGTTGAGGTCAACGCCGAACTGCGGGTCGGTCAGATGGCAATGCGAATCAAACAGCATCAGGCCGTCGGGGTTATCGCGGGAGCGGCGGGCCGCTTTCACGATACGACCGCTCCCGGCGCCAGGTCTCGGTCGAGCGTCAGGAGCGTCATCCCGTCCGGCCCGGTCGCGGCCAAGAGCATCCCGTTCGACTCGACGCCGCGAATCTTCGCCGGCGCGAGATTGGCGACGACTATTATCGTCCTGCCGACCAGCGCTTCCGGCTCATAGGCCTTGCCGATGCCGGCGACTATCTGACGCTGCTCAGCGCCGAGGTCGATGACCAGCCTGAGCAGCTTGTCCGCGCCGGCAACGCGCTCGCAGGAGAGCACCTTCGCCACCTTCATCTCGACCTTCTTGAACTCCTCGAACGATATCACTTTGTCCTCCGGTTCCGCACATGGCTTCGCCCCGGACTGGTTCGATGGCCGGCCCAGCCTCGCGACCTGCGCCGCGATGCGCTCGTCCTCAATCTTGCCGAACAGTATCTCGGCCGGACCCAGTTCGTTCGGCAACTCTGCCCGCGCCGCATCATCCCAGTTGCGCCGGCCCAGCCCGAGCATCGCTCCGACCTTGCGGCTGGTGAAAGGGAGGAACGGGTAGCACAGCACCTCAAGCGCCGACACCAGCCGCAGGCACGCCGCGATCGTCCGGTCGCACTGCGCTCGGTCGGTCTTGAAGCTGCGCCACGGCGCCTGGTAGTCGAAATAGCGGTTGCCCAGCGCGGGCAGGGTCATTAGTTCGCGCGCCGCGTCTTTTATGCGGTAGCCGTCAATGAGGGCGCCGAGCCTCGCCGGCGCTTCGGCAATCGCCCGCATGACCTCGCCGCCCGCGTCGTCCTCCGGCGCCGCCGTCGGGCAGCGCCCGGCGTAGTTCTTCCTGGTGAACACCGCGACCCGGTTGATGAAATTGCCCAGCACGTCAGCCAGCTCGTTGTTGTTGCGCGCCTGGAAATCGTGCCACGTGAAGTCCACGTCCCGGTTCTCGGGCAGATTCACGCCCAGCGCGTAGCGCAGAGCATCCGCCGGGAACTCCTTGAGGTACTCGGGCAGCCACACCGCCCAGTTGCGCGAGGTCGAGATCTTATCGCCCTCAAGGTTTAGAAACTCGTTGGCCGGCACGTCGGCGGGCAGGACGAAGTCGCCGTGCGCCATCAGCATCGCCGGCCAGACAATGGCATGGAACACTATGTTGTCCTTGCCGATGAAGTGAACCATCCTGGTCTTCTGGTCCAGCCAGTAGTCCTTCCACCGGTCCGGCCTGCCCTGCCGTTCGGCCCACTCCTTAGTCGACGATATATAGCCGATGGGCGCGTCGAACCAGACGTACATCACCTTGTCCCCTGCCTCGGACAGGGGCACGCGCACGCCCCACGACAGGTCGCGGGTCACCGACCGGTCGCGCAACCCCTTGTCGAACCAGCCCCGGCAGAACTGCTTCACGTTGGGCTTCCAGTCGGGCTTCGCGTCCAACCACTGCCGCAGCTGACCCTCGAACCTGGACAAAGCGAAGAACCAGTGCGTCGTCTCGCGTATCTCGGGCGTCGAGCCGCAGGTCTTGCAGCGCGGCTCGATGAGGTCGAAAGGCTCGATCCAGCGACCGCACGCCTCGCACTGATCCCCGCGCGCGCCCGGGTTACCGCAGTGCGGGCAGGTGCCTTCGACGTAGCGGTCGGCCAGAAACATCTTGTCCTTCGGGCAATAGAGCTGGCGCGTCGTCTGCGGCACCAAGAAACCCTTCTGGTGCACGCGGCGGAAGAAGTCCTGCGCGGTCTGGTGATGCACGGGAAGCGAAGTCCGGGAGTAGTTGTCGAACTCCATCCCGAACCTCTCAAAGGCGGTCTTGATGCTCGAGTGGTACCGGTCGATTATCTCCTGGGGCGTGCAGCCCGCCTGCTGGGCCGCGATGGTGATGGGCACACCGTGTTCGTCCGAGCCGCAGATATACACGACATCGCTGCCCTTGAGCCGGTGATACTTGACAAAGATGTCAGCGGGCAGGTAGGCGCCGGCCAGGTGTCCCAGGTGCAAATCCCCGTTGGCGTAGGGCAGCGCGCTCGTCACCAGCAGTTTCACGGCGCTAAGGATACCCCCAGACTACCCCAAGTCAAGCAGCCTCCCCGTCTGCAAAGATGGCCGGCCGGGCTCATGCCGGCCGGCCGTGGGACAAGTTTCCGGCTACAGCGCGGGCGGCGCCTCCATTTCGACATAGCCCACGACGCGGTCCTGTCGGAACGAAGCCACGAGCTTCCCGTCTTTGTGGAAGTAGTAGTACCCTTCCTTGATCTCGACCTTGTCCGCTTCGATGTTCACAAACGGCCGCCGCTCGAAGTCGATGTATACCTCTAACCGCATCACGCTTCTCCTTTGCTTGTGCCGGCATTCTGCCAGCACCCAGATTCTAGACCGCCTGCCGCCACTTTGTCAAGCGCAGTCCGGGCACTGCCCGCGCACGCCACCCGAGAACGCCGCTCACAGCCATCACCTCGCACATCCTGGTCCGGGGCGAGTCCCTGATATGTCTCGGCCAAGTCAGGCCAGCGGGCGTGCCAGAGCAGACCCGGTTGCCAGCTGGGGCGCCCGGACCTGCTGTCTCGCGCGCTCCGCGGCCTCGTCTGGCGGCTTTCCGCTGCATCGTCTGGACTGCCAGGAAGTAGCGTGCGCCTCGGCATTCACCGCCTCAATCCTTGACGCCGGGGGAACCGTCCCCCGGACGACAAGGTCAGGATGCTTGAATCCGGCTCAAGCTTCGGCTGGATAGGCAGTTGAATCAGGCAACCGGGAATCTGTCGACTTGACGCACAGGCTAAATTCTCCCCTGCCCGCCAGCGACATCCCCGCATCCACACGCATGCTTGCAGACCCGAACCGCCCTGTCGGATGTCTTGACAATCGGGCCTCGCTGATAGAATCTGTGTCAAAGTGGCGCGCTTCTTCATCCAGACCTATGGTTGCCAGATGAACGTTCAGGAATCTGACGTCGTGCGCCGCGTGCTGACCGATGCCGGCTATGTCGAGGTGACCGAAGAAGCCGAGGCCGACGTTCTGCTGCTGATGACCTGCTCGGTGCGCTCCCATGCCGAGGCACGCGCCGTTGGCCGGCTGGGCGGGTTCCGTGCCGTGCGCAATGGCCGGCCCGGCACCGTGGTCGGAGTCCTCGGCTGCATGGCCCAGCGTCTCGGCCGGAGTCTCGTGACTGAACACCGCGTTGACCTGGTGGTCGGGCCGGACAACTACCTGCGCCTGCCTGAACTCATCGAGCAGGCCCGCGGCAACGGCGGTGCGGTCGCGACCGAGGAGACCGGCGAGCGCTACGAATCGGTCGAGCCGGTCGCGGACGGCCGGGTCACGGCGTTCGTCACCGTCATGCGCGGCTGCGACAACTGGTGCACCTACTGCATCGTGCCCAGGGTCAAAGGCCGCGAGCGCTCCCGCTCCGAGAACGCGGTACTGGCCGAGGTCCGCGCCATGGCCGGCCGCGGCGTTCGCGAAATCACCCTGCTCGGCCAGAACGTGCTCGCCTGGCGAAACGAAGGCCGAGGCTTCACCGAACTGCTCGAATCCGTGGCCCGGTCTGTGCCCGGGGTGCGCATACGATTCCTCACTTCCCACCCGCGCGACCTCTCCCCGGCGCTGCTTTCGGCGATGGCGCGGCTACCCAATGTCTGCCCGGCGCTGCACCTGCCGCTTCAGTCCGGCTCGGACCGCATCCTGGGCCTGATGAACCGCGGCTACACCCGTGCCGAGTATCTTGAGCGCGTCGCGCTGGCCCGCCGCACCCTCCCCTCGCTTGGGCTCACGACCGACATCCTGGTCGGCTTCCCTTCCGAGACCGAGGACGACTTTCATGAAACGCTGCGCGTCGTACGCGCGGTGCGTTACGACTATGCCTACATGTTCCGCTTTTCGGCCCGCTCCGGCACACCGGCCGCGACAATGACCCCGCGCGTATCCGAGGAAGACGCCGGGCGCCGGCTCGCGCGGCTGATCGAGGTCCAGAACCGCATCACGCGCGAGATCAACTGCGCGCTGGTCGGCACCGTACAGGAATTGCTTATCGAGGGCCCCAGCCCGCGCGGCGGCGACTGGCTCGGCCGTACCGCGAACAACAAGACGATCATCTACCACGGCGACGCCCGGCCAGGCGACCTGCTGCGCTGCCGCGTCACCGGCATCCGCGGCTGGACCCCGGTGGCCGAGACAGCCGACCGGGAGCCTGCGGTGAACCATTGAGGAGGCGATAATGCTCATCGTCCGCATCATCCTGATTCTGGCGGCGTTCGTATTGCTGCTGATACTGGCGCTGACCAACGCCCAGACACTGACCACCGCTTCGGTGTTTGGCCGGGTGTTCTACGATGTGCCGGTCGCGCTGGTCATGCTCTACTCCTTCGCGTTTGGCGCGCTGTGCATCGGCATTTTCACGCTGGTGTCGGAAATCCAGTTGCGCACCCGGCTGCACCGCCAGCGCCGCGAGATGGACGCGCTGCTCGACGAGCTTCGCGCGCTGCGCAACGCGCCGCTGGACGTGATCGAGCCGCCCGACGACGAGACGCAGCCCGGGGGTGAATCATGACCTGGCTCGTCATCGTCATCCTCGCCGTGCTCGTAGTCGCACTCTACCCGATCGCGCGCGACTTCTTTCGTCAACGCCGCCGCACCCAGCCCGCCTACATCGAAGGCCTGCAGGCGATGCTCGACGGCAAACCCGACCTTGCGCTTCGGCTGCTCAAGGAGGCGGTCGAGGCCGACACCGACAACATCGACGCCTACATCCGCCTGGGCGACATCTTCATCGCCCGCGGCGACATTGAGCGCGGCCTGCGCGTCCACGAGAACCTTGCCCTGCGCCGCAACCTCAAGCCGGCCGACGAACGCCGCGTCCACGCCGCGCTGGCTCGCGACTACCTCAAGACCGACCGCAAGGTCCGGGCGATCGCGATGCTCGAAGAGCTCGCCCGGGCCGATCGGGCCGACTGGGACTGCCGCGAGCGCCTTGTCGAGCTCTACATCGACACGGCCTCGTGGGACAAATGCGACGAGCTGCTGCGCGAGTTCCGCCGCCGGCCCGAACTGCGCGGTCGCGCTGCCCGACTGCTGGTCCGGCTCGGCCGGGCCCGCGCCGCAAGCGAGCCAGATGCGGCCCGGTCCGCTTTCGAGGAAGCACTGCGCCTTGACCCCGGCTCGGTTGAGGCCCGGCTCGCGCTCGGCGACCACCAGCTCGAGCACGGCGACACCGAGGCCGCCATCCGCACCTGGACCGAGGTCATCTCTGCCGCGCCCGAACGCAACCGTCTGGTGCGCGGCCGCCTCGAACGTGCCTACTTCGACGCCGGCCGGTTCGAGGAAGTCAGCCAGCTCTACGAACGGCTGCTGCGCCGCGTACCCGACGACATCGGGCTCGCGGTCGCGCTGGCCGACATCTACCGCAAGAAGGGCGACAGCGCGGCGGCCGGCCGGCTGCTGGAACGCTTCGCCGGCAAGGAAAGCCTTCTCCCCGGTGTAATGCTTGCCCTGACCGCGCTCGAGGCCGGCGACGCAAGCCGGGCGCGCAACCTGCTCGAATCCGCGCTCGAACGCCTGCGCGCGAACCCGAAAGGCTAGCCGCCCGGCTCAAACCGCCGCGTGTCCGAGAGACTCACCCCGCTGCTCGCGCAGTACCGGCGCATCAAGGAGCGCCACAAGGACACACTGCTGCTCTTTCGCGTCGGCGACTTCTACGAGATGTTCTATGAAGACGCCGCGATCGGGGCGCGCGCTCTCGGCCTGACCCTGACCTCGCGCCCGCACGGCCCGGACAACCGGATACCGCTGGCCGGCGTCCCGGCCCGCGCGGTCGAGGGTTACGTCGCCCGCCTCGTCAACCAGGGCTTCCGCGTCGCGCTCTGCGACCAGCTCGAGCCGGCCGCCCCGAACAAGCCGGTCGTGCGCCGCGACGTGGTCGAGGTCATCACCCCGGGCACGCTCACCTCGACCGGCCTGCTGGATGCCCGGCGCGACAACTTCCTCTGCGCGCTGTCCCCGGCCGGCGACCGCTTCGGCGCCGCCTTCGCCGATGTCTCGACCGGCGAGTTCCTCGTCGCGGAGTTCGATGCCGATGCGCTCGCCGAAGAGGTCCAGCGCATCGACCCGCGCGAGCTGCTGCTGCCCCAGGGTGCCGAACTGCCCCGCCTCGACACCGGCCGGCCGAGCGTGACCCGGCTTGACGACTACTACTTCACGCAGGACTACGCCTTCGACAAGCTCACCAGCCACTTCGGCGTCGTCGGACTTGACGGCTTCGGCATCGGCGCAATGACCGAAGGAATCTGTGCGGCAGGCGCGGTGCTGCACTACCTTGAAGAGACCCAGCGCGCGCGGCTGGGCCACCTGCGCCGCCCCCTGCCCTATGTCCCGGCCCGCTTCATGCTCATCGACCGGGCCACGCGCCGCAATCTCGAAATCGTCGAGCGCATTCACTCCGACGAGCGCGCCGCGCCCCTGCACGGCACCCTGCTTGGCGTGCTCGACCGCACTGTCACGCCCGCCGGTTCGCGGCTGCTCCGACGCTGGATCCTCGCGCCGCTTGTCGATGTCGCCGCGATTACCGCCCGCCACGACGCAGTCGAAGAACTGAACAGCGGTGGGCTGGGCGACTCGGTCCGCGCCGCGCTCGAGCCGGTCGGCGACCTCGAACGGCTCACCGCGCGCATCGCTCTCGAGCGCGCCTCGCCCCGCGAGGTCGCGTCGGTCGCGGCCTGGCTCGGCGTCGTGCCGGCTGTCCGGCAGGCCATCGCCCCCACCGCGAGCTCGCTGCTCAAGGAAGCGCACGCCAGCATCGAGGACTTCGCTGAACTTGTCCGCGACATCACGGCCACCCTCACCGACGACCCGCCCGCGGTCGCGACCGAGGGCGGCGTCATCCGGCCCGGCGCCAGCCCGGAGCTGGACGAACTGCGTTCGCTCGCCGCAGGCGCGCGCGACTACATCGCCCGTCTGCAGGAAAGCGAACGCCAGCGCACCGGCATACCCAACCTGCGCGTGCGCTTCAACTCGGTGTTCGGCTACTACATCGAAGTGACGAAGTCCTACGTTTCCCAGGTTCCCAAGGACTACCTGCGCAAGCAGACCGTGGTCAACGGTGAACGCTACATCACGCCCGAACTCAAGGACTACGAAACCCGCGTCCTCAACGCCGAAGAGCGCATCAAGGCGCTCGAACTGGAGCTGTTTGCGGCGCTGCGCCGCCGCGTCGGGGCTCAGGCCGAGCGCATCATCCGCCTTGCCGGCATTCTTGCTCGCCTCGACGCTCTTTCCGCGCTGGCCCGCGCCGCGAGCGAGAACCGCTACGTCCGTCCCCGGGTTGACGACTCGCTGCGGCTCGAACTGGTCGGAGCGCGTCACCCGGTGGTCGAAACCCTGCTCGACGGCGAGTTCATCGGCAACGACACCGAACTCGACCCGGATGCGACGCAGATAATGATCATCACCGGTCCGAACATGGCGGGCAAATCGACCTACCTGCGTCAGGTCGCGCTCGCTGCGATAATGGCCCAGGCCGGGTCATTTGTGCCCGCCCAAAGCGCCCGCATCGGCGTCATCGACAAGGTCTTCACGCGCATCGGCGCATCCGACGACCTTGCCCGCGGCGTCTCCACCTTCCTCGCCGAGATGATCGAAACCGCCAACATCCTCAACAACGCGACTGACCGCAGCCTGGTGATACTCGACGAGGTCGGGCGCGGCACCGCGACCGGCGATGGCCTCGCCATCGCCTGGGCCGCAGTGGAGTACCTCCACGGCGGTTGCGCGGGCGCCGAGTCCCCGCACACCCGACCGCCCGATATCCGAACCGGCACGCTCGACTCCCCGGTTGCCCGACCGCTCGCCCGCCCCAAGACCCTGTTCGCCACCCACTATCACGAGCTGTGCGACATTACCGCGACCCTGCCCCACGCAGAGAACTACAGCTTCTCGGTGCGCGAGACACGCGACACTGTGCTGTTTCTGCGCAAGCTCAAGCCCGGTCCGGCCGACCAGAGCTATGGCATAGCGGTCGCGCGGCTCGCCGGCCTGCCGCCCGCCGTCATCCGCCGCGCTCGTGAAGTGCTGGCCGGTTTCATGCGCGCCGAGGCCGATGGCGTCCGGCGCATCGCCGGCGTCGAGCCACCCGATGTGGCGCTCGCCGCCGACCGGCCGCCGCAAGACGATCCGTTGGTCGACGAACTGCTCGCTATCGACATCGACAAGCTCGCGCCGCTCGATGCGCTCAACCTGCTCGCCCAGCTTCAGCGCGCTGCGCGACAGCGCCACCGGACCTGACGATTGCCGACGCCGGGCATTCCGGCTTCGGGTTGCTTGACCCTCGGGAGGCCGCGGGTATAGTTCGATTCGATGAAAATCACGATGATCGGTACGGGCTATGTCGGACTTACCTCGGGTGCCTGTCTGGCCAGAATCGGCCACGACATCACCTGCGTGGACAGCGATGCCGCGAAGATCGAAGTGCTCAACAGCGGCGGGATACCCATCTACGAACCGGGTCTGCAGGAGATCATCCGCGAATGCGTGACGGCCGGCCGACTGCGCTTCACCACCGACATCAAGGCCGCGGTTCGCTCCAGCGTCGCCTGCTTCATCGCGGTCGGCACACCGCCGCGCGACACCGGTGAGCCCGACCTCACCTACGTCGAACACGTCGCCCGCGACATCGCCGAGAGCATGAGCGACTATCATCTCATTATTGAGAAGTCGACCGTGCCGGTTCAGACGGGCAAGTGGGTGCGCCGGACTGTCGAACGCTACAACGGCGGTCGAACGCCGTTCGACGTCGCCTCCAACCCTGAGTTCCTGCGCGAGGGCTCGGCAGTGGACGACTTCCTGCACCCCGACCGCGTCGTAATCGGCGTGGAAAGCGACCGGGCACGCGAACTGATGCTGGAAATCTACGCGCCGATCGACGCGCCCAAGATCGTCACCGACATCGCCTCGGCCGAACTGATCAAGCATGCATCCAACGCCTTCCTTGCCATGAAGATCTCGTTCGCCAACGCGCTGGCATTCGTGTGTGAGGCCTCGGGCGCCGATGTTCGCCAGGTCACCGAAGGCATGGGACAGGACCGCCGCATCGGTCCGGCCTTTCTCAACGCCGGCATCGGCTACGGCGGCTTCTGCTTTCCCAAGGACCTGCGCGCCTTCATCCGCATCGCCCACGACCTCGGGTATGAGTTCCGTCTCCTCGAGGAAGTCGAGGCGATCAACGAGGACGCCAAGCGCCGCTTCGTGCGCAAGATACAGGGCGTGCTCTGGAACCTGCGCGGGAAGAACATCGGCGTGCTCGGACTCGCCTTCAAGCCCAACACCGACGACATGCGCTACGCGCCGTCGATCGACATCATCTCGGCACTTGTCGCCGAAGGCGCCAACGTCCGCGCCTTCGACCCGCAGGCAATGGAGCGAGCCCGCAAGGTTATACCCGGCATCACCTTCTGCGACCGAGCCGAGGACGTCGCCCGCGACGCCGACCTGCTGGCCGTGCTGACCGAATGGCCCGAGTTCAAGGAGATTGACCTGGCGCAACTGAAGGAGCACATGCGCCTGCCGATAATCTGCGACGGCCGCAACCTGTTTGAGCGCGCCGAAGTGGAGAAGCTCGGCTTCACCTACATCGGGGTCGGCCGGTGAGAGCACTGGTTGCGGGCGGCGCCGGGTTCATCGGCTCCCACCTTTGTGACCTGCTCATCGCGCGCGGCTTCGAGGTGCTCTGCGTCGACAGCCTCATCACCGGGTCGCGCCGTAACATCAAACACCTTGCCCGCGCCCCCGGGTTCAGGTTTCTGTACGCGGACGTGGCGCACCCGCTCAAAGTGCCGGGCCGCGTGGACATTGTCTACGACCTCGCCTCGCCGGCATCGCCGCGCGACTACCTGGCACTCCCCGTGGAAACGCTCGACGCCGGCTCGCTCGGCACCCGCAACCTTCTCGAGCTAGCCCATCGCCGCAAGGCGGTCTTCGTCCTGGCCTCGACCTCGGAGGTGTACGGTGACCCCGAGGTGCATCCCCAGAGCGAAACCTACTGGGGCAACGTCAACCCCATCGGCGTCCGTTCGGTCTACGACGAAGCCAAGCGCTTTGCCGAAGCCCAGGCCGCGGCCTGGCACCGCCGCCATGGGCTCAGCGTGCGGATCGCACGCATCTTCAACACGTACGGACCGCGCATGAAACTCGACGACGGTCGTGTTGTGCCGAATCTCATCCACCAGGCGCTCAACGGCCAGCCTCTCACCATCTACGGCACCGGCCGCCAGACCCGTAGCTTCTGCTACATCAGCGACCTCATCGAAGGGCTCTACCGCCTCGCGTCGGCCGGCGATGCCGAACCGGTCAACTTGGGCAACCCCGGCGAGTTCACCATCCTGCAGTTTGCCCGCCTCGTCAAGCGACTGACCGGCTCAAGCAGCCCGTTGTGTTTCGAACCTCTGCCTGCCGACGACCCGCGCCGCCGGCGACCTGACATCCGCCGTGCCCGGCGCGTTCTCAACTGGTCGCCGCGTGTGCCGCTTCACGAAGGCCTCAAGAGAACGATAGACTGGTTCCGATCCGCTGGTCCAAACCCGTGAACCGCCAACCTCTTTCGATCGGTATCATCGGTCTCGGCCGCTGGGGACGCAACTACGTCTCGGCACTTCAGGAGGCCGGCAGTTGCCGCATCGTCGCGCTCGCCGACCCGGCCCTGCCGCCAGACCTCGGGCCTCACACGGCCCGGCGCTTCCGTTCGGCCGACGCCCTGCTTGCCGACCCGTCAGTCGAAGCCGTGGTCATCGCCACACCCGACTCGACGCACTACCAGATAGCTCTCTCTGCACTGCAGTCCGGACGCCACATCCTGGTCGAGAAGCCGCTGGCACTCAACGCGGCCGACGCGACCCGGCTTGTCGACATCTCGACCGGCTCTGGCCTGGTCCTCGCGGTCGGTCACACGCCGCTCTACCACTCAAGCTTCCGCCGCCTCTGTCTGGCACTGTCGGGTGCCGCGGCCGACCAACCGGTACAGCTCCGGTTCGAACGCACCTCGCGCGGCCAGCCCGGGACGGCCGAGTCGCTGCTATTCGACCTGGGTCCGCACGACATCGCCCAGGCTCTGCATCTCTTCGGCAACCCGCTGGCACTACGTGGGCGACGCGCCGATGAACCCGCTGCCCGCGCCTGTTTCTTCTGGCAGGCCGAGTTCGCCTTCGGGAAGACTGCGTCCGGCCGGCTGGCTTGGATTGACGCGCCGCCTGCGCGCTCTGTCGAATTGGTCACTACTGGAGTCAGTCAGCGTTTCACCGAGTACCCCCCATCGCCCGGCAGTTCCGAGCGACCACTGACATCTCTCTGCCGTGACTTCATCGACTCCTGTTTGGCCGGCCGGCCGCCTCGGAGTGACGGCAAGCTGGGCCTTGAGGTAACCCGAGCCCTGGAGGCTCTTGCGCTTTCGGCTGCGCGCGGCGGGTCCTGGCAGCGCATCGAGTCTGCCGCAGCCGGCGAGGCCGTGCTCACCATGGCATGAAGCTCAGCGTGCTCGTACCGGTATACAACGAAGAGGCCTCAGTCGCCGGGCTGATTGAGTCGGTCAAGCGAGTTCCCGTCGAAAAGGAAATCGTCGTGGTCGACGACTGCTCACGCGACCGGACACTTGCTGTCTTGGAAGGGATCGAGGGCATCCGCGTCCTGCACCACAAGGCGAACCGAGGCAAGGGTGCCGCGGTCAGGACTGCGCTCGCTGCCGCTACCGGCGAGGTGGTTGTCATCCAGGACGCCGACCTCGAATACGACCCGGCAGACTATCCCGCGCTGCTCGCTCCGTTCAGCTCCCCGCTCATCGCCGCGGTTTACGGTTCGCGCGTCCGCGGCCGCGGTGAGTTCCTGTTCCTGAGCCGGCTCGCCAACTACTTTCTCACGTTTCTCACCGACCTGCTGTTTGGCGGCTGCATCACGGATATGGAAACCTGCTACAAGGCGGTCCGCCGGCCGGTGATGGTCAGCCTGGACATCACTGCTGACCGTTTCGAAATCGAGCCCGAAATCACGGCCAAGCTGCTGCGCGGCCGGTACCGCATCGCCGAGGTTCCGATACGCTACCGCGCCAGGCGCACGGGCAAGAAGATCGGGCCGAAGGACGGCCTGATGGCGTTGTACTACATCCTCAAATGGTACGTATCCTGAAATGACACCAATCGACGACCGTCAATCCGCTCTGGGCAGCCCTGATTCACCCTACGCGGTCGAGCTTGCTGGGGTCTCACGACTCTACGGCGGCTCCTGGCCGGCGTTGACCGAGGTCGATCTCCGGGTCGACAAGGGCGATTTCGTCTTCGTTCTCGGGTCGACCGGCGCGGGCAAGACAACGCTGCTGCGCCTGCTCTACCGCCAGGACATCGCCGACGAGGGCACGGTGCGCGTCCTCGGCCACGACCTCGCCACGATGAGCGAACGCCGCCTGCCCGACCTTCGCCGCCGCATCGGCATAATCTTCCAGGACTTCAAGCT
Source organism: Caldifarciminota bacterium (assembly GCA_965648935.1). Lineage (GTDB taxonomy): Bacteria > Hydrothermota > Tepidihabitantia > Tepidihabitantales > Tepidihabitantaceae > CBFGJX01. The sequence continues at coordinate 33,852 of CBFGIY010000009.1, forward strand.
GCTGCCCGACCGCACGGTTGCCGAGAATCTCGAATTCGTGCTGCGCGTGATCGGCACCGAGCCGTCGCTCATCCCGGCACGCATCCAGGACACGCTGACGCGGCTCGGCCTGATCCACAAGAAGGATTCGTACCCGGCCCAGCTCTCGGGCGGCGAGCAGCAGAAGACCTCGATCGCGCGCGCCTTGGTCAAGGAACCCGAACTCGTGCTCGCCGACGAGCCAACAGGCAACATCGACCCCAGGGCGTCGGCTGACATCCTCAACATCCTCAAGGACATCAACTACGCGGGCGCGACCGTGATAATGGCAACCCATGATGCCGACCTGGCCGAGCGCACGCGCCGCCGGCGCGTCACGCTCGACGCCGGAAGGGTGGTTCGCGATGAGACTTGACCACATATTGCGTGAAACCTGGCGCGGCATCAGCCGCAATCGCGCTCAGTTCCTGATGGCCGCTGCGGTCCAGGCCATCTGCCTCACCCTGCTATCTATCTTCATCGTACTCACCGTCAATGTGACCGGGCTGATTCGTAGTGCTGGACAGCGTGTCGAGGTCTACGCCTTCATCGACGACCGGGCCGACGCCGCCGCGGTCCAGTCACGCATCGCCTCCCTCACCGGAGTCAGCGCGGCCCGATACGTATCCAAAGAAGACGCGCTGGAGGAACTGCGCGTTGACCTCGGCCCGGACTCAGGCCTTGTCACGACCCTGGGCGAGAACCCGCTGCCGGCCTCGATTCGGGTAAGCATCAGCGCCGGTTTGTCGACCGCCCCGCTTGTCGGCGACATCGAGAAGAAAATCGAGCTCATCCCCGGGGTCACCGATGTCTGGTCCGGCCGCGAACTCCTCGCCCGTCTCGACAGCGTGATGCGCACTGTTCTGGTCCTCGACGCGCTCATCCTTGTCATAGTCAGCCTGTCCGTGGCGTTCATTGTCTTCCAGACGGTCGAAGCATCGATCGTCGCGCACCGCCACGAGATCGAGATAATGGAACTGGTCGGCGCGCCGCGCTCTGCCGTGCGGCTGCCGTTCATCATCGAAGGCGCAATCCAGGGCCTCCTGGGCGGCGCCGCTGCCTTCCTGCTTGTCTTTCTGCTCTACCGGATACTCCGCACCACGCTCTCGGCGCCGGTCTTCCCTGTGGGCACAGTCCTTGCCATTGACCTCGCGCTGGGCGTACTGCTTGGCCTGCTCGGATCACTCATTGCCCTCGGAGCGATCCAGTCCGCGCACGCGCCATCCGGTCCGCGACGCAACCGCCAATGACCCGACTCCGTCGCGGGCGAACCTGCCTGCTGCCCTGTGCGGTCGGAGCTATCATGCTCATCATGCTGGGCACGGCCCAGCCCGCTCAGCCGCTCGATGCCGAGATACAGCAGCAGCAACGCCGGCTTGAGGAGCTGCGCGGCCAGCTTGAAGAAGCTCGTCGCCAGGCCGGCGTTCTCAGCTCGCGCGAGTCTGCCAGCCTGGCCAAGCTCGAAAACATCGAACGGCAGGTGCAGTTGACCAGGCGCTACATTGCCGAACTGCGCGCCCAGGCAGAAGCACGCACCCAGGAAATCGTCGCGGTGAGCCGTCAGATACGTGAATCGAGTGAGCGCGTGACCGAACTTCGGCGCGCCATCAGCGGACGGCTTGTGCGTATCTACAAGTACGGCCGCCTGTTCCCGCTTGAGGCAATGCTCGGCACCCGCTCGCTGCCCGAGGTACACCGCCGCTCCCTGTATCTGCGCTGGATCGCCCGGGCCGACGGACGCCTCGCCGACGAGCTCAAGGCGCTCACCGCACATCTTGCCGACCAGCGGATGCGTCTGCTCGCGGCGTATGCTGACCTCGAACGCCTCCAGGCTGAAAAGGGCAACCAGGAAGCCGCCCTGCTTGCTGCTCGCGCGACCGAGAACGCAGTTCTGGGTTCGATTCGCTCCGAGCGTGCCGCCAAGCAAGCTCTGGCTGCGGAGCTGGACGAATCAGGACGACGACTCCAGAACCTCATCGCTGAACTCATCCAGCAGCGCGCTGCCTCAGCCGGAACTGCCAGTGGTTTCGAAGCCCTGAAAGGCAAGCTCCCCTGGCCGCTCAAAGGCCAGGTCATAGCCGGCTTCGGCTCGCAGGTGCATCCGAAGTACAAGACCCGCACCAACAACCTCGGCATCGACATAAAGGGCGACTCCGGCGCGGCGGTCCGCGCCGTGGCAGCGGGCAAGGTCGCCTATGCCGACCGGTTCCTCGGCTACGGCAACCTCGTCATCATCGACCACGGCGACGCCTGCTACACGCTTTACGGCAATCTGTCCGAGATCGCCGTTTCTGTCGGCGATCCGGTGACGCCGGCAAGCCAGGTTGGCCGCGTCGCCGACTACCTGCACTTCGAGCTGCGCAGCCAGGGCCGGCCCCTGGACCCTGCCGGATGGCTGGCCCCTTGAGACCGGTCTCGGAGTCCGCCGCTCCCCGACCGTCGTTCATGACCGGGCTGGTCGGTCAGGAGCGCGCAGTTCGCATCCTCGAGTGTACCGCCGCCTCGGACCGGACACCCTCACTGCTGCTGCTCGGCCGCCCCGGCATCGGCAAGCGCACCGCCGCCCTGCTCTATGCCCAGGCCATGAACTGCGCTTCGGTCGAAGTCCGACCGTGCGGCTCGTGCCGCTCGTGCCGCGCCATCGGCAGCCTCATCCATCCCGATGTCCGGCTCATCTACCCGCAGCCCCAGAAACGTAAAGACGACGAATCAGCTGACCCGGCCGATACCTCCCCGCCTGATCCTGCGCCGTATGCCCTCGGCCGACGCCAGCCTCTGTTCGACCCGACTCACTTCATCTCCATCGGCTCGGTCCGCTGGCTGCGAAAGGAGATGTCGCTCCGGCCGCTATCGGCCGGCCATCGCTTCTTCATCATCCTCCACGCCGACCGCATGCGTGCCGAGGCAGCGAACGCTCTGCTCAAAACCCTGGAGGAACCCCAGTCCGCTTCCAGCTTCATCCTCACCGCGACACAGCCCGGCCTCTTGCCGCCGACGATCCGGTCGCGCTGTCAGGTTGTCCGCTTTGGCGAAATCCCGGAGTCGGTCATCATCGACTATCTGCGGCGCCGCGCCGGTGTCGACGAAAGCACCGCCCGCGCCGCAGCCGCGCTTGCCGACGGCTCGCTGGGAACAGCGTTCCGGGCAATTGACGCGCCTGACGAGACCATCGTACCTGTCGCGGTCGACTACTTCATCAACCAGGTCGGCAGCGGCTCGAATCAGGTTCTCGACACGCTCACGCGGCTGAAAAGCGTTTCCCCGTCAGCGGTTGTCAACACATTCGTCTTTGTCTGCCGCGCTGCCCTGCTCCACCGGCTCGGGCTGGAGTCTCCCTACGCCGCCGCGAACGAGGCGGTTCGCCTGGTCGCTGCCCGGCTCCAACCGAGCTATTTGCGACGCGCGATCCGACACCTGCTGACCCGCATGGAGGACTGTGCGCTCAACCTGCCGGAGGAACTACTGATGTACAACGTGCTGGCCGCTCTGCGTCGACCAGCCGCCACAGAGCGACGCCCCCCGACCTAATCCCGCACAGGACCAACCACAACCAGGTCGCGGAGCGCGGCGTAGCGCTTCGGCCCGATACCGGAGACCTGACGCAAATCGGCGACACTTCGAAATCCTCCATGTCGCATCCGGTAATCGACGATTCGCGCCGCCAGGACTGGGCCGATACCGGGCAGGTCCTCAAGCGCTGCCGCCGAAGCGCTGTTCAAGTCAAGCGGCCCGAACGCTCCGGTATCCGCCTCGGCCACGCTGTCCAGCTGCGGTGCGAACCCAGCGGCCCGATGACGACTCTGCTGCCAGTTCCGCCAGCCCGAGAGCCCCGCACCCGCGACAAACGTGATAACAAGAAAGAGAAGAGCGGCGCGCTCGCGGCGGTTCACTAGAAACGAAACAACAACCAGAGATTGAGGTCAACCGTTTCGGTTGTTATGGGCGTCAGCCCCTTGCTCCGGCTGTAACCTGAATTCAGGCCTGCTTCGATGCTCCGTGAGAAGCGGTAGGACGCTGCGACTGTCGCACCGAACGAGTTGTCGTTTGATAGCCTTGTCGTATCAACTGGAACGCCGAGCGCGTCCCACTGGATGAGTCTCCCCGCAGTGTTGGCGTAGCGCATCGTCGCGGTGAGGCTCAGGTCCGACGTGAAGCGAAGCTTGCTCAGCAGCGGCAACTTCAGGCCCTGCGGTGCCGAAAAGGCGTAGGACACCGACAGGTTGCCGCCGGTCGTCCTCGTATCGGTAACATTGCGCCGCAGGCCGTTCTCGCTGAGGTAGTTTGTCGCCGATGATGTGGTGTAATTGGCGGCAAGCGTGGTGCTGACCCGCTTCTGCCAGGTGGTCTGCCAGGACAGCAGCGGGTTATGTTCAGAGCTCAATCGGTCCACGCGGCCAATCATCCCGAGGGTGTCGAACCCGCTGACAAACGTCCCGCCCTGGTCCCAGCGCCGACGCCAGTTCGTCGAGAGCTTGGAATCGGTCGCGTACTTCTTGAAAAGATTGTGCACCTTGCCCAGGGTCAGCTGCACGTCTGGCCAGCTGCGGCTACGATCCAACACCGTGCTGCCCAGCAGGCTGTTGATGTTGCGGCCCTCGGACCAGTCATACCCTAACCGCGCGACCACCTCACCGACCCGCGCCCCGGAAGACAGGCGCGCAGCATCGCGCATCTCGCGCGCCGCGCTCGACGGCGGACGGGTGCTGTCAAATGGAAACTGGGTACTGAATCCGAGTCGATAGTGCCATGGCGCGCGATCGACGACGCCCAGCATGTCGCTGCCGCGCGACATGGTGTAGGTGACATCAAGCGGTTCGAGCGAACGCGACAGAAAGCTGGCTGCGCGACGCAACCCGTCCGCGGGCATAGGCCGAGACGCGCTCGGCGCGGGGCTCGCGGTAGAGTCGCCCGCCGCAGCGACCGCGCCCGATTCGGCCGGCACCGCCGCGCGCTTCTGCGCCTTGGAAGCCGGTTTGGGCGGCTTGACTCGACCGAGCAACTCAGGCAAGTCTATGCCCAGCGACAGGTCCAGATCGCCGGAGTTGGACAGGTTCCGGAAGTCGGCATAATCGGACCCGGTCTTCGGCCGCTCGTCATTGTACTCTCCATTGTAGTCGACGCCGGGCGACAGCCAATCGCCGATCTCGATACTGTAGGATGCGCCAAAGCTCTGGTCCCTTCCCGCCTCTGTGCCTATCTTCAGAAAGAGGAGGCTGTCTGGCCTGGTGACTATCAAGTCACGCTCGCTCTCGTCCGAATAGTCAAAACTCAGGTCTTCGATCGGCGAATACTCAATGGAGAGATCGGTGTTGAATCCGTTGCTCTTGACGCTGTCGTAACGAAACGCGCTGTCGGGGCGGAATCGCGTCCCGCGCAGACCATATTGGCTTGCCGTGGACAACCCAACCCTGACGCCCTGAGGAATCAGCGCGAGTTCGAGGTCGCCAATTTCCACGTTCACTTCGGGGCTGATTCCCCAGGACCACTGCATGGCGCGTGACCACGACGAGTCGCGCGCGAGCAGCGCACGCCGCACCGCTCGTCTCTGGCGCCATGAGAACCCCATTGCCTCAAGCGTGTAGTTGAGCAACTTGCTCTGCGAATTCGCCTTCCGCAGGTTGTTCAGGCCCACCTCCTCGGACCAGCCCACACTGCGCAGGCTCTCGGCCGCGGCTTCGTCAAGCTCCTCAAGCCGCAGGTCCGGGAACAGCGGCGAGAACTTGGGCACGTCATCCAGCCGCGAGAACGAATAGCTCACCGGCACGCTCATACCCCAGGACTGGGGCAGCAGTCGTTCGAGGTTGGCGCTGGCATTCAATCCGACGTTGTTGCCGAAGCCACCGGTCTTGACCCCGCGACCTTCGCTGAACCGCCGAAAGTTCGGGTCCGAGTAGTTGTAGCTGACCGCCGCGTTCACGAACTCGGAAAGCGCCAGGGCGGCGCGCGCCTGGAAACCGTAACCCGGTTCCCGCCTGGCCCCGGTCAGACGCAGCTCGTCGAACCATATGCCGCCCGAGAGCCTGCGGTTCGACGGGTTGTCGATGCCCAGCGCCGTGTAGCGCACGTCGGACAGCGACGGCGCGCCGCGCACCCGGTAGCACCCTGCCCCCCAGGGCGTGTTCGGGTCGGCCGATCCGCGCGCGGCCTTCAGAGCCGGAAACGAGTCAAGCCGGACCGTGAACTCGTACCAGCGTCCATCCCGGCCAGGCACCGCGGCGCCCTCGGTGATTCCCGCGGCGTACTCGTAGTAGTTCAGTGTGTCGCTACCCAGCCGCAACACCCAGCCCAGGCCGTTGCCGTCGTCGTGCACATAGACCCGCACATCGGAGTAGTCGCGGTAGTCATCGCGGTCCGTGGTAATCTTGCTCGCCAGGGCTCGCCGATTGCCATAGAGGTTGCGGTAGCCGAAGAGCAATCCGGGGTCAATCTGGAAGCGGCCCTGCGCATCGCGCCGTGGCTCGACCGGCGGGACATATGACGTATCGGTCTTGCGCGAGACCTCGGTGACCCAGACCTTCTCGGTCGTATCGACCGGAATGATGTTGGCCGGCCGCAGTGGCCCGACCGTCGGGTTCAGCCAGCTCGAACCGGTGAACTCAAGCGAGTAGAGGTCAATCGTGTCCAGCCCGTCGAATCCGTCGAACCACAGTCGTACGGTCTTGATGTCCTCCCACTTGGGCCGGCCCGTTGCCGGAAAGAGCAATGTATCGTGCAGGCTTACGCGGCAGAGCTGCCAGCCGTTGCGCAACTGGGTGAAGAACCGCGGGTCGCCCAGCTCGACCGCGCATTCGAAGTAGTGATTGTAGCGCGAGAATCCGTTGCGATCGAGGTCCTCGGTGTCGAGGCGGTTGTTGCCCTCGGTTCCCTGCGGGTTCTTCACCGGGTCATAGTCGTCATTGCCGTCGTCCAGCGTGTCGCCCTGCCGGAAGAGCGAGTCGGGCCAGAACACGCCGTCAAGACCGGTGTCCTCGGTGATATCAAGCTGGCCGTTGCCATCACGGTCCTCGGTGTCGAGGCGACCGTTGTAGCCGACGATCCGACCGGCGCGGTTGCGGCGCGGCGCGTCCTCGTCAATACTCATCCCGACCGTCACGTGAATCACCCCGCGACTGCGCCGGGTCTTGAGCACCAGCTGCATGTTCTCGACATCGCGCAGGTTCATCCCAATCTGGGCTGCGTTGGTCATCAGCCCGGCCCACGCGTCGGGTTCGGCCGAGGGGTCGAAGAACACCCGCATCAGACTCGGCACCTCGTCCCTGAGCTCCGGCTCGTCGCCGGTGTACGGTCCCTGGAACGTATCGGCGCGGAAAGGCGGGTTGTGCCAGCGTAGCGGCACTCGGGCGAACCGGCTGGTGTCACGGCTCGCCGGCACTGACGCGAATGACCAGAGTATCGAGCTCAGGATGATACTGCGCCGGATGCTGGTCCCCTGGAAATCGTCAAGCCACGCCGAGCCGCGGGTGTTCGGGTCGGGGAACGAGACCGCGCCCTCAGCCGAAGCGGAGACCGTAACCGGAGCGTTCGCCCGCAGCAGCGGCAGCCGGTCGAGGAACGCCGCCGCCGCATCCGACGACAGCGAGTAGCTCGCGTCCGCCTCGGCGATTGTCCGGGTGAACGGCTCGCTGCCCAGCACCGGCTTCTCTTCGCCGGTACCTTCACTCCGGTAGAACACGCTGGTACCGACCTTGCCCCGCTGCCCGAGCGGCATCTCGGCCCGCGTTCCCAGCACCGCCTTCTGGGCGATCGAAAACAACGGCCGGTATTCGTAAGTGACGCGGATGTCGGCATCCGCGGGCAGGGCGCGGGTGAAGGTCAGCACGCCGGAGCGGTAATCGATGGTGTAGTCCACGCCCCGCGTCCACTGCTGGCCGTCAACCATCACTTTCTCCGACCCCTCGGTGATATCGGGCTGGCCAAGGTAGTACGAACCGGCCGCGCTCGAATACTCGGCGACAATGTAGTACAGCCTGCCTTCACCGGGGAGGAGCCGGTACGGGTCCTTGCGGTATATTGCCCGGTCGCGCACCGACAGGGCGCTTGAATCAAACGGCCGCCGGCCCGGAAAACGGATGAGGCCTGTGCCCGGCTCGAACTCGGGATACTGGATGCGGCCGTCCCCATCCGGGTCAAGCCCGAGGATTTCCGTGAACCTGCGACCGGCGTTCGGGCCGGCCGTGTCGGCCTCCGGGTCCTGGCCTGACGGTAGGTCAAGGTGGATGCTCAGAGAACGCAGCGAAACGTCGGACTGGGACAGCGCGTACACGTTGCGCAGTTCGTAGTCCCAGGTCGCCGAAAGCGTGTCGGTCAGTTCAGGTTTGAGCATCGCCAGGACTATCGAATCGCGCCAGAAATGGCCGCCCAGGGTATCGTTCGCCGTGTAGGCAACAAAACCTGCGACATCGTTGGTGCCGAGCGCCGAGGCGAATTCAATGATGTTGCCCGGATGGATGAAGTAGTCGCGGCCGAGCGTCTTGAGGTCGAACGCGCCGCCCGCGCGGTCGTAGTTCCAGTTGGCCGGTACTGAGTCGGGGTGCTCGAGCAGCGTCGTCGCGATGCCGGGCTGGCTCGCCTGATTGTTCAGCGGGTTCTTGTCGTCGACGTATATCCGCAGCGTGCGCAGCGGCTCGGCCACGGGAATCTGGTAGAACCGGCGCGTGAGATAGCGGTCGTTGCGCAGAGTGTCGACGAAAACGCGCCGCCGGCCCTGGAAGCTCTGGCTCTGCCCCTGCGATTCCTCGCGCGACGCCACCGCGTAGATGTCGACCCCGGCCATCTTGCCCTTGGCCGTGGCGCCGAAAAGCCCCTGGAAAGCCGGCAGGTCGCCGGTGTAACCGGTGCCGGGGATTGACAGCCGCGTGTCGCCCAGCTCGACCGACTGCACTATTTCGTCCTCGGTGCCGGTGTAGCTGAGTTTGACCTTGTTCTTGGCCTGCTCGCGCTCCGAGTCGTGGTCAATGTTGACCTTGGTACGCTCGCCGATGGAGCCGTTCAGGGTCACGGCGAGCTGCTGCTCCAGCTTCAGCTCGGGCAGCAGGCCGCGGTTGCCCTCGCGGAAGGTGCCGCGCTGGAAAGTCTGGCGCCCGCCCAGCGTGATCCGGTCCCGGCCCGAGATGTCGATGCGGCTGCCCTCGCCGAAGATCGGCAACCTGGGCAGTTCGATGTCGGGTATCAGGCCCGAAGCGTCCGACGCGAGCTGGCGCTTCTCTCCTTCGCGCCGCGACCTGTCCTGCCAGCCGGCGACAAACCCGTCGCCGATCTGATAGGAGAGGTAGTCCTCAAGCGACAGAACCCGGTCAAGTCCAAGCAGGTGACTGCCGCGCCAGCGCTCCAGGTACACCAGCCGGTTCTCGTAGTCGACGCGCGGCACGACCTTCTCCGGCTCGTACAGCGACTGCGCGGCGGCCATCGCAGTCAGGACCGCAAGCGCGCCGACGACGCCGGCCAGCCACCGCCGCGACTCGCCCCGGCCCGAAGCCGCGGTACCGGCCATCCGCCACGAACCCTTCACCCGCTAGACCTTCCCGAAGAACGCGCGGAATCTCTGCGCCAGACCTGGCGCATCCAGCCCCGCCTCGGCCAGCAGCGCACCACGCGGAGCGTGCTCGATGAACCGGTCAGGCAAGCCGATATGCTCGAACCGAACCGCCTGCCCCGTCTCGCCGGCAAGCCGCGCCACGGCCTCGCCGAACCCGCCCGAGAGCACGTTCTCCTCGACTGTCGCGACCCGGCCGCATCGCGCCATCGCCCCGACCAGCAGCTCGCGGTCCAGCGGCTTGACAAATCTAGCGTTGATGACGCCAAGGTCGAGTGTCCCCTCGGCTGCCAGCCCGTCGGCCGCGGCCAGCGCCGCGTTGGCGCACGTGCCCGCGGCCAGCACCCAGCCGTCGCGGCCGTCGCGCCACACTTCGGCCCGGCCGTGCTCGACCGGGTACGCTTTCTCGCGACAGCGGCCCGAGCCGCCGCGCGGGTAGCGTATCGCCACCGGACCATCGGTGCGCGCGATTGCATACTCCAGCATCATCCCGAGCTCGAGCTCGTCGGCCGGCGCCAGCACAGTCATTCCCGGAATCATCGAGAGGTAAGTCAGATCGAAAACGCCATGGTGGGT
>CBFGIY010000010.1:0-7646 GCA_965648935.1 Caldifarciminota bacterium
GGACCAGGTGGTCGAGGAGGTAGAGGAGCTGCGCGAGGACCTCGGGCGCAGGAGGCGGCCTGGGCGCGCTCTGCGCGAGGAGCTGGGTGACTTGTTGTTCGCCCTGGTCAACCTAAGCCGTCACCTGGGCTTTGATGCCGAGGGCACATTAAAGGACGCGAGCCGCAAGTTCGCAAGGAGGTTCGGTCGGGTTGAGCGGAGTTTCGCGCGCAGCGGCCGCAGCCTTGCCGATGTGCCACTATCAGAGATGGAGAGCGAATGGCAGCGCGCCAAGCGGGCCGCGCCACGGGGCAGGGGTCGGCGGGCTACTCGTCGTCGAGGTTGATGGTGAAGTCGTCCTCTTCGGATTCCTCGGCGGCTGACACTATGCCCTCATCCGCGCCCTCTTCGGGTTCGCCTTCTTCGTCGAAGGTGCGGCTGGTGTCGGCCGAGCCGCAGGCCGGGCACTCAACCTCTTTTTCCGAATCGATGTCACGCTTGCTGAGGAAGACCTCGAAAGCGTGGCCGCATTCCAGGCACATGAACTGATAAGTCGCCATATGGCTGCTCCTTTTCGCCTCCCTTTTAGTGGCGGGTGAGCCCGATGTCAAGCCCTGCGTCGTCTTTGCCGGTCGCAATTGCGCAGCACAGCAGCTCTCCGACCGCGCAGCCAGCCTCCCCGCGGTCAGGCCAGGCAACGCGATGACGCGACGGCTCTGGCGTCGGCACGGCCCGACCGGACCCGAGCCCGGGGAAGGATTCGCTTCTGCCGGGGCAGAGGGTGCTTGGCTCATGGACGCTGACGGCCTGCGCTGCCTCGACTGCGCCGGCGGCGGTGTGCGACCGCTGGGCTGGACTCACTCGGTTTTCGCAGGACTGACCTCGCCGGTGGTTGTGAACGACGGTGCGGCGTCATGGCCTGCCCAGGTCGATCTGATGGCCGCGCTGGCCGAGATGACGCCAGGCGGGACCAATCGCCGGGTGCTGCTCTGCCGGTCCGGTCGCGAAGCGCTGGCGCGCGGCCTGGAGCTGGCGCGTCGAGTCACGGGCAGGGCCGAGATCATCTACCTCTCTGAATCCGCGTCTCCTGAGCGCGTCCGGCTTGACCGCGCCGCTGCCGTGGTCTGCCATCCTTTCGACAACCGGCTTGCCGAAGTCCGCAGACTAGCAGATTCATCGGGCGCTTGGCTGATCGATGACGAGACTCGAATCGCGCCGGGCACGACCGGTCGGATGCTGGCCATCGAGCACTCAGGCGTGCGCGCCGACCTGCATGTGCTGGGACCGGGCGCTGCAGCGGGTATGGCCCTTGGCGCATGCATCACGTCAAGCTCGCGGCACCGCTGGCCGATCGTGTCAGACGGCCCGAGTCCGGCAGCGTGTGAAGCGGGCTGCCGCTATTTCACCCTGCTCAAGTCCGGGCTTGTCGACCGCGCCACGGCGATCGCCGAACGTTTTGAGCGTACTTCTGCTGTCGGGCCGGATTGCGCGCCGGGCCGCAGGTTCGGTATCGGAGCGCACTGGACTCTGTGCTTTGACGAGCCCGGTTTCGATCCCGCTCGCGTGATTCGTGCCTGCCGCGAGCGCGGAGTACTCCTGGCGGCATCGGGCAACGAGTCGCTTGCGGTGCGGCCGGCTCTTGTCATGACCGACGATGAACTGGAGACGGCGCTGACCGCGATCGCCGAAGCGGTGCGCGCCACCTGCCGAGGTGCTTGTGCCCGGACCTGAGCCTTTGTCGGTGTACGGGCGGTTCCTTGAGGCGGTACGGAACGACTGTCTGGTCCCACGCGGTAGCCGTGTGCTTGTTGCGCTGTCGGGCGGAGCCGACTCGGTCTGCCTGCTTGACCTCTTCCTCGCGGCACGCAGGGCTCTCGCCGTTGATGTCCGGGCGATGCACATTAACCACCGGCTGCGCACCTCCGCCGCCGACGACGAAGCTTTCGTCCGGAAGCTGTGCGCCGCGCGCCACGTCAAGGTCGACGTCGTGCGGCGTGACGTTCGACGGTTTGCCCGAGTTCGAGGCCTGTCAATTGAGGAAGCCGGCCGTGAGATTCGCTACAGGGAACTAGAGCGCGGAGCGCACCGGCAAGGCTGTGCCCGCGTGGCACTGGGCCACAACTCAGAGGACAGTCTCGAGACGATGCTGCTCAACATAGCGCGGGGTACCGGATTGGCTGGTGTGGCCGGTATCCCGCTGCAGCGCGGTCTCTTTATTCGGCCGCTTCTGGACATCGGCCGGGATTCGATACGGCATTACCTGCGAGCGCGCGGGCAGCGCTGGATTGAAGACGAGTCCAATGCCGACCCGGCCTACAGGCGCAACATCATCCGGCAGCAGGCTCTGCCGGCACTGCTCAACGTGAATCCTGCCGCAGCGGCCAATGCCCGGCGACTCGCGCGGGTCATGGGACTTGAAGACCGCTTCCTTGACCGGGCCGGGACGGCGGCGCTGGCCGCGGTGCTGGACCGGCCCGGTGGCAACCGCGTTGACATTCTCAGGCTTGCGCGATATGATGAGGTATTGCAGCGCCGCGCACTCAGACTGCGCTTCCCCGCACTCGACATGGCCGCTGTCGACAGAGTCTTGGAGCTGGCGCGCGGTCGGGCCGGACGGGCCCTCGACCTTGGGCACGGAATCCGCGCCCGGCGCGCGGGCGACTGGCTGGTTTTCGATTTCATGGAGGATTGGATAACCTGATGGCAGACAAGACTCCGCGTTTGCGCTTCCTCGGGCCGCTGGCCGTCTGGCTGCTCGTGTTTCTAGGGGCCTGGGCCGCCTGGAATCTGCTCTCGACGCGCCGCACCGGACGCGCCGCTATCGACTACACTGACTTTGTCCGCGAGCTGACCGAGGGTAACGTCGCCGAGGTGGTCATTGTCGAGCGCGAGCTGAGCGGCCGGCTCAAGACCGAGTCAGAGGTCGTCACGCCGCGGGGAACGGTCAAGTTTACCGAGTTCAAGACTTTCACACCCAACGACCAACAGCTCGTGCAGCGGTTGCTCGACGCCGGGGTTAAGGTGAGCGCGCGGCCGGCTTCGCAGTGGGTCACCGTTGTCCTCAGCGTGCTGCCATGGCTGCTCATCATCGGGTTCTGGTTCCTGTTCATGCGCCGGATGTCTTCGGGCCAGGACCGGGCATTCCTGTTCGGCAAGTCAAGGGCCAGGGCAATGACCTCGGACCGGCCCAAAGTCACCTTCGCCGATGTCGCCGGCGTGCCTGAGGCCAAGGAGGAACTGCGAGAGATAATCGCATTCCTAAAGGCCCCACACAAGTTCCAGAAGCTCGGTGGCAGGATTCCCAAGGGCGTGCTGCTTGTCGGGCCGACCGGCACAGGCAAGACCCTGCTGGCCAAGGCGGTGGCGGGTGAGGCGGCCGTGCCGTTTCTGTCGATATCAGGCTCGGACTTCGTTGAGATGTTCGTCGGGGTCGGCGCGGCGCGCGTGCGCGACCTCTTCGAGCAGGGCAAGCGCAACGCGCCCTGCATCATCTTTATCGACGAGATAGACGCTGTCGGTCGCCAGCGCGGGGCCGGGCTGGGCGGCGGACACGACGAGCGCGAACAGACTCTTAATCAGTTGCTGGTGGAGATGGACGGGTTCGAGACATCGGATGGCGTCATCATAATGGCCGCGACCAACCGTCCGGACATCCTCGACCGTGCGCTGCTGCGCCCGGGTCGATTCGACCGGCAGATATCGGTAGACCGCCCAGACGTGGTGGGGCGCGAGGAGATACTCAAGGTGCACGTTCGCAAGATTACCGTGTCCCCCGACGTGAACCTCAACGTGCTGGCGCGCGGCACGCCCGGTTTCTCCGGGGCCGACCTCGCGAACATGGTCAACGAAGCCGCGCTGCTCGCGGCTCGGCGCGCCCGCAGCGCGGTGACGATGCAGGACTTTGAGGACGCCAAGGACAAGGTGCTGATGGGCGTGGAACGCCGCTCCCTGCTCATCAGCGGCGGCGAGAAGCGCTGGATCGCATACCACGAATCCGGTCACACGGTCGTCGCCCGCTACATCCCCGGCACCGACCCAGTGCACAAGGTTACCATCATACCGCGCGGTCAGGCGCTTGGCCTGACCCAGCGACTGCCGATCGACGACAAGCGCATCTACTCGCGCGAGTATTGCCTGGATCAGCTGGCGATAATGCTCGGGGGCCGGGCCGCTGAGCTCATCGTCTTCGGCGACGTGTCCACGGGCAGTCACAACGACATTGAGAACGCGACCGCGTTGGCGCGCAAGATGGTCTGCGAATGGGGGATGAGCGAGAAGGTCGGGCCGCTGGCGTTCGGCCGGCCGGACGATCAGATTTTCCTCGGCCGCGAACTGGGAATGCATCAGACGTTTTCCGAGGAGACGGCGCGGGTTATCGACTCGGAGATTCGGCGCATCGTCGAGAGTCAGTCGGAGCGGGCCCGGAGCATCCTCGAGACCAACCGCGCGGGGATGGACGCGCTGGCCGCGGCGCTGCTCGAGCGCGAGGTCATGACAGGCGAGGAGGTCGACGCAGTGCTGGGACTCAAGCCGCAGACTGAGCCAGGCACCGGGGCCGGGGCCGCGCCAACAACCGAGCCTGCGGCTGGAGGTGGCAATGTTTGATGGCTGCATCACGGCCCTTGTGACCCCGTTCAGAGGAAAGAAGACCGATCTTGCCGGATTCCGGCGCAATGTCCGATTCCAGCTCGAATCCGGGGTCAGCGGCGTGCTGGTGGCCGGCTCGACCGGCGAGTCGCCGACCTTGACCGAAGACGAGAAGGTCAGCCTGCTCGCGGTCGCGCTGGCCGAGGCGCGCGGCCGGGTCAAGGTGCTGGCCGGGGTCGGGACTAACGAGACGACGCGCTCTGTGGCCGCCGCGCGGTCGGCCCAGAAGGCCGGGGCCGACGGGCTGCTCGTGGTTGCGCCCTATTACAACAAGCCGACGCAGGAGGGCCTGTATCGTCACTTCCGAGCAGTCGCCGACTCGATCCGCCTGCCGGTCATTATTTACAACATCCCGGGCCGTTGCGGGGTGAATATCCTGCCCGCTACGCTGGAGCGTCTCTGCCGGGACTGCGCGAACGTGGTCGCGGTCAAGGAGGCCTCAGGCAACCTCGACCAGATGAGCGAGATAGTCGCGCGCCTCGGTGGCCGTCTGACCTTGCTCTCGGGCGACGACGGGCTGACTCTGCCGATTCTGGCCGTCGGCGGCAGGGGCGTGATATCGGTCGCCTCCAATGTCGTGCCGGACGCGGTTGTCCGCCTCGTCGAGCACTACCTTGCCGGCGAGGTCGGCCCGGCCGCCGAGCTGCACTGCCGTCTCTATCCGGTCTTCAAGGCGCTGTTCGTCGAGACCAATCCGATACCGGTCAAAGCGGCGCTGGACCTCATAGGCTTGGCCGGCGGCGAGCCGCGCCTGCCTCTGACACCGGCGACAAAGGCCACGCGCGACGGGCTGCGCCGCGCCCTCGCCGATTTTGGGCTCAAGCTCAAGCCCAAGCCGTGATTCGTATCACGCTGGCCGGGGCCGCCGGACGGATGGGCGGCGAGGTCGCGCGGCTGTGCGCGGACAGCCATGAGTTCGTGCTGGTCAGCGGGCTTGAGGCAGCCGGACATCCGGTATTGGGCCGGGCCTGCGGCGAAGGCGTGATTACATGCGACACGGACACCGGCATCGCGGCCTGCGATGTAGTAGTTGACTTCTCAATTCCAGATGTAACAGCTCTTCTGGCAGGAGCTTGCGCCGCTGCCGGCAAGCCGCTGGTTTCGGGCGTGACCGGGCTTGACCCGGCTCAGGAGGCATCTCTGCGCGCCGCGGCCGAGCGCGTACCGGTTGTCTGGGCGCCGAACTTCTCGGTCGGCGTAGCACTGCTTGGGCGGCTGGCCGCGCTGGCCGCTGAGATGCTGGGCCCGGCTTATGACGTCGAGATACTTGAAGTCCACCATCGGCGCAAGACTGACGCGCCCTCGGGCACTGCGCGGCTTCTGGCCGATTCGATCGCCCAGTCGCGCCGCGGCGCCCGATTCCGGCACGGCCGCGAGGGCGCGGTCGGTCCCAAGCCTGACGGCGAGATCGGTATCAGTTCGGTTCGCACCGGCGACGTGGTCGGCGAGCACGTCGTCGTGTTTGGCGGGCCGGGCGAAAGACTGGAACTTTCGCACAAGGCGGAGAACCGTTCGGCTTTCGCGGCGGGGGCGCTGGCCGCGGCCCGATTCGTGGCGGGCCGCGCGCCCGGGCTCTACTCGATGGCCGAAGTTCTCGGGTTCAAGTAGCATTTCTGCATGCTAGGGGCGCGGTTTGACTGGCCGCGTCAACCCGCTATGATTCCCATTCATGCCTGAAGCCAAGCCGGTCGTGGCTATCCGCCGCGAGGACAAGAACGTCTGGGAGAGGCGCGCGCCGCTTATCCCGGAGCAGGTCGGCACGCTCATCGGCGAGCACGGGCTGGAGTTCGCGGTCCAGCACTCCGACATCCGCACGTTCCGGGATGAGGAGTACGAGGAGGTCGGCGCGCGGGTCCGGCGCGACGTGGCCGACTGCCCGCTGGTGCTCGGCGTCAAGGAGATGCCGCTCGACTTCTTCCGGCCGGGCGGCACGTACGTGTTCTTCTCCCATGTCATCAAGGGCCAGAGCCACAACATGCCGATGCTCGCGCGGATGATGGAGCTGGGCTGCAACCTCATCGACTACGAGAAGATGACCGACGACGCCGGACGCAGGCTGGTGTTCTTCGGCCGGTTTGCCGGCATCGCCGGCATGGTCGACACGCTTGCCGGGCTCGGGCGGCGCCTGTTCGCCTGCGGCATCGAAACGCCTTTCGCCCGCGCCCGCCAGGCCCATGTCTACGGCCGCGTGGACCTGGCCCGGGCCGCTCTGGCCGGTGTCGGCCGGGACATTGTCAGGACGGGCCTGCCGCGCGAACTGGTGCCGTTCGTGGTCGGGGTCACGGGCTATGGCCACGTGGCCAAGGGCGCGTGGGAGATGCTCGATGCGCTGGGCGCGACCGAGATCGAGCCGCACGACCTGCCGGCGCTCGCCGCGGACGGCGACCCGCGCACGGTGTATCGCGTGATGTTCCGCGAAGAGCACACGGTCGAGCCGGTCGAGCTCGGGCACCGCTTCGACCTGAAGGAGTACTTCGCGCAGCCCGGGCTTTACCGCTCCCGGTTCGAGGAGCACCTGCCTTACCTGTCGGTGCTGACCAACTGCATCTACTGGGACGCGCGCTATCCCCGTCTGGTCACGCGCGGCTGGCTCAGGCAGGCGTTCGCGGGCGGCGCGCGGCCGCGCCTGTGGGCGATCGGCGACATTTCCTGCGACATCGAAGGCTCGGTCGAGGCGACGCTGAAGGCCACCGACCCGGGCAACGCCTTCTATGTTTACAACCCGGCGACCGATTCGGCGACCGACGGCGTCGACGGGCCCGGCATGCTGGTGATGGCGGTCGATAACCTGCCCTGCGAGCTGCCGTTCGATTCGTCGCGCGAGTTCGGGGAGGCGCTGATGCCATTCGTGGCCGCGATCGCTCGGGCCGACTTCGATCGGCCCCTGGAACTGCTCGACCTGCCCGGTCCGGTGCGCCGCGGGCTGATACTGCACCGGGGCCGGCTCACGCCCGAGTTCGCTTACCTTGAGAAACATCTGCCAAAGGAGTCCTGAGTCATGAATGGGGTCCTGATACTGG
>CBFGIY010000010.1:7656-9189 GCA_965648935.1 Caldifarciminota bacterium
CTGGATCTACATGCTCGAGCCCGCGCGCGGGATCTTGCGCCGCGGCCGCTTCTTCGAGCTCGCCGCCGATCCGATCACCGCCATCACCATGCCCGACTCCTGGGGGACTGCGCCGCTGGCTTTGGTCGCCGGCATGACGCCGGCCAGCCGCTTCGCCGCCGTGGTCGCGCCCTTCGACCCAAGAGCCGGCGTCTTCCTGCCACCCACGACCGAGATCGGCGCGGGTCTGGTGTCGCGCCCGATGGTCAATTACCTGCTCGGCATCAAAGACTTCGAGGTCACGGTCGCCAGCCGCACGGTCAGCAAGGCGCGCGACCTCGTCGGCACCCACCCGCAGGGCAGAGCCGAGGCGCTAAACGTCGAGGACGACGCCGCGCTCGAGGCCGCGGTCAGCCGTTCCGACCTCGTGGTCAGCCTGCTGCCGTACACATTCCACGTCAAGGTCGCAGACCTGTGCCTCAAGCACAGGCTGCCGCTGGTGACGACTTCCTATGTCTCCGACGCGATGCGGGCCCTGGACCGGCCGGCGCGCGATGCGGGCGTGCTTTTTCTGAACGAAATCGGGCTCGACCCGGGCATCGACCACATGTCCGCGATGAAGATAATCCACGCGGTGCAGAACGCGGGCGGCACGGTCACGTCGTTCGAGTCGTTCTGCGGCGGCCTGCCCGCGCCCGAGGCCAACGACAACCCGCTGGGGTACAAGTTTTCCTGGAGCCCGAAGGGCGTGGTGATGGCCGGGCGCAACGACGCGCGCTATCTCAAGGACGGCAAGGAGGTGTTCGTGCCGGGGCCGGAGCTTTTCGGCAACCGCTGGCCTCTCAAAGTCAAGGACGGCTACGAGTTCGAGGCGTACGCCAACCGCAACTCGCTGCCCTATATCGAGCTCTACGGGCTCAAGGGCGTCAGGACGATGCTGCGCGGCACGCTGCGCAACTTCGGTTGGTGCCCGACGCTCAAGGCAATCGCCGACCTCGGGCTGCTCAAGGACGAGACCGTGCGCAGCTTCGCGGGCGTCACCGCGGCCGAGTGGCTGCGCGGCTACGTGCCCGGCTCGGGCGACCTGCGCGCCGACTGCGCGGCCCGACTGGGGCTTAAAGCCGACGACCCGACGATCGAGCGCCTCGACTGGCTCGGCCTGTTCGACCACGCGCCGGTGGGCATTGAAAGCGGCTCCAACCTCGACGCGCTGGCCAAGCTGATGCTCGACCGGATGAGCTTCAAGCCGGGCGAGCGCGACATGATCGTCCTGCACCACATGTTCCGGGCCGAGTACCCGAACAGGCCCACCGAGCGCGTCACCTCGACGCTCATCGCGTTCGGCGAGCCGGATGGCGACTCGGCGATGGCGCGCACGGTCAGCCTGCCCGCGGCCATCGCGGTGCGGCTGATACTCGAAGGCAAGTTCAGAGAGACCGGCGTGCTGATACCGACCCTGCCCGAGATCTACGAGCCGGTGCTGGCCGAGCTTGAACGGCTGGGCATCGTCTGCGAGGAGAGGAAGTTCCGGGCATAGAACCGAAGGCACCCTGA
>CBFGIY010000010.1:9199-24410 GCA_965648935.1 Caldifarciminota bacterium
ATGGCCCGGGCTTAGACCCGACGCCACCCGCACCGCGGGCGCCCCGCCCGGGCCGCCCGCCGCGTTCGACAGGGCCTGCTAGCGCCGGGGCTGCAGCGCCTTGCCGAGGTCGTTGAGCCGGGTGATGTGGTCCTGGCGCCGCTGGATGAGCGCGGAGAACAGCGGCCGGTGCGAGGCGCATGAGATGCCCCAGAACCGGGTGTAGAACAGCAGCAGGTCGCGCTCGAGCCGGACCGCGGCGTCGACATACTCCGCGGCCGCGCTCAGGCCCGATGCGATTTCGGTCGGCCGGCCCGACTTGCGGTAGAACGACGACTCGGCGAGAGCCGAGAGAAACATCTCGTCCTCGGGACTCGGCTCAAGCACTTTCTCCTCGCCGCAGCTCATCGTCGTGAACGCCCGGGCCAGCAGGTCCGCGCCTTCGCGGCTGCTTGAGCGCAGGGACTCGAAGGCGGCGCGGACGTCATCGGCCCGAGCCCGCTCGGCCGCCGCCGCGTAGAATCCCTCGGTTTCGCGCGTCACTTCGAGAACGGTCTGCAGGACCTGTGAAGGGGACAGGCACTCTCCTCTGGCCATCGTGTTTCAGTCCTTTCGGTCGTGCTCGGATTCGAGCGTGAATTCGGGCATGCCGAACCAGAATCCGTCGCTTTGGATGCTGTCCAGTTCGGCCTGTATCAGCGCGACGTGAGCCTTCTCCATTCCGGTAAGGCGGCGCAGGACCAGCGCCACCGGACCGGCCGCAGCGCCGGCGGCCGAGCGATAGAACTCGACCGCGCGGTTCTCCAGGTCGAGCGCGGCCTGCAGCGCCGAGATGTCGTCCAGCCCGGACTCGCCCCTGATGCGGCGGTCGCGGTCGGCGAGCCGCGGCACGAGGTCGGCAAAGGGCGAGCGGGGCAGACCCTCGGTCGAGCAGGTGCCGGTCTCGCGCAGCGACCGGCTGAGCCGCTCGAGCACGGCCGCGTGCTCCAACTCGTCGGCGGCCAGCCGGGCGAAAACGTCCTTGCCGGTAAGGCGGCGCGTGGCCCGAACAAGACGCAGGTACTCGCGCAGGCTTGCGAGCTCGGCCAGTCGGGCGCTCTCAAGCACCGCCAGCTCGGCGGCGTGGCTCATTGCTTCAGCCCGTGGCGGATTTCGGTCAGCTGGCGGACGTGGTCCTTTTCCTGCGCGATCAGCTTCTCGACCGCGGAGCGCGCATCGGCCTTCACCATCTCGCGGATCTCGAGATAGAACAGCAGGGTTTCCTTCTCGAAGCCGATGGCATGCGCGAGCGCCTCGTCGGTCGTGACCGCGGTGCGGGCGAGCGCGAGCGCCTTGTCCGGCGAGCCGAGGAAGTAGCGCGAATCGGTGATGGCCTTGAGGTAGAGCACCGCCTCATCCCAGTTGTAGGGCAGATCCTCGGGCCGCGCGGGCATCGTCCTGCCGATGTCCTCGAACACCCGGATGTGGTGCTCTTCCTGTTCGGCGAGCCAGCCGAACAGGCCCTTGAGCTTTTCGTCCCCGGACGCGGCGGCCACGGTCTCGTAGTAGAGCTTGCCGCCCCGCTCGGTCTGCACTGCCATCTCTATGACCTCGGGCCCTGAGAAAGTTATCGGCATGGTGTCCTCCGTCGGGTATTTGCCATCAATCCTATTGGACTGCTCGCGGGGGTCAAGGTGTTCGGGCCGACCCGGACGACGAAGAAGGAGACTGCGGAGTCCGGCACCGGCGCGCCCGCCAGGGGAGAGGGGCAAGGCAGAGCGGACTGGGCGCAGCAGAGTCCGGAGCCGGCGGCGATGCTCCTCAGCGACGCTGGTCTGGCGCATGGTCGCCGCGCGCGGCGCGGGCGGCTTCGCGCCGGTGAGCGCACAAGCGACCTCGGCGGCGGTTTGCTCCGGGCCCGGGCGCGTGTATAATCAGACTATTGACTTGAGAGGAGACAGCATGCTCAGACGGTCCCTGTCCGGTCTGGCGACTCTGGCGGCGCTCGTGTCGGCCCAGTACGTTGAAGCGACCATCGACCTGCCGGATTCGTGCCGGCCGTTCGCGCTCTGCTACAACCCGCAGGACGACAAGGTCTACTGCGCGAACCTCGACAGCAACACCGTGACAATCATCGACGGCGCTTCGAACGCGGTGATTGCCACGGTGCGCGTGGGCGTGTCGCCGGTCGCGTTCTGCTATAACCCGCAGAACAACATGGTCTACTGCGAGAACTACGGCAGCGGCGACGTGTCGGTGATTGACGGCGCGAGCAACGCGGTCGTGGCAGCGGTGCCGGACGTTGGCAACACGTGGGTGCTCTGCCACAATACCGCGCAGAACGCGATGTACGCCGCATACAGCGGGTTCGGCGGGGTAAGCGTCATCGACTGCGCGGCCAACGCGGTCGTGGCGAGCGTGCCCACCGGGACGTACCCGTTCGGCCTGTGCTACAATGAGCTAGAGAACAGGGTCTACTGTTCGACCGGCGGCGACAACAGCGTCATGGTCATCGACGGCGCGACCAACTCGGTGCTCGCGACCGTGCCCGCAGGCCTGGGACCGCGCCACCTCGCATACAACCCGCTGCGCAACAAGGTCTACTGCCCGAATCAGGGCGGCGACATCACGGTCATCGACGGGGCGACAAATCGGGTCTTGTCGCCGGTGCGGCTGGCGGGGGTCCTCGAGCTGCCGGTGTATAACCCGTGCGAGGACCGGGTCTACTGCGGCATCGTCGACCGGGACAGCGTTGCGGCTGTCGACTGCGCGGCCGACTCGGTGGTCGCGACTATTCCCGCGGGCGACAACCCGGGCGCAGCCCTGTTCGTGCCGGCCGCGAACCGGGTCTACGTGGCGAATCTGCTCGACTCAAGCCTGACCGTGATCGACTGCGCCACGAACACGGTTGCGGCGACGCTGCGCGTCGGACGGCACCCGAGCGCGCTGTGCCACAACCCGGGCCAGAACCGGGTGTATGTCGCGAACGCGATGAGTTCGAGCGTCTCGGTCATCAGGGACACGGCGTCAGCGGTCGCCGAGCAACCCCGGCCGTCGGCCGTCGGACCGCGTCTCGGGGCCAGCCTCGTGCGCGGCACCCTCAGCCTGCCGGTATCGTCCTTCGGCAACCGTCAGCCGATGCTGGCCGATGCGGCGGGCCGCAGAGTGCTCGATCTGAAGGTCGGCAGCAACGACGTCTCGCGCCTTGCGCCGGGAGTCTACTTCCTCCGCTCGGCATCCGCAGTTGAGCGTGATGCGCTCGTCCTGTCCAGAGTCATCGTCGTACGCTAGCGTCCTGACAGCGAGTTGAGGCGGCCGGGAGCGCAATGGCGCACCCGGCCGCCTGTGCGCAGGCAGCGCAAGCCCCGAAGCGGATTCCGGCCCGGCTTCCGGGTTCGTTTTCAGCCTGATTTCGGGGTTCATCCCGCGGCCGAGGCCGCGCCCGAACCCGTGCCGCGCGCCCGGACGCGCTTGAAACCCGGTTTCCGGAGCAATCCGGCGGTTCGGGCCCCGGTTCGGTCGGCAACCGGCTCGCTGCCTCGTTTCTCACCGCACATCCTGTTCAGAACGCAGGCTTTAGCCTTGCTCGGTTTCGAACTTCGCAGCCGGGTCAGGGGCCAGCCCCGGGGCCTTGGGGGGGGCTCTGGCAGGCCTCCCACCCCATGAGCCCCTGAAGTCCCGGGTTCTGGCCTCAGTCCCGGCGCGTGACGGCCGATTTGCGCCGCGTCGGGGCGAGGGAGCCGGCGTTGCGCGACGGCGCCGGGCAGGGGCAATGAGTACCGCGGCCTGCGGGGACGCCGGGACCGCGCCGGCCGGGATTGACCGTAGCGCGGTTTGCGGCTAGGCTTGCGCGATGTCTGGCGCTCTGCTGAAGTCGATGCGGCCGAAGCAGTGGATAAAGAACCTGCTGGTCTTCGCCGCGGTCATCTTCTCCCGCAACCTTTTCCACGCCGAGAGCTTCCTCGCGACGTTGGGCGCGTTCGCCGCGTTCTGCCTTGTGTCGGGCGCGGTGTACATTGTCAACGACCTCGTGGACCGGGACAGCGACCGGCGTCACCCGACAAAGAAGAACCGGCCCATCGCCTCGGGCCGGCTCGGGCAGGGCCCGGCCGTGGCCGGCGCGGTCGCCGCGGTGATCATCGGGCTGGGCGGCGCCGCGGCCCTGGACTGGCGGTTCGGCCTGCTGCTGGCGGGCTACTTCGTGATGCAGCTCGCCTACTCGTTCCGGCTGAAGCGGATGGTGGTGCTGGACGTGATGATAGTCGCCGCCGGGTTCGCCCTGCGCGCGATTGCCGGGACCTTCGTGGTGCACGTCGAGCTGTCGCCGTGGCTGTTCGTCGTGACCATCCTGCTGGCGCTGTTCGTCGCCATCGCCAAGCGCCGGCACGAGCTGCTGTTTTTGGAAGGCGGCGGCATATCGCACCGCACGGTGCTGGGCAAGTACTCGGAGACGCTACTCGACCAGATGATGGCGGTGGCGACCTCGGCCACGGTCATCGCCTACTGCCTGTACACCATCGCGCCCGAGACCGTGGCCAAGTTCGGCACCTCCAACCTCATCCTGACCGTGCCTTTCGTGCTCTACGGTATATACCGCTATCTCTACCTTGTCTACCAGAAGGAGATGGGCGGCGCGCCCGAGCGGGTGTTTCTCACCGACCTGCCGCTCATCGTCGACATCGCGCTCTACATCGCGAGCGCGGTCGCGATTGTCTACCTGAAAATCTAGCGGCCGGCCCGCCGGGCCCGCACTTCGCCGAGGATGGCCTGGGCCTCGCGGTGGCCCGGATTGTGGATGAGGAAGTCGGAGAGCTCGGACTCGGCCCGGTCGAACCTGCCGACGAGCATCCGGGCGTAGGCGAGGCGCAGGCGCATGTCGCCGATGCCGGGGAAGCGTTCGACCGCGGCGAGCATCAGCGATTCGGCGGCCGCGGCCCGGCCCGACTGGACGAGCACCGCAAAGAGATTGGCGTAGCCCTCGTGATAGTCCGGGGCGAAGGTGACGACCTTGTAGAGGTGGCCGGCGGCGCGGTCGAACTCGCCGCGGTTGAAGCGAATGCTGCCCAGGCTGACGTGCGAGTTGATGCACCAGTCGTCGATGGCGATCGCGCGCTCGAACAGCTCGGCGGCCTCGTCCTCGCGCTTCGCGCGCAGCGCGATCTCGCCCATCCATTCATAAGGATAGGCGAAGTCGGGCGGCGCGAGCTGGAGGCAGCGGGCGAAAGTCGTGTAGGCCGAATCCGGGCTGGTCCGGAGCAGGTTGATGCCGAGGTTGTAGAGGTCGATGAACTCAGGGTTGACTCCGGGCGTTTCGATGGGCAGGGTGTCGGCCCCGGGCTTGGCCTTGTAGATGGTTTCCCAGTAGAGCGTGCCCGGCTCGACGATCGAGATGGGGCAGGGGAAGTAGCCGACCCGGAACCGCGTGCGCAGGAACAGGGCGCGCTCGGCCGCGGCCGACGGCTTGATCCCGGTCGAGAAGTAGACGTAGCGCGGCCTGCGTTCGAGCACGTGGCGGGTGTTGTAGTTGCGCTCTTTCCAGTAGACGCGCGGCCCGAGGATGTCTTCCGGGTGATGGGCGATGGTTGAGTCGGTCAGGCCGAGCAGGTCGAGACAGCTGCGGTCCGAGTGCCAGGACACCGCGCCGATGGTCGTGCAGGCGAACCAGTCGTCCTCGCCCAGGTGGGCGTTGAGCCAGCGCCCGGTCAGGCTCATCTTGGTGACGAGGCCGCGCTCGAGCGTGAGGTTGCGCCGCACCTCGGAGCGCATCGAACGCGCCGGGGCGAACGGGCCCCAGAAGGTGTAGGGCGCGATGAGCATGAGCAGGGCCGCGCCGAGCCCGCGCGGCCCGGGCAGAGCCCAGGCTGCCTCGGCCACGATGAAGTAGAACAGGAAGTACACCGGCACGAAGAAGCGGTAGATGCGCAGCACGTCGCCGCCGACCGAGACCACGTAGAGCGAAAACGCGCCGAGAACCATCACACCGAACCACAGGGCCGGGCGCGGCCGGCGGGCGCGCAGCGCGAGCGCGACCGGGCCGGCAACGAGCAGCCCGAACAGGCCGTAGGCGCGCAGCCAGCCCCAGAGATACTCGAGTCCGGACTTCAGGTAGGAGACCGATGTCCCGGTCTTGGCGTAGAAGGTGTTGGGAAACAGAAACCCGTAGTAGGACAGGCGCCAGATGTAGAGCGGCACGACGAGCAGGGCGAACGGCACGGTCAGCCAGGCCAGGTCGCGCAGGTTCGAGCCCGAGAAGGCCGCCGCGCGGTCGCGCCGCAGGCGCGCGAGGGCGAAGTGGAGCCAGACGAGCGCGGCGAAGAGCGCGCCCTCGGGCCGCGTCAGCGCGGCCAGGCCGAGAAGCCCCGATGCCAGCACGAGTCGGGCCCGCGACTCGGCCCCGAGATAGGCCAGGAACGAGCCGGCCACGAGGAGCGCGAACATCGCCGACTCCATCCCGCTCACGCACCAGTAGGCGAACGAGCCGTTGGCGACCAGGGGCAGGATGGCGAGCGGCGCGAGCGCGGGCGGCGCGGTCGAGTGGCGGCGCAGGTAGAAGAAGAATACGGCAATTATGCCGACCCCGCAGGCGACGCCCAGCCCCTGGGACAGCGGTATCAGCGTCGAGAACGGGATGCCGAGGATGCCCAGCGCCGAGAGCAGCATCATCCAGAGAAAGTTGGTGTAGCCCTCGACCCGCTCAGAAGGGTTGAACACCGGGCCGATGCCGCGGACGACGTTGCGGGCGTAGCGGTAGGTGATGAACGAGTCGTCCTGCAGGAACGCGCTGGACAGCGAATGCCAGAGGAAGAACCCGACGGCAAGGGCGAGGATGGCCCAAGGCAGCCAGCGGCTCAGGGCCGGACCTTTCTTCTGCGCCATCGGCTGCGGTCTCTCCTAGGCTGAAAGGCGGCATTCGGCGAGCCGGGCCTTGCCGCAGGCGGCCTTGTCGCCGAACGGCCCCTGGCGGATTGCGGCGAGTTCGCAGCGGGCCGCCCCGACAATCTCCTCAGCCTGAGGCCGGCACTCGCCGCGCAGGCAGAGCGCGGCGTGGGCGCCGGCGATGCGGCCCTCGAGCATCGCGGTCGAAGCCTCCTCGATGCCCGACGCGTCGCCCGCGACGTACACGCCCGGAACCGTGGTCATCATGTTCTCGTCGTGCCACGCGACCTGCCCCCCGAGCTCGGGAATCCAGACCATCCGGCAGCCGCACAGGGCAAGAGTCTCGACCAGCGGGGTCAGGCCGACCGCAAGGCAGACAGTATCGACACTGATGCGCCGGGCCGTGCGCTTCATCGGGCGAAACCGGGCGTCGACCCGGCAGATGGTGGCGGCGCTGACCCTTTCCCTGCCATGGGCCGCGAGGATGGTGTGCCCGGTGAGAATCGGGACGCCCAGCCGCGCGAGCTTGGCCGCGTGGACGTGGTATCCGCCGATGCGGGGCAGGGCTTCGACCAGGGCCGCGACCTCGATTCCGGCCTGGATGAGCTGGTAGGAAACGATGAGCCCGATATTGCCCGAGCCGACCATCAGCACGCGCCGGCCCGGCCGCACTCCGGACACGTTCATCAGAGTCTGGACCGCGCCCGCGCCGTAGACCCCGGGCAGGTCGTTGTTGGCGAAAAGGATGTTGTTCTCGGCCGCGCCGGTCGCGACAATCAGGCTGTCGTAGCGCAGCCGCTCGAACCGCTCTGCCGAAGCGATGCCGAGCACGCGATTCTCGTAGCAGCCGACCACGGACCAGCCGGCCAGAACCTCGGCCGGGGTGGCGCGCAGCTCGGCCTCAAGCAGCGCGGCGATGTCCATCCCGCGCGTGCCGCAGTAGTGGCTCTTCGAGCCGAAGAACTTGTGGGTCTGCTTGACGAGCTGGCCGCCCAGGCGCAGGGAATCGTCGAGCAGGGTGACGCGCGCCCCAAGCCGCGCCGCGACTATCGCCGCCGACAGCCCGGCCGGGCCGCCGCCGACAACCGCAACCTCGGTCGTCCTCACGGCAGCCTCCCGCGACCGGACTGGCGCTCGACCCGCACCCCGGGGCGCAGCGGCTCGACGCAGACCATCGTGTTGGGCCGGCCGTCCACGACCATCAGGCATGACGAGCACTTGCCCACCGCGCAGAAGAACCCGCGCGGCCGGCCGGTCTTCTCGGCGTGGCGGAACACGTCGATGCCGTTGGCCACCAGCGCGGCCGCGATGGTGTCGGTGGACCGGCCGGTGAGCCTGCGGCCCTCGAAATAGAAATCGACTGTCTCGCCCGGGGCGAACTCAAGCACCGGGTGAGAACATATGCGCCGTCCGGCCCGGGCCGGGCGGCTAGAGGTTTTTCTTGGCATATCGCACCGCGTTGTTGAAGAACTCGATTCCGTCGACACGCACTTCCGGTTCGCTGTGCCACCAGGGGTGGTGCTCGCGCCGGGTGAAACGCTCGGGATGGGGCATCAGGCCGAACACCCGGCCTGACGGGTCGCAGATACCGGCGATGTGCTCGACCGAGCCGTTGGGGTCGTCCGGGTACTCGGGCGGTTCGCCGGAAAGAGTCGTGTAGCGCAGGACAACCTGGCGGTTGCGGTTGAGGCGAGCGAGGACCGCGTCGTCGAGCGTGATGAACTTGCCCTCGGCGTGGGCCACAGGCAGGAACACGGGCGAGTCCAGTCCCCGCGTGAACACGCAGGGCGAATCCTCGACCGCGAGCCTCACCCAGCGGTCCTCGTAGCGGGCCGAATCGTTCCAGTCCAGAGTCACGGTCTGCTCCTGGAAAGGCCGGTCAAAGCCGGGCAGAAGCCCGGATTTCACCAGCACCTGAAACCCGTTGCAGATGCCGATGATGAGTTTGCCCTTCTCGAGGAAGCGCTCGATTCCCTCGCGCAGGTGATGCTTGATCTCGTTGGCGAAGATGCGGCCTGAAGCGATGTAGTCGCCGTAGGAGAAGCCGCCGGGAATCGCCAGAATCTGGTAGTTGTCGAGCGTCAGTTCGCCGGCCCGAAAACGGTTGATGTGGACCGTGTCAGGCCGGGCCCCGGCGACTTGGAAAGCCCAGGCGGTCTCGGCGTCGCAATTAGTGCCGGCGGCAAACAGGACGCATACGCGCACCATCTCGGTGAGGAAAATAGCGGACAGGCCGGCCAAGTCAAGGCAGCGCAACCCCGGGTTGACACGCGGCCCGGTCCGGGCGAAACTGTCCGATGCCCGAAAGGAGGCCGGTTTGAAGAGATCTCTGCTGGTCCTTTCTGCCCTGCTGTCATTGGCTGTTGCGCGATGGCAGTCAATCGGTCCGGATGGCGGCTACTTCCAGGCATTCACCGTGGACCGAACGCGGCTGTTTGCCGTGCCCTACGAGTACCCGGCCAACGCGCGGGTGTTCGTGTCCACTGACCGGGGCGGGTCCTGGTCAACCGCGGGCACTATGCCTTTCCCGTCCGTGACGCTGATCGCCGCCGACCCGCATGATGATACGATTCTCTACGCGCTGGCCCGCGGCGAGGCGCTGTACCGCTCAACCGACCGAGGCGCGAGATGGAGTCAGGTGACCCTTCCGGGGTACGCGGCAGGCATCGCCCTTGATATGCGGCAACGGGGCTGGCTTTATCTTGCCGGTTACTACTACTACAACGCCCAGTACCGGCCGGCCGCGTACATATCCAGCGACTTCGGCCGGAACTGGAGCGTGTCGATGCCGCGGCCCGATACGACCGGCTATGCCTACGCAATCGCGGTCGACCCTCAGGCTGCCAGCACGGTGTATCTCGGCGCGAACTCGGCGCTGCTCTACAAGACTACCGATGCCGGCGCGACCTGGGCCCGCGCAAGCAGCGGCTTGGGCCCGAATTCGTCAACCCAGGCGCTCTCGGTCAGCCCGGCCGACAGCCGTATCGTGCTCGCGGCCCAGTCCGACGGGATGTTCCGCTCGGTTGACGGCGGCGAGCGCTGGACCCAGGTCGGCGCGCTGACCGGCGTGATGGGTGCGGGGTTCGGCGCGGACGGATCTTCGGCCTACGCGCTCGGCCGCAGCGATTCGATGCGGGTCTGGGTATCGACCGACGCGGGCGCGTCCTGGCGCCTGCCCGTGCCCGGCCTGACCACGCTCAAGACCGCCCAGCTCAAGTCTGACCCGGTCGAACCGGGAACCGCCTGGCTGGCCGGCCAGACCGGAATTCACCGCTCGACCGACTACGGCGCCCACTGGTTCCCGGCCCACGCGGGGCTGCGCGTAACCAGTATTCCCTGCATCAGCGCCAGCCCGCGCGACCCGAGCCGGTTGTTCATCACGGTCAAGGACGACGGGCTGTACACCTCGCCGGACGCGGGCGGCTCGTGGTCGCGCCTGCCCGATTTCCTCGACTGCGGCAACATCTGCGAGATCGGTATCGCCCGGGGCGGGGCGCGCGACGTGCTCTACGCGCTCGAAGGCTCGGGCTGAGGCGACTCACAGCTCTACCGGAGCGCGGACGGCGGCGCCGTCTGGACAGAGATAGACACCTGGCTCGGCGAGGGCGGCTGCTGCATCGTTCACCCGCAGGACAGCAGCGTCGTCATCTACGGCGGGCAGGGCAACTTCAGCACCAGCAATCTGGCCTTCGGCCTGTGCCGCAGCACCAACGGCGGGACAAGCTGGACGCGCACTTTCATCCAGCAGACCGCGAACGGCTACTGCTACGCGCTGGCCGCGTCGCCGGCCGACCCGAACCGCGTCTACGCGGGCGGCCGCATCGGCCCGTCCGGCGCCGTGGCGGTATCGACTGACCGGGGCGGAACGTGGACCCAGACCGCGACCGCGCCGACCGATACGGTCTTCGGCCTGGCCCCGGACCCGGCTGATCCGGCGCGGGTTCACGCCGCCACGAGCGGCGGTGTGTGGCGCACAATCGACTTCGGGGCGACCTGGACACGAGTTCTGGCCGGGCGCGGGCTGCGCGCCATTGCGCTTCGTCCGGGCAGCGCCGACTCCCTGATCGTGGCCGGCGACGAGGGCGCGTGGCTGAGCGCAGACCGCGGCGGCAGCTGGGCCGAAATGAACGACGGGCTGGACGTGCGCGCGGTTGCCTCGCTCTGCTTCGGCGGTCCGGACCGGGCCCGGCTCTTCGCGGGCACGCGCGGCGGCGCTGTCTATGCGTGGCAGTTCCCGACCGCCCTGGCCGAGCCGCGCGCCGCGCCTGGGCGCACCCGGGTGATTCCGGCTGCGAGCCTTACCGCGGGGCGGCTCGGGCTGGAATCCGGCCTGCGCGGGGCGGACATCGGGCTGTATGACGCTGTGGGCCGCTGCGTGCTGCGTTCAGTCGGCAGGGCAGAACTGGACCTCAACGGACTTTCGCCGGGCGTGTATACGCTGGCCTCGGACGGCAGAGTCCTCCGCCGCGTGGTCAAGATTGAGTGAGCGACATTCTGACTTCAGATGAAGGGCAGCCGGTTGCCATCGAGGGTTGCCGCGCATTGACTCGGGCTGCGCGGCCTCTATAATCAAGGCAGTGCCGGCAGGGGATTGGCAATGCCTTTCCCGTTCCGGCCGAACGCTTTGATTACGAGGCTCTCCACAACTGCAGGAGGTTCCCTGATGTGCAAGTCCCTGTTCGCTGTCGGCGTGCTTGCCGCGCTGACTCTTGCGGCCGGCGTGAGCTGGCAGAACGCCGCAGACGGCGGTGCGATCATGATAACCCTGTCCGGGCCGCAGTTCGAGCGCGTCGACTCTGACGGCCGCGCTTTCGTGCGCCTGATCGCGCCCGGTCTGACACCGGTCGCGGCATACGGCGCGCCCGACCTGCCCGTACTGCGCCGGCTGGTCGAGATACCCGCAGGCGCGAACGTTGCTGTCGAGGCGCGCTTCGGCCGTTTCGAGGCGACTGTCCTCGACCTGCCCCTGGCCCCACGCCAGGAGCCGGTATCAAAGAGCGGTCCGGCCCCGGCATTCGTCTTTGACGCAAAGTCCTACGAGGCCACGCATGAGCCGTTCGCCCGCGTAGCCGAGATAGTCGAAGTGCGCGGCCACCGCATCGCCGCGGTCGAGGTCTGTCCCTACCGCTACGACCCGGCTTCGGGCCGTTTCGAGCACGCCAGCGACATCAGCGTGGCGGTGCGCTGGACCGGCGCAGACTGGGCCAGAACCCGCGCCTTGGCGCAGCGCTATGACTCGCCGGCATTTGCCGGGCGGCTTGACGGTATCGTGCTGAACCGCGACCAGTTCCGACTCGACGCGCCGCCGCCGCTGCCGGTCGGCTACCTCATCATCGTGCCCGATGAGTGGCAAGCCAATGTCGCCCCGCTCGCGGCGTGGCGTCGTCAGAAAGGCTGGAAGGTGTTCGTGCGTACGCTGTCCCAGGTCGGCGGCGGGCAGGCGGCCCAGGTCAAGGCCTACATCCAGAACGCCTATGACAACTGGCCGATAGCACCCGACTTTGTGCTGCTGGTCGGCGACGTGGACCGGATCGGGTTTTTCACAGGTCAGGGCACGGGCACACCGCCCACCGACCTGAACTACTCGATGGTCGCGGGCTCTGATTACCTGCCCGACATCGACCTGGCCCGTGCCTCGGTGACCAGCGCAGCCCAGCTCGACTCTCTCGTCCAGAAGATCCTCACCTATGAGCGCAACGAGTGGTCGGTCGGCCGGTCCTGGCTCCAGAAGGCTTACTTCATCGCTTCCAGTGACGGCGGTTATCACCAGGTCGCTGAAGCCACGCACCGCCACGTGATGGGCAAGATAAGGCCCTACGGCGTCATCTGCGACTCGATCTGGCTCTACTACTCGGCCGGGACTCCGATAGACCAGGCGCTCAACACCGGCCGCGCCTGGGTCACCTATTCGGGCCACGGCTCGGAGAACTCCTGGGCCGACCCCAACTTCACCAGCGCCAATGTCCGGTCCCTGACCAACGTCGAGATGGTACCCTATGTGCAGACCTATGCCTGCGTGTCGGGCAACTTCGCCTCTTCAAGCTACCCCGAGTGCTTCTCAGAAACTTGGATTCGCAACGGCAAGCGCGGGGCCATCGCCCACATCGCTTCATCGGTCAACTCCTACTGGACCGAGGACGACACGCTCGAACGCCGGGTGTTTGACTGGATGTTTGACTCCTCGTCCACCTACATCATGGCCGCCTACAACAAGGCCAAGATTCACTACTTCGCCCAGATGGGCGCGAGCGGGATGACCCGGCGCTATTTTGAAATGTACAACCTGATGGGCGACGGCGGCATTGACGTGTACTGGAACGAGCCGGCCGCGATCGCGGTCCAGCATCCGCCGGTCATACCTGTGGGCGCATTCTCCGTGCCGGTCGGCGTGACCTCGGGTGGCAGCCCGGTTCCGGGCGCGCTGGTCTGCCTGACCGCGCGCAACGATACTGCAATACACGCCGCCGCCTACACCGACGCGGGCGGCAACGCGACGCTCCCCATCACTACGCTCGCTCCGGATTCGATAATCGTAACCGTGACCGGGCACAACCTCGCGACCTATCAGGGCGTGACCATGGCCCTGCCTTCGAGCGGGCCTTATGTCATCTACCTGCGCAGCGTTATCGACGACTCGGCCGGCGGCAATAACGACGGTATCGTCAACCCGGGCGAGACGATCAACCTGCCGACCTGGGTCAAGAACTGGGGCAATGCCGGTGCCAGCGGCGTGCGCGGCTGGCTTCGGACCGCGGACCCGTGGGCGACCGTGACCGACTCCCTGAGGACCTTCGGCAACGTCGGAGCGGGCGATTCGGCCTACACCGGCGCAAGCGGGTTCGGCTTCAGCGCCGCGGCTGCCTGCACCAACCGCCACGCCCTGCGCTTCACTCTGACCGTCAAGGACAGCCGCGACACGACCTGGTCCGGCCCCGTGACGATCGTTGTCGGCGCGCCCCAGCTCAATTTCGTCGCGTATCAGGCCGATGACCCGCCGCCGGGCGGCAATGGCAACGGCATGCTCGACCCGGGCGAGGACGCCGATCTAATCGTCACGCTGCGCAACACCGGTCTGGGCAATGCCTATGGCGTGACTGCGGTCCTGCGCTCGGGTGACCCGCGCCTCTCGGTGCTCGATTCGACCGGCTCGTTCGGCAGCATCCCGCGCGACACGACCGGAAGTAACCTCGCAGACCGGTTCCGGCTCCGCGCCGACGGCTCGATCCCGCGCGAGACATCGCTGCCCTGCACGCTATACATCACCGCGGGCGGCGCAACGGTCGTGCGCAGCTTCCAGATAGGGGTCGGCGTCATCCGCTCGGTCGACCCGATACCCGACGGCCCGCGTACCCCGACCCAGTACTGGGCCTATGACGCGACCGATGTAATGTATACCAAGGCCCCGATTTTCGAGTGGGTCGAAATCAGCGGCGTGGGTACGCGCCTGACCCTGTCCGACGACCAGACCGTGGTCGTGAACCTGCCCTCCTCGTTCGGGCCGTTCCGGTTCTACGGGCAGAACTTCACGCAGGTGTCGATCTGCGGCAACGGCTGGGTCGGCCTCGGCTCGACCACGGTTTCGGCTTACTCCAACAGCTCGCTGCCCTCGACAACCTTGCCCCCGGCATTCTTGCTCAACTGGGACGACCTGTACCCACCGACCGGGGGCGGCGTGTGGCACTACCACGACGTGGCCAATCACCGGTTCATCATCGAATGGGACTCGGTCGCCTACTACTCCTCGCGCACGACTTTCGACAAGAACCAGCTCATACTCTACGACACCACGCTGGCCGCTGCCGACGGCAATTGCGAGGCGGTGATGCAGTATCTGACCGCCAACGGGATGAGCTCGTCCACCGTGGGCGAACAGGACCCGACCCGCGCCATCGCCATTCAGTGCCTCTACGACGGCGCCTATCACCGCGGCGCCGCGCCGATCGTGCCGGGGATGGCCATCCGCTACACCACGGACCCGCCCAGGATGCAGACCGCGGTGCGCGAGGTCGCTTCGGGCCGCGCAGCGAACAGGCTCGCCCTGCATTCCGTACGCAGCCCGTTCCGCGGAGCGGGGGTGCTGGCCTACAGCCTGCCGCGCCCGGCGCGGATCGAGCTCGGTGTCTATGACCTCGGCGGTCGGCGCGTGGCCACGCTCTGCAGCGGAGAACAGCCGGCCGGCACTCACACCGCGCAGTGGAACGGCGCCGACGACGCAGGCCGGGCCGTGGCGCAAGGCGTGTACTTCTACCGCCTTGAGGCCGACGGCCAGACCGTCGTTCAGAAGACGGTCAAGCTGCAATAGGCCATCTGTCTTCAGCGAGCGGCGGGCCATCGGGCCCGCCGCCGCGTTTGGGCCTGCGTGGCCCGCGCGGTCGTT
>CBFGIY010000010.1:24420-41735 GCA_965648935.1 Caldifarciminota bacterium
AATTCCCAATGTGGAGTTCGGGGGGGGGGGCCCCTGCGGCCCCCCCGCCGCTTTTCGGCCTGCTTGACCCGCGCGGTCTTTCGTCTAGCATAGGCGCAGAAGACCGAACCGCAGGAGGTTTCGATGAGTAAGAAGAAAATCGGGGTCATTGGCGCCGGCACCATGGGCAACGGCATCGCCCAAGTGTTCGCGATGGCCGGGCACGAAGTCGTCATGACTGACATCGACCAGAAGTTTCTCGACCGCGGGGTCGGCACCATCGCCCGGTCACTGGCCAAGCTTGTAGAGAAGGGCAAGATGATGGCCGACGCGGCTGAGGCGGTGAAGGCACGCATCACGACCGGTCTCGACCTGTCGGCGCACTCGGGGTGCGGGCTGGTCGTCGAAGCCGCGACCGAGAGCTTCGAGCTGAAGAAGAAGATATTCGTCGAGCTGGACCGGCTGTGTCCGGCCGAAACCGTGCTCGCCACCAACACCTCGACCATCAGCATCACGGCCATCGCCGGTGCCACCGGGCGTCCGGGCAAGGTCATCGGGATGCACTTCATGAACCCGGTGCCGCTGATGCAGCTTGTCGAAGTAGTCAAGGGCATCGCGACCGACCCGGCCGTCACCGAGGAAATCGTTCAGCTTTCCCGGGAGCTGGGCAAGACCCCGGTCGTGGTCAACGATTCGCCCGGGTTCGTATCCAACCGCGTGCTCCTGCCGATGATCAACGAGGCGATATTCTGCCTTGAAGCGGGTGTGGCCGACGCTGCCGCGATCGACGAGGTGATGAAGCTGGGGATGAACCACCCCATCGGCCCGCTCGCGCTGGCCGACCTCATCGGGCTCGATGTCTGCCTTGCCATCCTCAACGTGCTGCACACCGACCTCGGCGACACCAAGTACCGGGCCTGCCCGCTGCTCAAGCGGATGGTCTCGGCCGGCTGGCTGGGCAGAAAGAGCGGCAAGGGTTTCTACGACTACGCGAAGAAGTAGAGCGGTCAGGGTCCGTGGAGCGGTGTTCAGTAGCCTGGGGCAGACTAGCGGCTCTCGGATCAACAGCCCGACCTCCCTACCCCGGTTCCCGACCCCGGGTCCCTGGGCTCCCTGCTGATGGCTGAGAGAGTTGTCCTATCGGTCGCGCAGCTCAACAAGCTGGCCGCTCAGGCCCTGCGCGAGCTGTTTGCCGAGGTCTGGGTGCGCGGCGAGCTGTCCGGAGTGAAGCAGTGGCCTTCGGGCCATATCTACTTCAGCCTGAAGGATGAGAACTCGCGCATCGATGCGGTCTGCTTCCGGTACTCGGCCCAGCGCCTGAAGTTCAGGATCGAGGACGGGATGCAGGTCATCGCCCACGGCAAGCTGGAGATCTACTCCGGCTCGGGCCGGTACCAGCTTGTCGTCGATTCGCTCGAACCCGAAGGGCTGGGCGCGTTGCAGAAGGCGTTCGAACAGCTCAAGAAGAAGCTCGCGGCCGAGGGTCTTTTCGCGCCCGAGCGCAAGCGGCCCCTGCCCGCCCTGCCGCGCACGGTCGGCATCGTCACGTCGCCCACCGGCTCGGTCATCAGCGATATGCTGCGCATGATGCGCCTGCACCGGGCCCGCGTCCGGGTGCTTCTCTACCCGGCGCAGGTCCAGGGCGAGGGCGCGGCCGCTACGATTGTCGCCGGCATCGCGGCGCTGAACGGGCTAGCCGTGGACGTGATGATTGTCGGCCGCGGCGGCGGCTCGATCGAGGATCTGTGGTGCTTCAACGAGGAGGCGGTGGCACGCGCCATCGCCGCGGCCGCGGTACCGGTGATATCTGCGGTCGGGCACGAGCCCGACTTCACCATTTCCGACTTCGTCGCAGACGCGCGCGCGGCCACGCCCACTGCCGCGGCTGTGCTGGTCGCGGCGGGCTGGGAGAAGCTCGAACGCGATCTCGCCGATTCGTGGCGCGCGCTGCTCGACGCGATGGAGCAGTCGCTGGCCGAGCGGGCAAGGACACTGGGGGATCTGGCCGCGCATCGAGCGTTCGAGAGCGTCCGCCTGAAGCTCTCAGACAGCGCGCGGCGGATGGAATCCGCGCTGGCGCGCGCCTCGGCCTCTGTCCAACGCCGGACTCACGAGCGACGGACCGCGCTGGCCGCGCTGATGCAGAGGCTTGCGCGCCAGCACCCGGTCGAGCGCCTTCTGCGGCGGCGCGACGCGTTGCGCGGCCTTCTGGCGCGACTCGACCGCCCGGTCCTGCGCCAACTGCAGGACGACAGGGCACTACTGGCCGGGGCTGCAGGTCGGCTTGAGGTGCTTTCGCCGCTTGCCAGTCTCGGACGAGGCTACACGATTGCGCGAAAGCTGAACGGCGCGGTCGTCTCGCACACAGGCGATGTATGGCCAGGACTGCGAATCGAACTGACAGTAACCGACGGCGCGATAGACTGCAGCGTGCTCAACACCCGGCAAGCACCGCAACAGCAGGAAGATTAGAAGGATATGGCAAAAACTACTGACGCAGTTGAACCGATCGACTTTGAGAAGGCGCTGGCCGAGCTCGAGGCGATCGTCAAGCAGCTTGAGGCGGGCAGCCTGCCGCTGGAGAAGTCGCTTGAGCTTTTCGCCCGCGGGGTCGAGCTGGCCAAGGTCTGCAAGGCGCGGCTCGACGAAGCCGAACTGAAGGTCAGCAAACTGACAAAGGACAGGGACGGCCTGTTTTCCGAGGAACCTTTCGAAGAAGAGAACAGATAGGGCAGAGCCCGGAACGGTCGACTGACCTGGCGCCCGCGCATGCGCTGGCCCCGGAGCCATACGCGGGCTGCTGAAGATGGTATGCGCAGTGTGGGCTGTGTCGCACGTGCAAGACCGTGAGACCAGGTTGCACAGACACTAACGTAGCAGCGAGAACAGGCCTTCAGGTGAACGGCCGATTGCACGCAGATGACGGCTTCTCCAACAACCATCGGTGGTTTGATCTGGGACAGGACAGCACAGGTTATGGGGGGGGGGTGACCCCGGGGTCGAACTCGGGTCTCCTGCGGCGGCCGAACCAGGCAGCGAGGGATCCGGCGAAATCGCCTTGTGGTAAAGGGGCGACTCGCGACGCGAAGCGCAACGCGAGCGCGGACTTGGACCGGTGCGCAGTTCGGGGGTTCAGCCGATTGGCCGGCCGCGCGCTGAGCAGCGAATCAGAACCGTAGATGAGCGTGAGCGTGAACGCCCGGGCCAGGACGGGCATAAGATGGGTATGGACGCGAACACAGGCACAAGCGATTGCAGGGCGCACCCGATACCGAACCACGGCCGGAGAAGCAGAATGGGAGACAAGGCAAGAGCCTCATGCGATGTTGACACCTCGTCACAGGCTGCTAGAATCCTCCTGAGATTGAGAGGTTCGGGGTGCGTGACACCTCCCTATCTCCATCGTGCTCGAAAGAGCATGCCCAATGTCCGCACCCCGTTTGTTGCAGCCCGGCCCTGCGGGGCCGGGCCTCGTTTGACACCTTGCGTCGCTCCGGTATCTTCAACCACGTGAACCAGGCCGCGTCTCAGAACAGCATCGTCTTCCTCGGCTCGGGCGGGGCACGCATCGTCGTGGCCAGGCAGGTGCGGGCTTCGGGAGGCATCTGGCTGAACCTCGCGGGCGCGCGGCTGCTGATTGACCCCGGACCCGGAGCGCTGGTGCGCATCACGTCGAGCCGGCACGGCTTGGACCCGTCGAGACTGGACGCAATCCTGCTGTCGCACCGGCACCTGGACCATGCGGCCGACGTCAACGCGATGGTCGAGGCGATGACCTCGGGCGGCACGGAAATCCGGGGCCGGCTCTATGCACCGCAGGACGCGCTCGAAGGCGATGACCCGGTGGTGCTGCGCTACCTGCGTTCGTTTCTCTCGGAACTGGTAACACTCAGGGAGGGCGGTGAGTACCGCGTCGGCGAGGTGGGTTTCCGCTGTCCGGTCCGGCACCGGCACAGGGGAGAGGTGTACGGTTTCCGTTTCGCCGCGCCCGGGCTGACCGTGTCCTATGTGGCTGACACGGCCTTCTTCCCTGAGCTGGCCGACCGCTATCGCGCCGACGTGATGATCCTGAATGTAGTACGGCAGAAGCCGTCGGGCCTTGATCACCTGCACGCGCCCGAAGCGGCCGAGATAATCGCCTCGGCCCGGCCGAGGCTGGCGGTTCTGACCCACTTCGGGATGACGATGATTCAGGCCCGGCCCTGGCTAGTGGCCGAGGCGATGAGCGAGAAGACCGGGGTGAAGGTCGTCGCCGCGAGCGACGGTCGGCTGGTAGACCTCGAACCGTACAGGCAGAACCCCGCGGCCCGAAGGACAACCGACGAAACCGGCAAGGCAGATGTCTGAGCGCAAACCGGTCAGAACCTTGCCTGAGGAGACGATCCGACGCATCGCGGCCGGCGAGGTCATTGTCCGCCCGGCCAACGCGGTCAAGGAACTCATCGAGAACGCGATTGATGCCGGTGCGACTCAGATCCGGGTCGAAATCAAAGCCGGGGGCAAGAACCTCATCAAGGTTTCGGACAACGGTTCCGGGATGACTCGCGACGACGCGCGGCTGGCCATCGCGCGCCACGCCACAAGCAAGCTCGCCACGGCCGAGGACCTCGAACGTATCGAAAGCTTCGGCTTCCGGGGCGAGGCGCTTGCTTCGATCGCCGCGGTCAGTCGGATGAGCCTCGAGACCAATGCGGTCGACGGCGAGCCGGGTACCGGCATCGAAATCGAGGGCGGCGAGGTGCGCGAAGTGCGCGAAATCGCCCGCGCGCGGGGCACGACGGTGACCGCGCGCATGCTGTTCTACAATCTGCCCGTGCGCCGCGCATTCCTCAAGAGCGAGAACTATGAGGCCCGGCTGGTTGCTGAGACCGTGCGCTCCTACGCCATCGCGTTTCCCCAGATCGGATTCGAGTACGTCGCCAACGACCGGGTCGCGGCCAGACTCGGCCCGGCCTTGAGCCTGCGCGAGCGGCTCGGCGCGCTCTTCGAGAAGAAGCTTGTCGAGAGCCTGGTCGACGTCAAGGTGGACAACCCGGCACTGGCGCTGCGCGGGGCGTTCGCCGACCCGTCGCAGGCCAAAGGGTTCTACGACGTGCAGGCAGTGTACTTCAACAACCGGCCGGTGCGCAGCCACACCGCGGTCCGGGCGGTGTACGAGGGCTACGGCCCGACGCTTGCCGGCAACAACCCCAACTTCGTGTTGTTCGTTCAGACCGACCCGGCGCAGATCGACGTCAACCTGCACCCGACCAAGCAGGAGGTGCGCTACAAGGACGAGCGGTTCCTGTTTGACTTCATCGCCGAAGCAGTTCGGCGCGGCCTCGGCATCCAGCGCACAGGCGACGACGGCGGTGATTTCCTGTTCAACCGTGGGTTCGGCCCCGAGGATGCCGCCCCGCAAGGCTTCTGGCAGCTGCACAACTCCTACATCCTCGCGCAGGTTGCGTCGGGCTACGTAATCGTTGACCAGCATGCGGCGCACGAGCGCATCATCTACGAGGAAGCGATGAAGGGTCAGCAATATGCCGCGCCGCAAGGCCTTCTGTTCCCGGTCACGGTCGAGCTCTCGGCCGAAGGATTTGCGGCCTATGAGCGGGTCGCGGACCGGCTCGCCCAGATGGGACTGGAAACCCACGCCTACAGCGGCCGGACCGTGGTCGTCGAGGCCGTGCCGGCCGGGACATACCTGGGCAAGGACGAGCTGCGCGAGCTGCTGACCGAGCTCGAAACCGCCGCGGCCAGCGATGTGTCGGTGGCCGGTGAGCTGGCCAAACTCATAGCGTGCAAGGGAGCTGTCAAGGCAGGCCAGCGCCTGGCCCAGCCCGAGATGGAATCGTTAATCAACCGGCTTTTCGCCTGCCGGGAGCCCTACTTCTGCCCTCACGGCCGGCCCGCAGTCATCAAGATAACCCTTGACGACCTGGCACGCCGGTTCGGGCGCCAGTGATAATCCCGGTCATCGCCGGGCCGACCGGCGCGGGCAAGACCGATGTCGCGGTCGAGATATGCGCCAGGCACAACCTCGAAATCATCTCGGCCGACTCCCGCCAGATCTACCGGGGCCTGGCCATCGGCACGGCCCAGCCCGACGCGGCTCAGCGCGCGCGGGTGCGGTTTCACCTTGTCGGCACGGTCGAGCCGAGCGCAACCTGCTCAGCGGCTGACTTCGCCCGAGCGGCCGGCGCAGTTATAGAAGAGCTTGCCGCCGGGGGGCGCCGCTGCGTGGTCGTGGGCGGCTCAGGGCTGTACCTGCGCGCGCTGTTCGAGCCGTTCTTCGCGGCGCCGCCCTGTGACCCGGAACGCCGAGCCGCGTTGATGTCTTTGCCCGTGTCAACCCTTCACGAACGCCTTCGCGCGGTCGATCCGGCACGCGCGGCCCGGCTTCACCCGCACGACCGGCAGCGCATTGTCAGGGCGCTCGAGATCTTCGAGAGCACGGGCCGCACATTCGAGGAACTGCGCGCTCAGGCCGCGGAAGCGAGGCGGTTCACGCCGCGCTACTTCATCCTGACGATGCCCCGCGCCATGCTGTACCGGCACATCGAAGCGCGCTTCGATGCGATGATGGCGGCTGGACTGCTCGACGAGGTGCGCTCCCTGCAGGTGTCCGGGTTATCCCGTTCGAGCTGCGTCGCCAACGCATACGGATATGCCGAGCTGCTCGACCATCTTGATGGCCGAATCAGCGTTGAGGAGGCCGTGCGCTCGGCCAAGGCCAAGACCCGGGCCTATGCACGGCGCCAACTCGCCTGGTTTCGCGGACTTGTTGACGCGACCTGGCTCGAACACCGGGGAGACATCACTGAAGCGGCACGGCGCCTCGAGCCGCTCGTGCTCAATACCCTAGGCGCAGGCGTTTGACCGCTCGCCCCGGGCCTGCTATGATTGCCGCGTTGTCCCGCAGAGCTGAGAACCAACCGACACCGGTCGTTGTCGCCGCAGTAAGCGGACCGCGCGGCCTGTTGCTCCTGCGTCGGAGCAAACCGCCTTTTGCCGGGATGTGGGCAATGCCCGGCGGCAAGCTGCGCCGCGGCGAAAGCCCGCTTGAGGCCGCGGCGCGCGAGGTGCTTGAGGAAACCGGGGTGCGTTGCCGCGGCGGCGCGGTGGTCGCGACGGTCGGCGAGGAGCTGCGCTCGAACGGCCGGGTCTACATGCACTATCTGATGCTGTTCTGCCGGCTTTGTGCTGCGACCGAACGGCTGCGCCGCTCTGAAGAAGGCAAAGCAAGGTGGTTCTCGCCCCACGAGCTCGCGCGAGCCGCGCGCCTGGTTGTGCCCAGCGACCGACGGATGCTCGGTCTGGTCAGCAAGGCAGAGAAGCCCTACTATCATTGCGTGGTCAACCGTTCGGACAGCGGCCGCTACAGAGTCAGCAGGTTCCATTGAGGAGGCATATGCGCTGGAGTTTCACTTCCGAGTCGGTCACCGAGGGACACCCAGACAAGGTCTGCGACCGCATCTCAGACGAGGTACTCGATGAGGTGCTGACCGATGACCCCGCGGGCCGGGTCGCCTGCGAGACATTCGTCACAGTCGGGATGGTTCTCGTCGGCGGCGAGATAACCACGACGAGCTACATCGACCTGCCGCGGCTTGTGCGGCGAGTCCTGCGCGACATCGGCTACGTTTCACCTGAGAGCGGGTTGAGCGCGGACGGGTGTTCGGTGCTCAACGTCATCGGCCGGCAATCGCCCGACATCGCTCAGGGTGTCGAAACCGGAGGGGCCGGTGATCAGGGTGTGATGTTCGGCTATGCCTGCCGCGAGACGCCCGAGATGATGCCCCTTCCCATATCTCTGGCCCACCGCCTCGCGCGGCGCCTTGCCGAGGTACGCAAGTCGGGCGAGATTGACTGGCTCTATCCCGACGGCAAGAGCCAGGTCACGATCGAGTATGTGGACCGCAAGCCGGTGCGCGTCGACTCGATTGTGCTGGCGGCTCAGCACTCCGAGCGGGTACTGGACCGGTCCGGACGGAGCATGACGCGCGACGCCCGAACCCGGCTGATCGAGGCGGTTGTAACTCCGGTTGTTGACCCGGCACTCATTGACCGTCGCACCCGGTACTACATCAACGAGACCGGCAGGTTCGTCACGGGCGGGCCCCAGTCCGACACCGGCATGACCGGCCGCAAGATAATCGTCGACACCTACGGCGGCCGCTGCCCGCACGGCGGCGGCGCCTTCTCCGGCAAGGACCCGAGCAAGGTCGACCGTTCCGCGACCTATATGGCTCGCTACATCGCCAAGAACTGCGTGGCGGCCGGGCTGTGCGACGAGATACAGGTGCGTCTGGCTTACGTCATAGGCCGGGCCGATCCAACCGACGTGTGGGTCGACACCTTCGGCACCGGCAGGATCGAGGACGCGCGGCTGGTCGAGGTGATACGCGAGC
This sequence comes from Caldifarciminota bacterium, assembly GCA_965648935.1. GTDB lineage: Bacteria > Hydrothermota > Tepidihabitantia > Tepidihabitantales > Tepidihabitantaceae > CBFGJX01. Next base: position 32,793 of record CBFGIY010000010.1, read on the forward strand.
TGTTCCCCCTGACACCACGCGCGATGATCGACCACCTCGACCTGCAGCGGCCGATCTACGCTCCGACTGCTGCCTACGGTCACTTCGGCCGCAAGAGCTGCCGTGTTCGCGCGGCCGACGGCAAGCAGGCTCAGCTCTTCACCTGGGAGCGCACTGACATGACCGCCGAACTCAAGCGCGTCGCGCGCTAGAATGGAGTTTTCGAATTGAACTGCGACATTCGCGATCTCAAGCTCGCACCGGCCGGAGAGAAACGCATCGCCTGGGCCGGCCGGTTCATGCCGGTCCTGCGCGCGATCGGCGATAGGTTCGGCAGGCAGCGTCCCCTGAAAGGGGTACGGATGAGCTGCTGTCTGCACGTTACGACCGAGACCGCCAACCTGATGCTTGCGCTCAAGGCAGGCGGCGCCGACATCCGGCTCTGCGCCTCGAACCCGCTGTCGACGCAGGACGACGTAGCAGCGGCCCTCGTCAAGAACCATGGCATACCGGTCTTTGCCATCAAGGGCGAGAACCGGCGCCAGTACTACGCGCACATCGAAGCCGCACTCGGCCACGACCCTGTCCTGACAACCGATGACGGCGCCGACCTCGTCTCGTTCTTGCACCGGGGCGACGGCAGTAGGCTGGAGCGGGTCATAGGCGGGACCGAGGAGACCACGACCGGTGTGGTGCGCCTCCGTTCGATGGAACGCGACGGCGTACTGCGCTACCCGATAATCGCGGTGAACGACTCCGAGACGAAGTTTCTCTTTGACAACCGTTACGGCACCGGCCAGTCGTCGCTCGATGGCATCCTGCGCGCGACGAACTTCCTCTTTGCCGGTTCGACTGTCGTGGTGTGCGGTTACGGCTGGTGCGGGCGGGGCGTGGCGACCCGCGCCCGCGGGCTTGGGGCAAGCGTTATCGTCACCGAGGTGAATCCGGTCCGGGCTCTCGAGGCGCGGATGGACGGTCATCGCGTGATGCGGCTGATTGACGCCTGCCGCTTCGGCGACCTCTATGTCACTGTTACCGGGGACATCAATGTCATCGACCGCGCTCACTTCAGGGCGATGAAGGATGGCGCCATCATCTGCAACTCGGGCCACTTTGACGCCGAGATAAACAAGGTCGCGCTGGAGAAGCTCGCCCGGGCGCGGCGCGAGCTCAGGCCATTCTGCGAGGAGTACGAACTTGCGAACGGCCGGCGGATCATCCTGCTTGCGGCTGGACGACTGGTGAATCTATCTGCAGCCGAAGGGCACCCGGCAATGGTGATGGACATGTCCTTCGCCAACCAGGCGCTTGCCGCCGAGTACCTGATGAAGCACTCAGGCAAACTCGAGAACAAGGTGTACAAGCTTCCCGAGGCACTCGACCGCAAGATCGCAGAACTGAAGCTTGCCACGATGGGGGTGCGTATCGACCGGCTTACCCCCGAGCAGGCTGCCTACATTTCGTCCTGGCAGGCAGGCACCTAGCCCAGCTGCCCGCCGGTTTGCGCAATGCGCCCCGGATGTTACCGGGGCGCATTGACTCCGACGCCCTTTTCTGGTATAATTTCTCACTCCGTCGAGCCCGGATCAAGCCCCCGGGTCTTGAATGAGTTGACTGGAAAGAGGGGACGCTTCAGGGAAACCGGTAGGCATCTCAGGCGATGCGTCTGTATCACTTGAGGAGCTCGTCAGTCCACCCCCTGTCGAGAGTGCCGGGAACCTAGAGGCGTCCCCACGATTGTCTGCTGAAACAGAAGTGAAGCGCGCCCATCCGGGCGCGATTGTCTTTGTAGCGGGGGTCAGGCTACCCGCTGGGCGTGGCCGAGCGCGCCGATGAGGTCGATCGCCTCAGCCGGGCAGGCATTGCGGCACAGGCCGCAACCGATGCATCTGTCTGTGATGACGCGGTGCTGCTGACTGGCTTCGCCCTCGATGGCCTTGAACTTGCAGGCGGCGACGCACGAGGCGCAGCCGGTACATTTCGGGTTGATGACCGCCTTGGGACGGCCCGGTGCTCGGTCGATGTAGGAACGGGTCGGGCACTTGTGAACGCAGATGCCGCAGTCAATGCACTTCTCGAAGTCCATCACCGGCAGGTTGTCGACCAGCGTGAGCGCGCCGGTCGGGCAGTTCTTGACGCACAGCCCGCAACCGATGCAGCCAACCTTGCACACTTCCTTAACCGCCCTGCCTTTGTCATGGGAGGCGCAGGCGAGGATCACGAGCTTCGGCCGGGGCAGGAGCCTCAGCACCGACTTGGGGCACTCGCGCACGCAGGCACCGCATCCAGTGCACTTTCTCTCGTCAATGTCCGGCAGGCGGTCCGCGCCCATCGTGATCGCGCGAACCGGGCAGATGCTGGCGCAGTGGCCCATACCGATACAGCCCCAGGCGCAGGCCTTGGGTCCGCCCAGCAGCAGCGCTGCCTGACGGCAATTGTATGCCCCCTCGTACTGGAAGCGATCGGCCGCGTGCTCGCTGCCGCCGCGGCAGATGAGCACGGCGACGGGCGGTGTCACGGCCGTGACCTCCTGCCCGAGGATGCGGCCGATTTCCCTAGTCACTCCCGGACCGCCGACCGTGCAGGCGTTGGGCGGTGCCTTGCCTGCCGCTACTGCCGCAGCGTAGCCGTCGCACCCAGGGAAGCCGCATGCCCCGCAGTTAGCTCCGGGCAGGGCAGCGCGTATCGCGGTTTCGCGTTCGTCGACTTTCACGGCCAGCTTGATCGAGGCGACGAGCAGAATCAGGGCAATCAACAGACCCAAGCCGCCCAGCCCGGCCACCGCCTTAAGAGCCAATGCCCAGTCCATCAGAAGGATATCTTGAAAAGCGCTGTGAAACCCATGAACGCCAGCGACACCAGCGACGCTGCGACGAACGCTATCGGGTATCCTTTGAAAGCGGGCGATACAGGCGCGTCATCAAGTCGCTCGCGGATTGCAGCGAAGAGGACCAGGACCAATGCGAAACCGAGGCCCGAGCCGATTGCGAACACAGTGGCCTGCAATATGCCAAACGAGTAGTCGATATTGAGGAATGTGACGCCAAGAATGGCGCAGTTGGTCGTTATCAGCGGCAGGTAGATGCCCATCGCCGAGTAGAGGGTTCGGACGTACTTCTTGAGGAACATCTCGACAAACTGAACCAGTCCGGCAATGACGATGATGAACACGGCGGTGCGCAGGAAGACCAGGTTAAGCGGCAGCAAGACCGCGTGATAGAGCAGCCAGCTGACCCAGGCGGCCAGCATCATGACGAAGATCACCGCCGCGCTCATCCCGGTCGCGGTCGAGACCGATGTCGAAACCCCGAAGAAAGGACAGAGCCCGATGAAGCGCATCAGCAGGATGTTATTGACGAGGAAAGCGCCAAGAAAAATCTGTGCCGGGTTCAGTTTCACTTCATCTCACCTTGCGTGGCTGGGACAGCTTGTTCAGCAGGGCCTTGAGAATGCCGATTAGGAGAAAGGCTCCGGGCGAGAACACCATAATCAGCGCGGGCGATTCGCGGAACCCGGCCGGCATTACCGGCAGTGCAAACCACGTGCCGGCGGCCAGCAGTTCGCGAATCGAGCCCATCAAGAACAGCACGAGCGCGAGGCCGAGCGATTTGCCCAGTCCGTCCAGCACCGAATCGAGTATGCCGTGGTGGTAGGCGAAGGCCTCGGCCCGGCCGAGGATGATGCAGTTTACCACGATCAGCGGGACGAACACGCCCAGTACCGAGTAGAGAGCCGGCTGGTATGCCTGAAGCACGTAGTCGATGATCGTAACGAAGGTCGAGATGATGATGATGAAAATCGGTATGCGGATTGACTCGGGTACCAGGCGACGAACAAGCGAAACGACGAAGTTCGACCCCAGCAGCACGAAGGATGCGGCTGCGGCCATGCCGAGTCCGTCACGCGCCGATGTAGTGGTCGCGAGCACAGGACACAGCCCGATCATCAGCACGAGAACTGGATTCTCTTTGAGGATGCCGCTTGTCAGGTAGGCGATGCGCGAAGGCTTGCGCTGATTCATTGTCCGAGATGGTCGGCGTATCTCTCCAACGCCGCGCTCAATCCATTAGCTATAGCCCGCGAGGTGATCGTTGCAGCGCTGATTGCGTCGACCGTGCCGCCGTCCTTGCGCAACCGGACCTCGACCGCGGTCTTGCCCGCAAACTGCTCACGGAACCGGGGTTCGAGCGCCTTGAGCCCAAGTCCGGGCGTTTCCTTGAGGCCCTGCGCAGCGACAATCACCGCGAAGACCCGCCCGTCAAGTCCGACGCCCGCCATTGTTACTACCGGGCCCGCGTAGCCGCGCGGCGCGGTGCGCAGTACGATGCCGACCTTCTGACCGGCCGAATCGAGCCCGTACCACAGCGAATCCGGGATGATCGGCTCGAAATGGTGCGCCGCAGGCAATGCCTCAGACAGCGCCCTTGTGACCGCATCCGCGGCCTGCCTATCGATGACCGGCCTGGTGATACCGTAGACGGCGGCCAGGGCGACAGCCGCGACAACGCAGGTCAAGACGAGCGAAAGCACCATCCAGACGCGGCCTGTCATCGCGCTGCCTTTCGGGCACCGAAGAGCCGCGGCCGCGTCAGGCGGTCAATAAAGGGGGTCGCGACGTTCATTAGCAATATGGCGTAGGATACGCCCTCTGGGAAACCTCCCCAAAGACGGATCGTAACCGTCAGGAGGCCGCAGCCGATACCGAACACGATACGGCCGTTGCCGGTGATAGGCGATGTGACGTAGTCAGTGGCCATAAAGAACGCGCCGAGCATCAGCCCACCCGAGAAAAGGTGAAACAGCACGTAATTGGGCAGGGCCGACTTGGGGCCGGGCAGAGCAAGGACCAGGAGAGCGACAGTGGAGATGTAGGCGAGTGGTATGCGCCAGTCGACTACACGCAGGATCACCAGCGCAAGCCCGCCTATTAGCAGTGCCGGGGCCGAGGTCTCACCGACGCAGCCGCCGACTTGACCCCAGAAGAGCCTGCCAATCACCGGCCAGGATTGGACCCGGACTAGCAGTGCGGCCGGGTCTCCGGCCGCACCGGCTATCTCGTGCGCGTTCTTGAGCATGCCCAGCGGCGTTGCGGCCGATACGGCGTCGATGCCGGAAATGGAGCCGCCGCTTGGCGCAAGCCAGCGCGCGGTCATCAGTCCGGGCCATGATGCCATCAGGAGGGCACGACCGGCAAGTGCCGGGTTGACGAAGTTATGCCCCAACCCGCCGAAGAAGCCCTTGGCGACAATGACCGCGAAGCCAGAACCGACCACCGGTATCCACCACGGCACACCGGGTGGCAGGTTGAAGGCAAGCAGAAGTCCTGTCAGTGCGGCCGAGCCATCGGTCACGGTCACGCGCCGGCCGAACGCGCGCTGAGTGACCGCTTCGAAGCCAACAGCCGATGCGACCGACAGCCCAACGAGCAAGAGTGAACGCAGCCCGAAGAACCACACCGAGGCCCCCAAGGCCGGCAGGAGCGCGATGCAAACGAGCCACATTATACGGCTCACGGTTACCGGCGAGCGCAGGTGAGGTGAGGCCGATACTGCCATCAGTCGGGTCTCGCTCATTGTCTTGACTTCCTGCGTGCCTGGATCTCGCTCTTGGCGTGCCGGAACCGGTGTACCAGCCTTATCTTGGCAGGACAGGCATAGGCGCAGCAACCGCACTCGATGCAGTCCATCACGTGGTCTCGCTCGGCGGCATCGAGCCGCTTGCGCAACGCATGGTAATACAGCCGCTGCGGGGCGAGACCCATCGGGCAGGCGCGGATGCAGGAACCGCACCTAATGCAGTCCTGTTCTTCGGGTTCGATTGCTGCGCGCTCGTCCAGCACTAGGATTCCGGAAGTGCCCTTCAGCACCGGCACATCGTCAGTACTGACCGCGACGCCCATCATCGGCCCGCCCATGACCAGTTTCGCGGCGCGGCCGCGATAGCCGCCGCAGAACTTGACGAGACTCCGGACCGGCGTGCCGATACGTACGCGCAGGTTTTTGGGTTCGACGATAGCAGTTCCGGTCACCGTGGTCACTCGCTCAATCAGCGGTCGGTTGAACCGTAGGGCGTCGCGCACTGCAACGGCAGTGCCCACGTTCTGCACCACGCAGCCGACATCCATCGGCAGTCCACCGCTCGGAACCTCGCGGCCGAGGCAGGCTTTGATAAGCTGCTTCTCCGCGCCCTGCGGGTACTTCGTCCGAAGCTTACGTACTTCGAAGCCCACTGCAACAGCACGAACGCGCTCCAACGCATCAGGCTTGTTGTCCTCTATGGCGATGAGAACACGCTCTACGCCAAGAGCCCGGGCGAGAATGCGCGCGCCCTCGACTAGCTCATCAGGTTGCTCCAGCATCAGGCGATGGTCCGCGGTCAGGAAGGGTTCGCATTCACAGCCATTGATGAGCAGGCAGTCGATACGCTTGTCTTTGGGCGGGTCCAGCTTGAAGTGGGTCGGGAAGGCCGCCCCGCCCATACCAACCACCCCGGCTGCGCGAATGGCGTCAATGATCTGTCGCCGGGTGAAGTCCGAGTAGTCACGCTCACCGATACCGCTAGCGAGCGTGTCGCAGCCGTCAGATTCGATAGCAACTGTCACTACCCGCTGTCCCGTGAACGGGTGCGGCAGGTGGCCAACTTCGACGATTCGGCCCGAGACAGAGGAATGGGTCGGCACCGACACCGCGCCAGAGGCTTCGCCTATCACAGCACCGGTCTTCACCTCGTCGCCCTTGGCGACGACAGGTTTGGATGGCGCACCGATGTGTTGAGACATCGGTATGTAGACTCGTTCAGGAAGGGGTAACGACTCGACCGGCTTGTGCTCGGTCGAGCGCTTGTGTTCTTTCGGGTGAACGCCGCCTCGGAAAGCGTGCATCGGGCCGGATTCTAGTCCGGCGACTCGGCAAGTCAAGGGCTCGATTGCAGAGTGTGGCGGAATCTAGAAGTGATAGCTGAACACGCCCTTGGACTCCGATATGTCGCCGCGCGCAGTGAGCGTGTCAATAATGCGTTCGATGTCCTCGCGCGTCAGCGTTTTCTGAAACATGGCGGAGATCGCCTGCGCCAGAGTCTTGCGCTTCCGCGGGCGGGAGCGTTTGTCGGAGCGCCCCAGAACCTCCTTCACTCGCGCGACGTTGGGGTCGTCTGCGGCATGACCGGTTCGGTGCGTTTGGTTCCTTAAGGCGACAGGGGGCGCACCCAGTTCCGCAAGGTTTCCTACGCGGCGACACTTCATACCCGCTGCGTTGAGGTGCTTAAGCAGAGGGTCAAAACCCTTGTCCATCGACAGCACAATGCACTCAGGACGCGGCGAGCGCTCAAAGACCCGACCGAGATGCCACGCGATGAAGAAATCAAGCGCGTTGCGTCCCTCACCTGTGACCTTCTGCCACTCGACGCGCTTGCCGAGCCTCTGGGTTGCGGTCACAAGCTCGATAGGCACGCTCTTCTGGCTCAGACCGACAAAGATGATGATGCGGTAGCTGTCATCGATGCGCGAAAGGTCCGCTCTAGGCACATTCTCAAAATCGACCAGTAGCAGCTTGGGCCGGGCGGAGTCCGCCGAGTCATGAGCGTGCATGCGGTTGGTTGTCTTAGGTTGATTCACGTCGGCAGTCTAGAGCAGCAGTTCCACTTCGTCAAGGGAGGGTCATTCGCGGTGACACGCGAACTCGGAGATGATGGGGAGTATTGTCCTATGGCGCGCCCATCAGTCCGGGAAGGCAATACCCGGTCTTCGTTCTTGGCGCAGAACTCAGATACAGAAGCCTCAGCCCGCCGCGTTCAGCGACGGGCCGAGGAAGCTCCAGCGACAGGGCTCGAACCTGTGACCCTCCGGTTAACAGCCGGATGCTCTACCAATTGAGCTACGCTGGAATACCCTACGACAGTCAATCTATAACGAAGTGCAAGGAAGTCAAGTTCCGCGCACCAAGGCGAAGCGCGTCGAGTGACTGCCGAAGGTCGTCCGCAGTACCGCAACATAGAGACCGGCCGCGCACGGCCGTCCGGCATCGTTGTTGCCATCCCAGTACGAACCAATTCTTTCCAGCTCAGCGATGTTGCCTTCAACGCCGTACCGGCCGGGTCGGGGCAATGCAGACGCATTCAGCTCAATAGTACGCACCAGCGCCCCAGAGGCCGAATAGATGGATATCTTCGCTTCGGTCTGGGGCCGGAGGATGTGGAGTGCGAACCATACTCGGTCGTGCTGTCCGCCGACGAAGGGATTCGGGAAGACGAGCGATATGGCGTCGCGCGTGACCGGTTCGTTGGTCTTGTCTGGCGGATGCAGACGAAGTGCTGAATCAACTCGCGGCACGCCGAACCCGAACGTGCAGCTCTTGGTCGAAAGGGAGGCGGTAGAGCAGAGAACGGTCTTGATCGATTCGGCGCTCCAGGAGGGATGGGCCTCTTTGAGAAGAGCAGCGGCCCCGGCGATGAGCGCGGTGGCGCAGGACGTGCCGACCGAGCCATCCAGCCAGTCTGCCGAATCGGGCGAGGCGACCGCGACAGTATCGGACAACGCGACAAGATCAGGCTTGACGCGGCCGTCCGAGGTGGGGCCGGTACCGGTTCCGCGCCAAGGCTGGAGCGTCTTCTGTACCCCGCCTGCCGTTATAACGTTCTCAGCGTCACCCGGAGCGACAATGTACGGTCGCGGCCACGGATAGACTAGCGTGTCACGGTTACCCATGGCGGTGATGACAAGCATGCCGCGGCGAGCGGCGCGGTCAGCCGCAACCGATACTGGCGCGGTGCGGCCGTCGAACTGGCCGTCACCGTACCAACCTCGGTAACCAAGCGATGTAGACACGATGTCAGCCCCAACCCGCCCGGCCCACTCCAGCGCCTCGATGTAGGTGTCCTCTTCCATGCTGTATTCGTAGTAGCGTCCCGACCGGACTTTGAATAGCTCTGTGCGGGCAACGAGCAATTCGACACCCGGAGCAACACCCA